>DATMZU010000706.1:0-10656 GCA_035607435.1 Thermoanaerobaculia bacterium | reverse complement strand
CGCCTTTCGTCCGTCGCGCCCGGTCCGCACCCTTCCGTTTGGCCTCGCCTGCGCCGCCGTTGCGCTGCTCGGCTTCGGGTCTTCGAACGCGCCCGCCCTGGCGCAGGGCGGCGGCGGCCTCACTCCCGGCTGCACCATCGGTGCGCTCAACCGTTCGGTGCGCGTCGATCCGCTGGGACGCTGGATCCTGAACAACGTGCCGGCCAACCGCGGCCTGGTCCGCGCCCGCGCGGTCTGCGTCGACAACGGCGTCGTCCGGCGCGGCCAATCGGAGCTGTTTTCGATCCTCGCCAACGGCTCCGTTCAGGTGCCGTCGATCCAGTTCGACCAGGTCGATGCGGTGCCGCGTTCGGTGGCGCTCGCCGGTCCGACCGGTCCCTTCGTGGCGCCGGGCGAAAACCATCAGCTGCATCTCACCGCGATCTATCCGGACGGCTCGACCGCCGACGTCACGGCCCGCGCCGGCATCACCTGGTCGTCGAGCAATCCGCGGGTGGTCGCGGTCAACACCAACGGCGTCGCGACCGCCGGGGCGAGCGGCGTCGCCCTCTTGAGCGCGATCTACGAAGGAACGGCGGGCTTGGCGACGGTGCGCGTCGAGCTGGCCGGCGACAGCGACGGCGACGGCATTCCCGACGACGTGGAGGTGGCCAACGGGCTCGATCCGAACAGCCCGGCCGACGGCTTCGAGGACGCCGACGTGGACGCCCTGTCCAACCGCGACGAGCTGGCGGTCTACGGCACCGATCCGCGCCGGCCCGACAGCGACGGCGACACGATCAAAGACGGTGAAGAGGTGGTCTCCGGCGCCGACCATTTCATCACCAACCCGCTCGTCGCCGACACCGACGGCGACCGTTTCCGCGATGCGCTGGAGATCCGCGTCGGCAGCGATCCGGCCAACGCCGCGAGCTACAACCTCGCCGCCTCGACCGCCTCGCTGCGTTTGGCGCCGGCCTCGTTCGAGCTGCGGATCGATTCGCTGTTCGGCACCACGTCCACCACCCGGCAGCTCCAGACCACCGCGGTGCTGCTCGACGCGACCGAGCTCGACGTCACCTCGCCGGTCTGGGGAACGCTGTACTTCGACTTCAGCAACAACTGCCGCGTCGATCCCGACGGGCTGGTCTCGCCGGCTTCGGCCGGCACCTGCACCGTCCAGGCCCAGGTGGGGTCGAAGTCCGCCCTCGCGACGGCGACCGTGCGCTCGAACCCCGAGCGGATCGGCGCGCTCAACCTGCCCGGCTTCGCCAACGGCGTCGCCGTGCGCGGCGATTTCGCCTTCGTCGCGTCCGGCCCCGCCGGCCTGGTGGTGGTCGATCTCGCCGATCGCACGCTGCCGCGGGTGGTGGCGCAGCTCGCTCTCGCCGGCAACGCCAACGACATTCGCCTGGCGGGCGATTACGCCTACCTCGCGGCCGACACCGCGGGCCTGCACGTGGTGCGCATCGATGATCCGCTCCACCCGGTGCGGGTGGCGACGGTGGACACGCCGGGTCTGGCGATCGATCTCGCGGTGGATGGCGGCTACGCCTATGTCGCGGACGGTTCCTCGGGCCTCCAGGTGATCGACCTGGCCAACCCGCTCGCGCCGGTCCGGGTGGCCTCGCTCGACACCCCGGGGACGGCGAACGGCATCGACGTCGCGGGTTCTCTCGCGGTGCTCACCGACCTCGACCACGACACCCAGGTGATCGACGTGAGCGTCGCTTCGGCGCCGCTGCGGCTGGCGCTCGTGCCGCCCGATCCTTTCGACACCCGGCACCGCACGTTCGACGTCGAGCTTTCCGGGGCATACGCCTATCTCGCGACCGAACGGGGTCTGCGCACGCTCGACCTCGGGGCCCCGGCGAGCCCGATCGATCTCGGTACCACGGGATCGCTGTTCCAGACCGACGTCACGCTCTCGCCGAGGAAGGTGCTGTTCGGGGCATCGACCGTGCGCTTCGACGCGGTGCTCGGTCTTTACGACGGCAGTCGCGGCGGCGCTCCACAAGCCCTGGGCGAGCTGGCGCTCGACCCGGCGTTCGGCGGCGACACGACCGGTGTCGCGGCCGACGACCGGTTCCTCTACGTCACCGGCACCCGGGGCGCCGCGACGCTCGGCAAGCCCGGCTACCTCGGCCAGACCCGGATGTTCATCGCCCGTTATGCCGATTTCACGGACGGCGCGGGGATCGCCCCCACGGTGTCGTTCGAATCTCCGGCCGACGGCGGCAGCGCGACGGCCGGTCGGCCGCTCCAGGTGGTCGTCCGCGCGCTCGACGACGTCGGGGTCGCCGAAGTGCGCCTGCTGCGCACCGGCCACCCGGCCGAGGTCGATCCGATCCCGCCCTACGCCTTCACGATCACCCCGACCGAAGCCGGCACCGAGATCGCGCTCGACGCGGTCGCGGTCGATTTCGCGGGGAATCAGGCGGCGGCCCCGACGGTGCGCGTCGCGGTCGTGGCCGATCCCGCTCCGCTCGTCGAGATCCTCCATCCGGCGGCGGGGGACACCCTGCGCGAGGGGCAGTTCAACCAGAGCTTCCAGGCCCTGGCGACCGACGACTCCGCGGTCCGGCACATCGACTTGAAACTCAACGGCGTCCTGGTCGCCGCCTCCAACGACGGCTCGGCCGAGGTCCGCTTCGACGTGCCGCTGGACGTGCCGGCGATGGTGTTCGAGGCGATCGCCACCGACGACGCCGGCCAGGTCACGACGGCGGTGCGGACGATTCCGGTCCAGGCGGACCCGCCGCCGGTGGTGACGATTCTGGCGCCCGCCGCGGGCTCCTCCGTGGTCGCGGGGACCGTGATGCCGATCCGGTTCACGGTCTCGGACGACGATCCGTTCCTGCGCCTGGTCGAGCTGTTCGTCAACGGCGTCCCGACGGGGTTCACCGGCACGGCGCCCTCTTCCGCGAGCTACCCGGTGCCCGGCGGGCTCGCCGCCGTGACCGTCCAAGCGCGCGGCACCGACCGCGCGGGGCGGACCACGATCGCCGAGCGGACGATCCCGGTGCTCGATCCGCCGCCGAGCGTGATCCTGGTTTCTCCTTCCGCCGGCACCGAGCTGGGGGAAAACGTCGCGATCACCCTCGCCGCCACCGCGGCGGACAACTTGGGCGTCGCCTCGGTCGAATTCCAGGTCGATGGCACGAGCGTCGGAATCGCCGTCGCGGAGCCGTTCGCGGTGCCCTACACCGTGCGCGCCGGGACGAATTCGATCCGCATCGACGCCATCGCAACCGACACCGCGGGCCAGACCGCGACGTCGGGCGGCACCTTCACCGTGCTCACCAACGGCGCGCCGTTCGTCGAGCTGCTGGCGCCCGCGCCGGGCGTCGAGTGGCTCCATGGCCAGCTGGTCCCGGTGTCGGTCAACGCCGAAGATCCCGACGGCTTCGCCGAGATCCGGGTCGAGATCGGCGGCGAAATCATTTACCAGGACAGCTACGCGCCGTTCGAATTCCTCTACCGGGTGCCGGCCGACGTCTCCTCGCTGGTCGTCAAAGTGACCGCGACCGACCTGTCCGGCGCGTCGTCCGCCGTCGAGCGGACGGTCCCAGTGATCGACGATCCCCTCACCCGCGTGATCGGCCGCATCGTGGACGGCGCGGGCCAGCCGGTGGCGGGCGCCCGGGTCGCCGTGGCCGCCCACACGGGAGTGAGCGGCGCCGACGGCCGTTTCGAGCTGCCCGACGTGCCGACGCTCGACGATCCGATCACGATCCAGGCGCTGTTCGAAAGCGCGGACGCGCCGCGCTTCGGCGATTCGGGGCCGGTCGAGGTCGAGCGCGGCGGCACCACCGACGTCGGCGACATCGCGCTCGCCGTGGCGTCCGGCGGCGATTTGATCGACCGTTCGGACGACGTGCAGGGCCAGGATCCGCGGCGCGACATCGACATCACGGCGGTTCACGTCGAAACGCTCGCCGATCGGGTGCGGGTCCGGGTCGAATTCCAGGATGCGGGCGCGGAGGCCGCGGCCAACGGCTACAGCGCCGTGCTCTCCTTCGACCTCGACCACGATCCGGCGACCGGCGTGCGCCCGCTCGCCGACCGGTTCGGGCCGCATCGCCCGTCCGGCCTCGGCGCCGATCTCGAAGTGCGGATCGACGACCTGATTTCGCTCGACGGCGCGACGTTCGCTCCGGATGAGCATGGCTTCATCGTCGAGGTGCCGATCGAGCGGTTCAACGGCTCCCGGAGCTTCGACCTGCTGACGGCGGTCTTCGACTACAACGTCTATCGCCTCGGCGGCGGCGGCCAGCTCACCGGCCAGCTGTTGCCCGAGACGCCGCAGTACTTCGCCTGGGACGTGGCGCCCGACTTCGGCCGCTTCTCGATCCCCGCGCTGCCCGACACCGACGCGGACGGCTTGAGCTTCTTTGCCGAGGCGGTGTTGGGGACGAACACCGACACCTTCGACACCGACGGCGACAATCTCGGCGACGGATTCGAGGTGCTCTACGGTCTCGATCCGAACGACTTCGAGGACGGCTTCGGCGACCGCGACGGCGACGGGCTGGAGGAGGGAACCGAGCAGTACCTGGGCACCGATCCGACGCGCGCCGACACCGACGGCGACGGCGTCTCGGATGGCGATGAGAACGCCACTGGGACCTGGGCGACCGAGGCCGACACCGACCACGACGGGCTCGGCGACGGCGCGGAGCCGACCACTTCGGCGTCCCAGCCCGACTCGGACCGCGACGGCCTGCTCGACGGCCGCGAGCTGGTCGATCTGGGCACCGATCCCAACCTCTTCGATTCCGACTCGGGCGGCGCGGGCGACGGCGCCGAGGTGGAGATCGACGCGACCTCGCCCGCTGCGGCGGCGGACGACCGGCCCCGGCTCTCGCTCGGCGGCGCTACCGTCCAACCGAGAAACCCGGCGGTGGCCGTGGACGGCCAGGGCAACCTGCACACCGTCTTCATCGCCGACAACTTCGGGCACGATCAGCTGTTCTATCGGATGCTCGGACCGAACGGCGCGGTGAAGATCGACAGCACGCGCCTCACCCTCACGCTCTTCCCCGACCAGCCGGCGATCGCGCTCGACGGCGCGGGGAAGGTTCACATCGCCTGGAGCGATCGGCGCTTCGGCGGCGCCGACGTCTTCTACCGGGTGCTCGATCCCGCCCTCGACGACCGGAACGGCAACCCGGCCGACGGGGCGGCGATCACGGTGGTGACCGATCGCCGGGTCTCGTCGAACCCGGACAGCGACGGCGACCAGCCGGCGCTCGCGGTCGATGCGGCGGGCCGGGCACACGTCGTCTGGTCCGAGACCTTCCTCGGCTCGCTGCGCTATTCGCGCTTGAGCCCGACCGGAGCGGTCGAGATCGCGCCGCGGTTGCTGTTCGAGCCGCAGAACGGGGGCAACGACAGCCAGCCCGCGATCCGGCTCGACGGCCACGGCGGACTGCACGTCGCGTGGAGCGGCCCGGTGTCCGACCCCTCGGGATCGGACATCGCCTATGCGCTGGTCGATGCCGCGACCGGCGATCTGCTGATCGCGCCCACCGCGCTCACCCGCGACACCAGCGGCGGGTCCAACACTTACCCCCATTTGAGCCTGGACGCGAGCGACCGGGTGACCGTGGTCTACGACGCCGACCGGCGCGACGAGGCGCGCTGGCTGCGCATCTCTCCCTATCTCGATGACCTGAGCGGCGACGCCGCGCCTCTCGCGACGATCCTCGACCGGCCGGAGCAGACGCTCAGCTTCCCCGACTTGCCGCGAGCCAACCGGCCCTACGTGCTGATCGGCGCGGACGGTACGGTCCACCTGGTGATGTACGAGGCGAACCCCTGGTTCGGCAACTCATCGACTCTCTACTACGAGGCGAAGGACGCCGCGGGGGTCTCGACCGTGCCGCCGGTGCCGATCTCGAACCTCGGCGAGGCGTCCTCCCGGCTCAACGAAGGGGCCTCGCTGGTCGAAGGCAACGGCCGCGTCTGGGCGGTCTGGAGCGCCCCCGGAGGCGTGCTCGCGGCGCGGCGGATCCGGTGAGGCGGAGCCGGGGCGCCGCGGAGACGCCCCGACGGCGCTGCACCCGGATAGGTCTTGGTAAGGTACTGGGCGTCTTTACTTCGGCTGCTTCGCCTTCGCCTTCTGCACCGGCGTGAAGCGCTCGCGGACTCCGGCGTAGGAGACGCTCTCGACGTAATACCAGTAGTCCTTCGTCGGGTCGATGTCTTTATCGACGTAGGAGTACTTGTGCGGTTCGTCGGAGGTGCCGGCGCCGGGGATCGGCTTTGCGGTCAGGCGGACGAACGGCCCCTCTTCGGCATCGCCGCGATAGACGTCGTAGCCGAAGTTTTCGACCTCGGAGGCGGTGGACCAGCGGATCGTGTTCTTGATCTCGACCGTCGCCTCCATGGGCTTGGCGTCCTTGGGGAGCACGGCGCCGGTCGGGTTGCCGATCAGGTTCGAGTTTTCCGCGCCGGGGGCGGACTGGGCGGGCGGCGCTCCGGCGGCGCCTTCGGAGGTGGCCGAGGGAGCGGGCTGCGAAGCCGGGGCGTCGGCGGGCTTGGCTCCCGCGGAGCAGGCGGCGATGGTGAGGGTGGAGAACAACACGAGCGAGGCGGCGATGGGGGAGTGCGGGGGGATCGCGATCATTTGGACGGTGTCTCCGCGGCCGGTTCAGGCAGGGCGATGGCGCCCGCCGCGTCGCGGCCGGTTTGGGTATCCCAGAGATAGACGCGCGCCGAGCGTACGGCGCTTGCGGCCTCGGCAGTTCCTTTGTAACGCAGATCGAGCTCGGCGCCCTTGGCGTGCAGCCGTTCGGTCGCGAGCACCGCGCCGTTTTCGTCGAGCCAATCGACGGTGGCCTCGCCCGCGAGCTTTTCGCCCGCTGCGCGGCGGGCCGAGATCGTCGGCAGGATTCGCGCGGCCGAGCCGGGGGACGGGGCCGCCGCCGTGGCGGCAAGCTTCAGCGGCTCCGGGATCGCGAGCGGCAGGGCCGGATCGCCAAGCAGGTTGTATTGCCGGACGAATTCGTCGTCGTGGCTCTCGTGCTTGGTGCGCAAGAGCGCCTCGCCGATCGTCGCCCCCGGCGTGAGCAGGTTTTTGATCAGCGTCTCGCTCATCTGCTTGTATGGCGAGTTGCGCCACGAGGCGGCGATCACCGCGATCGCCCCTTTCTTCGGCAGGCGCAGGAACTTCTCGCCGATCGAGTCGGCGGTCGGGTGGTCGAACGGCGCCGAATAGCAGGTCATCGACAGGATCAACGGCAGGCGGCGGCTCTCCGGCAGGCGGTCGAGATCGGCGAGGTTGAACAGGTCGCGGTGCTTGGTCCAATCCGGCGGCCCGGTGCGCCAGATGAACCGGCCGCCATGGCCGATGAAATGGACCAGCACCTCACCCTGGCTCAGCGCGTCCACCAAATGCTTCTGATCGGCCTCGGCGGCCGGCGCTCCCTCCACCTGCGGTTGCGGATAGACCTTGCGGGCGGAAAAGCCGCGCGCCGAAACGTCGCGTGCCATCTCGTCGCTCCAGCCCTGCATCACCGGCTCTTCGTTGGTCACCCACAGCACGTCGCGGCGCCAGGGGCCGAGCTCCGGCCGGGAGAGGTAGGCGGCGGTCTTCTCGACGATCGCCGCGACCTCTTCGGGCTCGACCACCGGCAGGCGGCCGATCGCCATCTCGGGCTTCAGGTCGTCGTCCTCGACGTCGACGAACCAGTTGTCTCCCGCGGCGTGGCCGTCGAACGTACCGTAGTTCCAGGTCGGCACGAGGTTCCTGTGCTCCAGGGCGCCGCGCTCGGAATAGGGGGTCGAGATGATCTTCGCGAACTCGGTGCCGTGCCCCGGGTTGTAGGCGGAATCGACGTACTCCTCGCCCTCGACCTCGCTCGCGTGGAGGTTTTTCGGGTCCCAGCTCGCGTCGCCCACCAGCAGGACGAAACGAGGGGCGGGCTTGGGGAAATCGCGCCAGGCGTGGCGCAGGAAATCCTTGATCGCCTGCGGGTCGAGAATGCCGCCGTTCCACTCGTCGTAGAGGTCTTCGACGTCGATCACCGCGACTTTGAGGCCGCGCTTGCGGTGCAGCTCGGCGAGCGGCTCGATCGCGGCGAGCAGGCGCGGATGGGCGATGATCAAGTAATCAACCGGCTCGGCGAACTTCGCCCAGGCGGACGGCTTGTCGCGCTCGATCGCGACCGGCGCGGCGAGCGCCGTGGACGGAACCGCCCAGAGCACGGTTTCCGGATGGGGCAGCAGGAACACCGCCCGCTCCCGCCCGTTCGGCTCGGCGATCCGCGCCACCGCGGCCGAGGGAATGCGGGTGCCCGCCTCGCCGTAGAGCGTGAACGGCTGGCCCGGGGGAAACGAGAAGGTGGCGACCGCCGCGGTCTCCGCGACCTCCACGCGAACCGGAGCGCCGAGTCCCACCTCGCGCGAGCGGGGATAATTCACCTCGATCGAATTGAGCACCGCGACGTCGATCAGAGACTCGCCGGTCTCGGCGTTCTCCCGCACCGGAATGCGCACCTCGATCTCCGCCTTGGCCGCCGCGACCGACGCCGCGGGGATCTCGGCCGTTACCCGCTGCATCCCGTCGGGGTTGTTCCAGGTCTTGGTCGCGACGTTCTTGCCCCCGAACCAGATCTCGACCGCATGATCGGCGAGCAAAGGCGCCTTCCTCGCAGGCTGCGACCAGCCGCGGATCTCGACCGTCACGCGCACCGGCTGCGGGTGGTCCGGGTCGAGATCCCGGGTCTCCAGATCCGATAGGTCCACCTCTTGGCGGAACGGCTTGGCGTCCTGCTGGGTGAGCTTCGCCCAGAACCAGAGCTCCTGCGGCTGGTCCGCCTGGCCGGGGAAGCGAAGCAGGATCGAGTCGTGCTCGAAATGCTGCCGCGCGGTGAACGGCGCGATCGCCGCGTGGCGCGGCGCGCCGCCCACCGGCGAGGACATCCGCGCCGGAACCGTTCCGTCCGCACCGGCGTCGAGCCGCAGCCGGTAGACGTTCAGGTTGGAGTGCTCGTTGTAGTACGTGACCGCGCCGGCCAGCCGGTCGCCGATGAATTCCAGATGATCGCCCGGGCCGAACTGGCCATCCCCGGCGTCGTCGATCCAGATCGGGACCGGCCGGCCGCGGTTGGTGAGGCCCATCGTTTCGCTTTCGGGTTTACCCTCCAAGCCCGCCTTGACCAGGTCCTCGTACGAGACCCGGTAGACCCCCGGCTCCGAAAGGAAGATCTTGAACGCGGGGGCCTGGGGCGTGGCGGGGATCGCCGCGGGCACCGGGGCGACCGGGCGCTTTGCGGGGACCGCGTCCGCCGGAATCGCCGCGAGAACGACGGCGAAGAGGGCGAGCCGGAGGAGGGATCGAAGTTTGTGGCTGGGGCGGTTTGCGGTCATTCGTCGTGGGCCTCTGCTCTCGGAGTCCGGGGATTCTACCGGTTCGGGAGCCAAAGCGGGCCGCGCGCCCTGTGCTAAAGTTCGCGCGCCCATCCACGCGATCGGCCTTCCAAACCCTAATTTCTCGAACGAAATTCCGGCTCGCCTCTTAAGCGGGCACCGTCAAAAGGGAATCGCATGAAGAAAATCGGCATCCTCTTCGGGCAGGAGAATACCTTCCCCTGGGCCTTCATCGACCGGGTCAACGCCAAAGCGGTGGACGGCATCGTCGCCGAGCCGGTCAAGCTGGACAAGGTGAAGCAGGGCGAACCGGCCGGCTACGACGTGATCATCGACCGGATCTCGCAAGACATCCCGTTCTACCGCGGTTTCCTCAAGAACGAGGCGCTGCTCGGCGCCGCGGTGCTCAACAACCCGTTCTGGTGGAGCGCCGACGAGAAGTTCTTCAACAACTCGCTGGCGACCCGGATCGGCGTCGCGGTGCCGAAGACCGTGCTGCTCCCCTCGAACGAGCACCCGCCCGACACCAAGGCGGAGTCGATGCGCAATCTCGCCTATCCGCTCGATTGGGAAGGGATCTTCGAGTACGTCGGATTCCCGGCCTTCTTCAAGCCGTTCGACGGCGGCGGCTGGAAGAGCGTCTACCGGGTGAAGGACCAGGAGGATTTCTTCCGCGCCTACGGCGAGACCGGCCAGCTGGTCATGATGCTTCAGGAGGAGATCAAGTTCACGGAATACTTCCGCTGCTACTCGATCGACCGCCAGGACATCCAGATCATGCGCTACGACCCGGGCGCGCATTTCCACGAGCGCTACGTCCGCATCCCTGAGCCGATCGAGCCGGGGCTCTTCGCCAAGCTCTACGACGCGGTGCTGCGCCTGAACGTCGGCCTCGGCTACGACTTCAACACGGTCGAGCTGGCGGTCCGCGACGGGGTTCCCTACGCGATCGATTTCTGCAACCCGGCGCCTGATGCCGACCTGAACTCGATCGGCGCCGACAACTTCGAATGGATCGTCGAAGCGGTCGCCAACATGGCGATTCGCCGCGCGCAGGCCCACAAGCCGGGGCAGAACAACTGCACCTGGGGGACCTTCCTCCGCACCTACGACGAAGGCGCCAACGATCTGGCCGAGCGCACGGCGGCCGAGGTCGCCGCGCGGAGCTAAAGCTCCGTCCGCGCCTGCCAGAGCTCGGGAAACAGCCGCGTTTCGAGCACCCGGCGCAGGTAGGGCACCCCCTCGGTGCCGCCTGTGCCGGGTTTGGCGCCGATGATCCGCGACACCGTCACCAGGTGGCGG
>DATMZU010000700.1:0-2932 GCA_035607435.1 Thermoanaerobaculia bacterium | reverse complement strand
CCGCCTCGCCGTCCGCGAGCGCCGCCTCGCCGATCTCCGCTATCGCGACGAAACGGGAGGCGAGACCGAGCGCACCGTGCACCCCCTCGCCCTCTCCTTCTACCCCCCGACCTGGCTCCTCGTCGCCTGGTGCGAGCTCCGCTCCGACTTCCGCAGCTTCCGCCTCGACCGCGTGCTCGCGCACGGCATCCGCACCGAGACCTTCGCCCACGAGCCGGGGAGGACGCTGGCTGACTTCATCGCGCGCATGGAGGCGGAGCCGGACGGGCACAGGCGACGCGGTGCGGATCCATCCTCGGCGTAGGGCATTTCCTCAGCGGGGCGGTGATTTGACCTGGCGATCCGCGACCTCGACGAGCGTCCGAAGCGCGCGATTGACGGCCTCCGAGTCGGGGAACCGCTCGACCAGGTCGGGATCCAGGATGATCAGGTTCGTCCCGGCCCGGTAGCGCGCGGCGTACTTCCCCCGGAGGCCTTTCGAGAAGTCGTACTCCGGGAGCAGATCAGAATCCTTGGCGCTAGCTTTGCTCATATTTTCTTCTTGCGGGCATCCCACTCGAATACCAAGGTCATTGACCGGAACCTATCAGGAGCCCAGCACGGAATCGGAGGGGTCCGGCGGGCCACCGCCGCCGCGTCGAACTTTCGATCTGGTTCCGTCTACTCCGTAACGACGGATTGCCCCACCTGGAGGCGCTCCATGGCCAAGAACATCATCATCCTGTCGGACGGAACGGGCAACACCGCGATCAAGGGGCGCGGTACGAACGTCTTCAAGCTGTTCGAAGCGGTCGACCTCCAGGGGCATCGGACCGACCCCAAGTTGCCGCCGCAGATCGCAGTCTACGACGACGGTGTGGGTACGGAGAGCTTCAAGCCCCTCAAGCTGATCGGTGGCGCCTTTGGCTACGGTCTCGCGCGCAACGTCCGCAAGCTCTATACCGCGTTGGCGCGGGTCTACGAGCCCGGCGATCAGCTCTTCCTCTTCGGCTTCAGCCGGGGTGCCTTCACGGTGCGGACGCTCGCGGGATTCATCGCGCGTTGCGGGATCTTGCGAGATGACGACTTCCCGTCGGATGCCGATTTGCGCCAGGCCGTCGCGGAAGGGTACAAGGCCTATCGTTGCGCTTATCCGGCTCTCCTCACACGCCTTTTCTGGCCATGCGGTCCCGATCCGGTGGGCGATTGGCGCGGCCGGATGGGTGGCAAGCTTCATCCGAAGCCCACTCCGGGCGGCGAGGAGAAACTGATTCGGTTCGTCGGTGTTTGGGATACCGTCGCGGCTGTCGGTTTCCCGTGGGACGGTTTCGCCACGGCGTGGAACACTCTCATCCATCAGTTCAAGTTCCCGGACAACAAGCTGAGACCCGAAATCGCGGTGGCCCGGCATGCGCTCTCGATCGACGACGAGCGCCATACCTTCCACCCGGTGCTGTGGGACGAGGAAAACGGCAGGGATCAGCGCATCCGGCAGGTCTGGTTCTCCGGAGTCCATTCAAACGTCGGCGGCGGCTACCCGAAGCAAGGGATGTCGCTCATCACCCTCGACTGGATGCTCGGCGAGGCGGAAGCTTGCGGCCTTCGATGCGTGGGGACGGAACGGCAGGCGATCCGCGACCGGATGAACATCAACGACAAGCTCTACGACTCCCGTTCTGGGCTAGCCGCGTACTATCGCTACCTCCCTCGCGAGATCGCTCGGATCTGCGAGAGGAACCATGCCCAACCTCGGATCCACGTCTCGACGTTCGAACGGATTGCGCAAGGAACCGATGGCTATGCTCCGGGCAATCTACCCGACGAGTTCGAGATCGTCGATGCCCCTCCCCTCGCGAACCGTTCCGCCCGGCTCAAAGGCTCCGGCGAGCTTCTTTTGAAGGTCAAGGGTCCGGTGACGACCCGGCGTTACGCTCAGCTCACCCAGGCTTTGGTCGTCTTCGGCGTTTTGACGGCCTGGGCTCTCGGCTGGATCAAAAGCGCCGTCACCCACTTTGCGCTGGCCGAGAAAGTCGGTTGGATCACCGACCTCGTCGCTTGGGTCGCGGTCCTGCTCGCGTTCGTCCTTCCCTTCGCCGTCTCGAAGGCGGCACGGATGCGGATGGAACGACATTTCTCCGAACACTGGCACCACAGCGCCGACTCTGTGGTCGCTCTGCTCGCCCCCTCGGATTCCGCGCTGGCGGAGGGCGCTGGAGATCAGGCCGATCCCTTGCCGATGGTCAAGGCTGCCTGACCCGTCCCTTGGATCTTCAGGGCGCAGCGACGTTCACTTCCGGCGACCGCCTCTGAGCTCCTCGAGCCGGAACGGAGCCTGGCCACCGACCCCTACGGCGGGCCGAGCACCGCGTGGCTCGGGGCGCAGGCGCTGTCCAGATGGATGGCGTCGAAACCGACGCTCACCGCGCCCGAGGTCATCACCGTGGTCATCCAGGCTTGCGCGGTCCCCGGGTCCTCCGGCGGGTTGCCTCCCGCCGCCGGCACGGTCGTGTTCAGGTCGAGGGAGGCCCAGCCGAAGGTCGGCAGGACGGGCAGGGAGGGCCCGTCGACGCGGGTGCGTTGCGCCGCGCCCGGAAACGGCGGGTCGTTGGGTAGAGGCTCGAAGACCTGCGGATGCTCCTGCTCGTCGAAGACCACGATCTGCTCTTGGGCGAGCGGATACCAGGAGGGGAGCGTGCCGCACGGGAAGGCGCCCTGATTCACCTTGGGATCGCGCCAGACGACGAAGTCGGTATTCGTCGAAGCGCCGCCGCCGATGTAGCGCGACGCGAAGTGGGTCGAGAGCGGCTCGCGGTTGTCGATCGCGCTCCAGTTGACGAAGCGGCCGTAGAACGTCTGCTGGCCGGGGCTCGACGTCTCGGGGTTCTTGAACGACGCCTCGATGTGGACCAGGGTGTCGCCCTGGGAGATGCCGAGGTTCGAATCGATGTAGTAG
>DATMZU010000694.1:0-7950 GCA_035607435.1 Thermoanaerobaculia bacterium | reverse complement strand
GGAATGGCTCATCAAGGAGTCCTGGTGTCGCAAAGCTGGAAGCCGATGGCACAGGAGGCGTCCCGGGTGGTCCGTAGCTGGCTCCGGGTGATGGCTCCCAGGAAAAGCACACGTAGTGAGCGGCACCGGGGAGCGATCAGTCCGCGGGCGAAGAGAAAGAGGCGTTAGTTATAAGGAAGTTCGGTCGTTCGGGGCTCCTCGGGCAGCCGGCGAGCGGTTGAAAACGCTCGCGCGGTGTCCTCTAAGCGCGTAGAATTAGGTTCGACCGCGAGGTGCGAAATCTGACCATGGTCATAGCTGCCGTTAAAGAAAAAATCCTGGATGATCTCGATCGCCTGACGCCCGAACAACAGCGGCGCGCTGCGGATATGGTTCACGCTCTTACCACCGAACCCTTGATGGGGACGCCCGGTAGGGCTCTCACGCGGTTCTCCGGCGTTCTGGATCTCGAATCGGCGGGGGAGATGTCAGCGGCGATCGAGGACGGGTGCGAGCGGGTTGACCTGAATGAGTGGTAGGTACCTTCTCGACACCAATGTCGTCATCGCACTATTTGCTGGCGAGCCTGAAGTCCGGGCTCGTTTTGACGACGCCCCGGAGATCTTTCTGAGCCCCACGGTTCTCGGCGAGCTTCTCTATGGCGCGTATCATTCAGTACGTTTGGCAGCAAACAGTGCCCGCGTCGAGGAGTTCGCAGTGGCGTGTTCGCGGCTTGTGATCGATGACGAAACCGGACGACGTTATGCCGAGATCCGAAAGGCTCTTCGAAACATCGGCAAGCCGATACCCGAGAACGATATCTGGATCGCTGCCACCGCACTTCGATATGGCTTGACCTTGGTGACCCGAGACGGCCACTTCAAAGAAGTGTCTGGCTTGCCGTTTGTCGCTTGGTGAGCCTCCCCCCGTCACCCCTCCCGAAGAAAGAAAGCCAGCTCCTCCAAGTGAATCCGCAGATCCACGTTTTTCACCGGAACCCCCGGCCGGCCCTGCACCCGCTCCGGCGCGAAGTTCAACACCCCCCGCACCCCCGCGTCCGCCAGCGCTTCGTAGTTCGCCTGTGCCGCGCCGGGGGGGACGGTGAGGACGCCGATTTCGCTCTTGGTTTCCTGGACGATCGCGGGCAGCTCTTCGGCCGCCTGAACGGTCACTTCGCCCACCTTGCGGCCGACCTTCTCCGGATCGGTGTCCACCCCCGCGACGACGCGGAAGGCTCCGGAGTTGAAGCCTAGATAGCGGGCGAGCGCGGAGCCTAGATTGCCCATGCCGACCACGACGATCGAGTGGTCGCGGTTGAGGCCCAGGAGGTCGTTCAAGCGTTGGCAGAGGAGATCGACCTCATAGCCGACGCCGCGGATGCCGAACTCTCCGAATTGGGCTAGATCTTTGCGGATCTGGGCGGCGGAGAGGTGGTAGCGGCGCGCCAGCTCTTGGGAGGAGATCCGGCGGACTCCCGCCTCTTGGACCTGGCGCAGGACGCGCAGGTAGACCGAGAGGCGGTTGAGGGTGAGCGGGGAGACGTCCTCGCGCTCTGGGGTGAGGAGCGGCACCCGGGGACGTCTCGGCTTAGGGCGCCCAGGGCGACCCGAGCACCCATTCGAGGAGGCGGGTCGGCCAGACGCCGAGCGCCAAGATTCCGATGGCCGCGAGGACTGCGGCGGCGCGACCCCAGTTGTCGATCAGCAGCCCGGAGCCGTCGGCGGTGGCGAGACGCGATTCGGGTTTCATGTACAGGGTGTAGACGATGCGGAGGTAGTAGAAGACGCCCACCAGGCTCGCCAGGACGCCGACGATCGCGAGACCCCAGCGGTCGTCTTGGACGGCGTTCATGAACACCACGTACTTGCCGAAGAAACCGAAGGTCGGCGGGATGCCGCCGAGCGACAGCATGAAGATCGCGAGACAGGCGCCGAGAACGGGATAGCGGAAGCCGAGCCCCGACAGCTCCGAGATCTGATGCTGCTCGCCCGCCCGGGCGTAGAGCAACGAGACCACGGCGAACGCGCCCGAGGTCATCAGCACGTAGGAGAGCAGGTAGACCGCGACCGGGCCGATCGAATTCGCGCTCGGCACGACCAGGGCGAGCAGCAGATAGCCCATATGGGCGATTCCTGAATACGCGAGCATCCGCTTGATGTCGCGCTGCACCAGCGCGAACAGATTGCCGACGATCATCGAAGCGACCGAAAGGAACGCCACGATTCCGGACCAGCGGGCGGTCGTCTCCGGGTTCGACACCGCGGTTTCGAGCAGGCGGATGAACACCATCGCGCTCGCCACTTTGGGCGCCACCGAGAGGAAGGCGACGAACGGCGACGGCGCCCCCTGGTAGGTGTCGGGCGACCAGGCGTGGAACGGCACCAGGCTCATCTTGAAGCCGAAGCCCGCGAGCACGAGCAGAAGGCCGAGGCTCGGGATGATCGGGAATCTCTCGGACAGCGCAAAGGCGGCGCCGATCTGGTCGAGCCGCGTGCTGCCGGTCTCGCCGTAGAGGAGCGCGATGCCGAGCAGGACGAACGCCGAGACGAACGCCCCCATCAGGAAGTACTTGATCGCCGCCTCGGTGCCGATCGCGATCCGCCGGTGGTAGGCGGCGAGCGCGTAGAGGCAGATCGACAGCAGCTCCAGGGCCAGGAAAATCGTCAGCAGCTCCGTCGCGCGCAGGAGCAGCAAGGCGCCCGAGGCGCTCCAGAGCAGCAGCGCGTGATACTCGCCCGAGAGGATCTTTTCGCGCCGCAGGTAGCTCTGCGAGGCGAGCAGGCAGATGCCGGTCGAAAGGAGCACCGCGAACGCGAACGCCCGGACCGGCCCGTTCCAGTCCAGCGCGCCCAGGTTGCTGGTGCCGGAAGGGACGAACTGAAATCCCCAGACCGCCGCGGCGACGACTACGAGGGCGATGCCGGTGAACGCCCGCCGGAGGCTCGGGAGCAGCGCTTCGAGCAACAACAGCAGCACGCCGCCGCCGGCCAGGAGGATTTCGGGGGTGAGGCTCGCGAGGTCGTGAGCGTTCATCGTCCCTCTCCGTCCTGGCTGGTTGCGGTTTCGGCCGCGGGGTTCGGTTCGGCGATCGGGGCGAGGGTCCGAAGGGTCGGTTCGTCCGGCGCCGTCTCGGTGGCGCGGGTGTGGAAGTCGCCCAGCAGCGATTCGAGCGCGGGTCGGCTGGGCGCCAAGAAGGTCCCCGGCGCGATGCCGATCCAGAGCATCAGGACGCCCAGGGGCAGCAAAGCGAGCATCTCGCGCCAGCTCAAGTCCTTGAGGCTCTTGTTCTCATCTTTCGTGAGCGGACCCCAGAGCGTGAGATAGAGCATCTTCAGCAGGTAGACCGCCGCGAGCACGACGCCGAACGTCGCCGCGACCGTCGGCCAGGGAAGCGTCCTGAACGACCCGAGGAGGATCAGGAACTCTCCCGCGAAGCCGTTCAACGCCGGAAGGCCGACCGAGGCGAGGGTTGAGAAAACGAGCCAGAACGAGAAGATCGGAATCACCGCGGCGAGGCCGCCGAACTCGTCGAACTTCTTCGTGTGCCGTCGGTCGTAGAGCATGCCGACGAGCATGAACAGCGCGCCTGTCGAGATGCCGTGGTTCACCATCTGGAGCAAGGCCCCCTGCCAGGCGACGAGATCGAACGCCAGCAAGCCGAGCATCACGAACCCGAGGTGGGCGATCGACGAATAGGCGACCAGCTTCTTCATATCGACCTGCACCCAGGCGACCAGCGCGCCGTAGAGGATGCCGATCAGCGCCAGGCCCACCAGCCAGGGCTGCGCCTTGACGCTCGCCTGCGGGAAGATCGGTAGCGCGAAGCGGAGGAAGCCGTACGTGCCGAGCTTGAGCAGGATGCCCGCGAGGATCACCGAGCCGCCCGTCGGCGCTTCGACGTGCGCGTCGGGGAGCCAGGTGTGGACCGGGAACATCGGCACCTTGATCGCGAACGCGAGGGCGAACGCCGCGAACAGCCAGCATTGGGTCTCGAGCGGCAGATCCAGGCGGAGGAGATCCTGGTAGGCGAAGCTCCAGACCCCGGCGAGCCCCTTGTAGGTGAACGCGAGCCAGAGGATCGCGACCAGCATCAGCAGGCTGCCCGCCATCGTGAACAGGAAAAACTTGACCGCCGCGTAGACCCGCCGTTCGCCGCCCCAGATGCCGATGGTCAGATACATCGGAATCAGCATCACTTCCCAGAACATGTAGAAGACGAACAGGTCGTAGGCGAACAGCGCCCCGAGAATCCCGGTGGTGAGCAGCAGGAACGCCGCGGTGAACGAGCGCCAGTGCTTCTCGATTCCTTTCCACGAGACGAGGAAGACGATCGGCAGCAGCAGCAGCGTGAGCAGCGCGAGCGGCATCGAGATGCCGTCGATCGCGAGATCGTAGCGGATGCCGTAGGCGCCGATCCACGGCAGCCCCGGCGGGTTGCCGACTCCCGTTCCGTGGGCCACGTCGCGCAGCAGCGGGAATCCGCCGCCGGGCACCCAGCGCGCGGCGACGTAGGCGATCCCGAGGCCCAATTCGAGCAGCGAGATGAGCAGGGCGTAGATCTTCGCGACCTTCGCGTTGCCCTTGGGCAGCAGAAGCAACGGAAGGCAGGCTGCCGCCGGCAGGAAAACCAGCCGGGTCAGCGTATCGCCGAGGAGGAGATCGAGAAAGGTCGTCATCGTCAGCGCAAGATCCACCAGAAGAGGCCGAGAACACCGAGGAAGAAATAGAGCGCGTAGTGGCGCACGTTGCCCGTGGTCGAGAGCCGGCCCCCTTCGGCGGAGAGCTCGGTCGCCCAGGCGAGGGCGCGCACGGAACCATCGACGATCGTGTCGTCGAAGCCCTTCCAGAGGAAGCGGGAGAACGCGCCGAGCGGCCGAATGATCAAGCGGTCGTAGATCTCATCGACCCAATACTTGTGGTCGAGCAGGCGATAGACCGCGGGGAAGCGCTTCGCCCAGGCCGCACCACCGGTTTGATCTCCAGAAGCGCCGCCGCCGTACAGCTTGAACGCGTAGCCGATGCCGATCAGTCCGGCGGCCACCGAGGCGATCAACAGGAGCCATTCGGTGGAGGCGGCCATCTCAGGATGTTCCAAGGCGTGTTCGGGGAATTGGGCGATCACCGGCGACAGGAAATGGTGGAACGAGTTGCCGCCGCCGAGCAGCTCGGGGATGCCGACCCAGCCGGAGCCGACCGCGCCGACCGCGAGGATCAAGAGCGGCACCGTCATCACCCAGGGCGACTCGTGCAGGTGATGCTCCTGCTCGTGCGTGCCGCGGAACTGCCCGAAGAAAGTCATCGCGACCGCGCGCACCATGTAGAAGGCGGTGAGCCCCGCGGTGAACAGTCCGATCGCAAACAGCCCCCAGTGGCCGGTCGCCGCGGTGTTGTGCAGGATCTCGTCCTTGCTGAAGAAGCCGGCAAGGCCCGGCACGCCCGCGATCGCCGCGGTGCCGAGCGCGAAGGTCCAGAACGTGATGAGCATGAACTTCCGCAGGTTGCCCATCTTCCGCATGTCCTGCTCGCCGCCCATCGCGTGAATCACCGAGCCGGAGCCCAAGAAGAGGAGCGCCTTGTAGAACGCGTGGGTGCCGAGGTGGAACACCGCCGCCGTGTAGGCGCCCAATCCCGCGGCCAGGAACATGTAGCCGAGCTGCGAGACGGTCGAGTAGGCGAGCACCTTCTTGATGTCGTTCTGCACCAGGCCGATCGAGGCGGCAAGGATCGCCGTGAACGCGCCGATGATCGCGACGAACGTGCCGATCTCGGGCGCCAGCTGATAGATGGCGTTCGAGCGCACCACCATGTAGACGCCGGCCGTGACCATGGTCGCCGCGTGGATCAGGGCGGAGACCGGCGTCGGACCGGCCATCGCGTCGGGCAGCCAGACGTAGAGCGGAATCTGCGCACTCTTGCCCATCGCGCCGATGAAGAAGCAGAGGGCGACGAAGCCGGCGAACGTGAGCCCAAGCCCATAATGCTCTTTGAGCGCCTCGGGGGCCGAGACGACGACGGGGAAGATCTTCGAGTAGGTGAGCGTGCCGTATTTCGCGGCCAGGGCGAACATGCCGGTCAGGAACGCGAAGTCGCCGATCCGGTTGACGATGAACGCCTTGCGGCCTGCCTGCGGCGGGAAGCTCTGGTCGAAGTAGAACCCGATCAACAGGTAGGAGCAGAGCCCCACCCCTTCCCAGCCGACGAACATGACCAGGAAGTTGTTGCCCAGGATCAACAGCAGCATCGCGCCCATGAACAGGTTCAGGTAGGCGAAGTAGCGGCGATAGCCCGGCTCGTGGCTCATGTAGCCGGCCGAGTAGACATGGATCCAGAAGCCGACGAACGTGACGATGAAGAGCATGACCACCGACAGCGGATCGAGCAGGAAGGCGATCGGGATCGAAAAGGTCCCGGCGGTCCAGCTCCAGAGCGTCTGCTCGAACGGCGCGGGGTTCGTGCCGTGCAGGTATTGCCAGATCGCGGCGAGCGCCACCAGCATCGAGACGCCGGGGAAGCCGACGCCGATGAGAGTGGCGGTCGCTTTCGGCGCCTTCGGCCAGAACAGGCAGATCAGGCCGTTGAGCGCGGCGCCCGCGATCGGCAGGGCGGGAACGAGCCAGAGGAGGTCGAGAGGTCGCATCGCTTAAGTTTCGTGTCCTACCAGCGCATCAGGTTCAGACGGTTGACGTCGATCGTCCGGCGCTGCCGGTAGACCGCGATGAACAGGCCGAGGCCGACGGCGGCTTCGGCCGCGGCGACCGCCATGACGAACAGCACCATGATCTGCCCGGTGCGCTCGCCGAGCAGGCGCGAATAGCCGACCAGCGCGACGTTGGCGGCGTTGAGCATCAGCTCGATCGAAAGGAAGATGCCGATGCCGTTCCGCCGCGTGAGCGCGCCCGCGACGCCGATCGCGAACAGGAGCGCGGCGAGCACCAGGAACCAGGAGACCGGCACGGTTTGCGGCAAGCTCACGGCTCTACCTCCGAAACGGGGGAATCGGCGCCGGGAGTTCCGGACGGAGCCGCCGGGGGTTTCCGCGCGACCACGGTCGCGGCGACCACCGCGACCAGGAGCAGCAGGCCGACGATCTCGAACTGCAACAGGTAGCGCGTGAACAGATCGCGGGCGAGCTCGCGGATCGAGACGAACTGCTCGGTGAGCGCCCCGGCGTTCCGGGGTTGCGTCGCCCGATAGAGCAGCGGCACCACCAGGCCGATGAAAGCGCCCGCGCCGAGCAACGCCACCCAGCGGTGGACCGTCTGGCCCTCCTGCTGATGCTCTTCCTTCGAGATGTTCAAGAGCATCAGGACGAACAGGAACAGGACGACGATCGCGCCGGCATAGACCAGCACCTGGAGCGCGCCGATAAAGGGCGCTCCCAGGAGCACGAACATCACCGCGAGCGAGAACAGGGTGACCACCAGGCTCATGGTCGCGTAGACCGGGCTCTTGTGGGTCACCACCATGAGCGCCGAACCGAGCGCCAGCGCGGCAAACAGCAGGAAGATCGCGGTTTCCATTTACCCCACCCCCGGAAACCAGCCGGCGAGCGTCGCGACCGCGACCGCCAAGAGGTTCAAGATCGCGAGCGGCAGCAGCACCTTCCACCCGAGCCGCATCAGCTGGTCGTAGCGGAACCGCGGGAAGGTCCAGCGGACCCAGACGTAGAACAGCATGAACAGGGCCACCTTGCCCATGAGCACGGCAAGGCCGACGATGCCGCCGAGCCAGCCGGTCAAATGGACGAAGGGAAGTGTCCAGCCGCCGAAGTAGAGCGTGACCGCGAGCATCGACAGCGCGGTCATCGAGATGTACTCGCCCATGAAGAAGGTGGCGAAGCGCATCGCGCCGTACTCCGTGTGGAAACCGGCGATCAGCTCGGATTCCGCTTCCGGCAGGTCGAACGGCAGGCGGTTCGTCTCGGCGAACATGGCGATCAGAAACACCAGAAATCCGATCGCCTGCGGGATC
>DATMZU010000683.1:0-4248 GCA_035607435.1 Thermoanaerobaculia bacterium | reverse complement strand
AGGACTGGGGGGGGAAGGGAAAACCCTTGTACCGTGACCACTACTTTACCGGCGCCGACGTTCCTGAGGGCACTGACTTAACTGGCATGATCGCCTTTCATTTTGCATGTTACAGCGCCGGCACGCCGCAGTTCGACGAGTTCGGTCTGATCGCCGGAGTGAAGGGCGAAATCGCCCCTCGTCCGTTCGTTGCGCGCCTACCCCAAATGCTCCTGTCGAAGGGGGCGCTTGCAGTCATCGGCCACGTCGATCGGGCCTGGACCTCCTCATTCTCCTGGAGCGGAGCAGGAGGGCACACGCAGGTCTACCACGACCTGATGAACCTGCTGCTAGACGGAATGCCGGTCGGCTGGGCGATGGAGTCTATGGCGTCCTACTTCGGCGCTCTGGCGGTGGCGCTTTATAAGATGAGAGAGGATCTGCCGTTTTTCCGCGCTGAGGATTACGCGATCTACTCCGACCTGTGGCGCGAGACTAGCGATGCCGGTAACTTCGTGGTTCTGGGAGACCCCGCCGTGCGGTTGGGGAGAGTTCGAAGGGGATCTTGATTGACCTCTTGGCCGAGGGGTGGGCGTTCGACGCGCCCCGTCCATTCGCTCGACTACCTCAGAAGCTTCTAGAAAAGGGAACTCTCGCGGTCGTCGGTCACGTCGATCGTGCCTGGACCTCTTCGTTCTATTGGAATGGAGAGGGTGGGTACGTTGAGATCTACGTTGACCTGCTCAAACAGTTGATGGACGGTCAGCCGGTCGGCTTGGCGACGGAAGGGATGGGGTCCTCCTTCGGTGCAAAGGCGGCAATCCTTCACGGAATGCGCGAAGACTCTCAGTCGTTTGGCCCTGAAGATTTCGCCATTTATGGCGACCTCTGGCGCGAGACCAACGACGCGAGAAATTTCATAGTCCTGGGAGACCCCGCCGTCCGCCTCAACTTCGACTGACGCCCCCGTTCTCCCGACTCTTCGCGTTCGTGCGGTCCTCGCTGTTGCTCACGGCCGGATCTTTCCCTGATACGATCCGGAGTAGCCTCTATGGACGACTCCAACGACGTCACTGAACTGCTCCACCTCTGGAGCCGGGGGGATGCCTCGGTCCTTGGGCAGATCATTCCTCTGGTGTTCGAGGATTTGCGGGCGATGGCGCGGCGGCACTTGGCTCGGGAGTCGAGCGACCATACGTTGCAGCCGACCGCTTTGGTCAACGAGCTGTACCTTCGGTTGATCGGGCAGACCCGGGTGCAGTGGCAGAATCGGCAGCAGTTTTTCGCCATCGCCGCGACGTTGATGCGGCGGATTCTGGTCGATCATGCGAAGGGCAAGCATGCGGAAAAGCGCGGTGGCAACCTGCTCAAGGTGCCGCTTGACGACGTGGATGGCGCGAAACTGATCGCCGAGGCCCATGGGACCGACGTGGTCGCTCTGGGCGAGGCGCTCGAAAAGCTCCGGGAGCTCAGCCCCCGCCAGGCGCAGATCGTCGATCTCCACTTCTACATGGGGCTCAGCTTCGACGAGGTCGCCGAGGTCCTGGAGGTTTCGGTCACGACGGTCAAGCGCGATTGGCAGATGGCGCGGCGTTTCCTGCTGCGCGAAATCACCCGCGATCTAGACCGTTGATTTGTGACGAAGCGCGAGCCGTTTTACGGCTGCGTTTCGCGTCTTTGAACAACCGGATTGGCACAGTTCAAGCGAGCCACCGCTCGATCCGAAAAAATTCATGACTGCGAGCCTCGACACGTGACGCCCGAACGCTGGCAACTGACCCAGGATCTGGTCGAGCAGGCCCTCCCGCTGGCGGGGCCGGATCGAGCGGATTTTCTGGCTCGGGCGTGCGACGGGGACCAGCCGCTCCGCGAAGAGGTCGAGTCTCTGCTGGTCATCGACACGCGCCTCGGGGATTTCATCGAGAAGCCGCTGTTCGACGTTCACGGAGATCACGCCAGCCTCTCGCCCGGCGACCAGCTCGGTTCGTGGCGAATCGAGAGCGAGATCGGCCGTGGCGGCATGGGGGCGGTTTACCTCGCCAAGCGGGCCGACGCGACGTTCGAGAAGCGGGCCGCGATCAAGCTGCTCAAGCGGGGCATGGACACCGACGAGCTGGTGCGCCGCTTCCGCAGCGAGCGGCGGATTCTGGCGCTGCTCGAACATCCGCACATCGCCCGGCTGCTGGACGGCGGTTCGACCGAGGACGGTCGCCCTTACCTGGTGATGGAGTACGTCGAAGGGCGGCCGATCGACGCCTGGTGCGCCGAGCAGTCGCTCTCGGTCGAAGATCGCCTGATGCTGTTCGAGAAGGTCTGCCGCGCGGTCCATTTCGCCCACCGCAACCTGGTGGTCCATCGCGACTTGAAGCCGGGCAACATCCTGGTGGTCGCCGACGGCGAGCCGCGGCTCCTCGATTTCGGCATCGCGAAGCTCCTCGAAGGGGATCCGGAGCCGTTCGCCACGGTCGCTGCCTTCCTGCCGATGACCCCCGAGTATGCGAGCCCCGAGCAGATCCGCGGCGAGCCGGTCACCACGGCGACCGACGTCTATTCGCTCGGCGTCCTGCTCTATCGCCTGCTCGCGGGCCGGTCGCCCTATCGCCCCTCGGTCGAAGGCCGGGCGGCGCTCGCCGAGGCGGTCTGCAACCAGGAGCCGCTGCGCCCCAGCACAGTGGTCGGAGCCCGGGCGAAAACGGCGGCCGAAGCCGAAGGCGCGGAACGGGATCGCCACCTCGCCAAGCGCCTGCGCGGCGACTTGGACACGATCGCCCAAAAGGCGTTGAGCAAAGAGCCCTCCCGGCGCTACGAATCGGCCGAGCAGCTCGCGGCGGACATCCGCCGGCACCTGGACGGTTTGCCCGTCCTCGCCCGGCCGTCGGGAGTCGGCTACCGGACGAGCAAGTTTGTGGGGCGGCACAAGGTCGGGGTCGTCTTGGCGGTGGGGGCGTTAGTCGCAATTGTCGGAACGGCGGCTTGGGCATTGGTGCAGCGGTCGGTGGCTCTTCGGGAGAAAGACCGGGCGGAGGTGGAGCGAGGGCGAGCAGAATGGGTGTCGAGTTTTATGAAGGATGTTTTTGAGGCCAACAACCCCGGCGTATCGCGAGGCAAGGAGGTCAAGCCAGTCGACCTATTGGACGAGGCAAGTGGAAACTTGGATCTCAGTAACGATCAGCCGGATACGAAGGCCCGACTTTCTGCCGTCATTGGAAGAGTGTACGACCAGTTAGGTGAGTATGAGAAAGCACGGCAGGTTTTCCTCAAGGCGTTAAAACTACATGCCGAGGCTGGGAACAAGGGGAGGCCGCAGGAAGCAGAAGCAATCCTAGGCCTGGCGCAGGTTGAAAGTGATACAGGGAATGACGCGAAAGCCGAAGAGTTAATGAAGCAGGGACTGGCTCTCCAGGATCTTCCGGGGAATGATGAGAATACGGACTACGTCGAAGCTCTCAATAACTACGGCGGCTTACTATTGCAAAAACCCGAACGGTACGCCGACGCAGAGAAACTATTCGTTCGCGCGCTGAAGGTTGAGCAGAAACCCGGCCGCTCTCGAGACCGTACAGTCGCCATTGCCTTCGCGGGCCTTGGCGAACTCCAATTGCGGCAGCACAACTTCGCTGAGGCTGAAGGTTTCTATCGACGATCCCTTAATCTTCGACGGAAAGCGTTCGGAGTGCCTTCGATTGAAGTCGCGCGCACACTTAATAGTTTGGCGATTGTGCTCGAAGATCTCCATAAGGATCGAGAAGCTGAGGCTCTTTACGAGCAGTCGATTTCTATGCGGAGAACAGTGCTTGGCCCGATCCACCCCAGACTTGCAACCCCCCTCAGCAACATGGCACGCCTTTATGAAACAAGCGGCCAGTGGGCGAAGGCTGAGAAGCCCTACCGCGAAGCGGTTGAGATCTGCGAGAAGAGCGGCAACGAGGATCGAAACTGTGGCGTCTACCTATCCCATCTTTCGGCTTTCCTTTCTGACCAGAAGGGCTGCTCCGAGGCCGAGCCCTTGGCCGAGAAGGGACTTGCGCTGCTTGAGACCAAAGGGGGCAGCAAGGAAGCCATCGCTGAGGCCCACGGCGTAATCGGCGGCTGCCGTGCCGAGCGGAAGGATCTTGCCACCGCGGAGCCGCTCCTAGTCCAGGCGCTTGGCGAGCTTCCTCCCAAGCCAACCCCGCTCGTAGAGGGCCGGATCCGCGCCCGCCTCGTCCGCCTCTACGAGGCAATGGGCCAGCCGGACAAGGCCGCGAAGTACCGCTCAACCCCGGCCAA
>DATMZU010000682.1:0-2341 GCA_035607435.1 Thermoanaerobaculia bacterium | reverse complement strand
GAGCTGAGGGTCGGACTAGGCGGGTCGCGGCCGGGCCAGGCGAAGTGGGGCGCACGCCGGCTGCCCGCCTGGTCCTATCCGCTCGCGGCCTCGCTCCTGTTCGGCATGTTCCTGCTCGGCAGGTGGAGCCAATCGCACTTGCCTTTGGATGCGGGGCCGCGAGCTGGGGGTTACTTCGCGGACCTTGCACCGACGGAAAACGGTAAACGTGGCGAGCCGGAATCCTTGACGATCCCAGCCTGGGCAGACCGGCTCTGGCTGTTGCTCGAGCTGGGCACTGCGGATCAGCATCCGCGTTACGAAGCGGCGCTCGAACGCGATGGCCGCCTGCTATGGCAAAGCGCCGTCCAGAGAAATACCAACGGCGCGTTCTCGGTCGAAGTGCCGCGAGGTTTTCTTTCCGACGGGCGGTACCAGATTAGGCTTTCGGGAAAGTCGGCAGGAGGGACGGAATCGCTCGCGACCTATGACTTCGTCGTCGCGCCCTAAGCCCCCTCGCGGGAGCAGTCTCGCAAAACACCCTCGGTCCCCTCTCCTTCCTCTTTTTCGTTTGCACTAGACTTCCTTCGTGAATCCCATCCCAGGGGTCCGAGATTCTCGTCGCTTTTTATGCGCGGGTGGCGGTGCCTTGATCATGGCCCCGGCGCTGCTGCTCGTCGGCTGTCGGCGGCCTGTTCCCCCGGAAGAGCTCGTGGCCGGTCAGGCGTTCGAGCGGACGTTCGGCGCGGATCATCGGACGCATCGATTTCGCGTGAAGACTGCACCGGGCCAGTTCGTGGCGATCGTCGCGGATCAGCGCGGCATCGACGTAGCTCTCGACCTCCACAGCGTGAATTCCGAACGAGATTTCGTTGCCGACACTCCGAACGACGACCGCGGCCCAGAATGGCTGCTGGTCGTTGCAGCCGGCCGAGAGATTCTCTTCGACGTGCGCTGGACGAATGGCCTTGCCCGCGGCAGCTACCGCCTCGAGCTCATCGAGCGCCGGAACGCAACAGAAAAGGATCGCTTACGGATTGCGGCCTTCCAGGCGCTTTCGGCCGGTGCCAGGAAGATGGCTGGGAACGACATGGCTTCGAGGGAAGCTGCCCTCGCCGAGTACGCGCGAGCGGCATCGCTTGCCGAACGAAGCGGCGATGAGCGGCTGCGTGCGATCGCCGAGATCCGGACCGCCAAGACCTTGAGGCGGTTGGAGCGCTTCGCCGAAGCCGTGATGGCGTTCGAGCGAGCTCGAAAGAGTGTGCAAGCCGCGCAGGCGCCGGACCTCGAACCTTCTCTCGAAGCCGATCTTGGAATCCTCCACCGCCAACTCGGCGAAACCGCGAAAGCGAAAGCGGCTTTTGCCCGCTGCCTTCAGGTTTCTTTTCGCATTGGCAACATTCGTGAAACGGCGGTGGCACTAGATTCCTTGGCGAATGCCGACCGCCAGGCCGGTCGCCTTTGGAGCTCGCTTTCTCGGCGGGCCAAGGCCCGGAGTACTTTCCGGGCGCTCGGAGACCGCCGGAGCGAGGCGAAGACCTGGTTGAACGCCGCCGTGGCGCTCGCGCAGTTAGGACGTCTCAAGGAGGCTATAGACGCCTATGATCGGGCGGAATCGATCCCCGGTGGACTCGACGAATCCGACCGCGCGGGGCTCTTATGGGGGCGGGGTCGTGTCGAGCTAGAAGCTGGCCACCTAGACGTAGCGCGCGGTCTGCTCGATCAGGCGAAGGCAAAGTCCTCCGAGCGAGGGGATCGAAGGGGCGAGGCGCTGGCGCTTGAACGCCTGGCCGAGCTGGATCTCCGTGCAGGGCGGCCGAGTGAAGCCCGAGCGGGCTTTGCCAGAGCGGCCAAGATTTTTCACTGGCTCGAAACGCCGACCGACGAAGCCAACACGAGGGTCGGACAGGCGCGTGCGGAGCTCGCTCTTGGGCAAGCCGCGATGGCGCGGGATCATGCCCGCCTTGCCATTGAGACTTTGCAAGAAACCAACGACCCGGTGGGCGTTGCCGATGCGCTCGTCGTGCGGGCTCGAGCGTCCGATGCCCTAGACGATCCCTCGGCCGCTCTCACGGACGCCGAGAGCGCGGTCCATCTCGTAGATGCCCTCCGGGGCAGCCTGGAAAGCCCAGCGCTCCGTTCCGATTTTCTCGCCACGGTCTTCGATCCCTACGAGCTGGCCATCGATTTGCTGATTCGCCTTGACGAGGCCGAATCTCAGCCTGGATATGTGGAGCGTGCGCTCGACTTGGTCGAACGCGGGCGCGCAAGAAGTCTCCTCGATCTTCTGGCCGAGGCAAGGCGGAGCACGGGACGCGAGCCTTCGCTGGTACGAACGCGGCTTGCGGAGGTTGAACGCCAA
>DATMZU010000679.1:0-6897 GCA_035607435.1 Thermoanaerobaculia bacterium | reverse complement strand
CGCGAACCAGAACAATGCCGCCGACCAGTGTCAGCAGCACCGTGACATAGCCGCGCAACGACCATGCGCGAATTTTCGACAAGCGGCGCGTAAAATCCGGTTGACAGTCGGCGGGTACGTCAAAGGCGTTCAGCAGCGTCGGACCGAGGCGGTGGCGCTCCCGCGTGACGAAAAACAGCAGGCCGTAACCGCTCGCGCCGACGAGGATGCCGCTGAACGTCGACAACCACGCTGTGGTGAACTGCGCCGCCATCGACTCCCCTTGCAGCAGCAGCGTCAGCACCCAACCGATACCAAAAAGGACGCCGCTCAGGGCACCGCCGGCCAGAAGGTAGATGCACGCGTGAACGATCAAACCGATAATCTCGTGTTATCCATAACCTCACGGAATGGCGGAAGATAACGCACGGCGCCAGGACGATAAAGCCGGCGCCAAGTCTGAACTCTCCGTTTCTTCGACTATTGGATATCCTACACCCTTGGATGAACCATTGCCAACGCCCAGAGCCCGCCAGCCCGTGCTAGCATTCCGCCAACTTTCGAGCACACCCCGAACCCGACGATCCTTTCGATCGGCCGATGAGGCACGAACGGCGCCGACCTCAATGGATTCGATGACTCCCCTCGACGAAGCGGCGGATCCGGCTCGCCTGCTCGCCACCGAACGGGAGGCGCGTCGGCGCCTGGAATCGCTCTCGGCGCTCCTGCCGGTCGTCGCCTCCACCCTCGACATTCACGAGATCTTCGAGCGCGTCTCGGCGATTGCCAAAGAGGCTCTGGCGCACGACGCCTTGGGAATTCAGCTCCTCCAGGTGGAACGGAACACGATCGTCGCCTACGTCGTCTCGGACCATCCCGTAAGCGGCTCGTGGGAGTACCCGATCTTGAGGGAGTTGGACGAGCCGGAGCTCGATTTCATTGCCGACGATGCCTGGTTCGAGGACGACAGCCAGATCGCGGTGATGAAGGGCCGATTCGTCCCCGGCGATACGGCCAAGTCGCCGCCGGGAGAGATGACCGTGAAACTCGACGGGCCGCGCAGCCGTCTGGTGCGCGAGCACGGCTTTCGCTCCTATCTGCGCGTGCCGCTGCGGCGCGAGGGCCGGCGGATTGGCTCGCTGGTCTTCGCCGCCCGACCGGCGGGGCGGTTCGAAGCATCCCAAGTCGACATGGCCCACCGGATCGCCGACCACGTGGCGCTCGCCCTGGCGCACAAGCATCTGGCGGAAGAGGCCGAGCGGGCGGCCGAGGCGCGGGCGCGCGCGACTCTGCTCGAAGAACGGGTGGCGGAACTGGTAAAGCGCGCCGACGAGCGCGAAGGTTTTCACCGCTGCGTCGGCGAGTCGCGCCCTTGGATGGAGGTTTTGAAGCAGGCCACGCGGGTCGCCGGCACGGACACCACCGTGCTGCTCACGGGCGAATCGGGCACCGGCAAAGAGGTCGTCGCGCGGTTCATCCATCGCGGATCGCCGCGCGCCAAAGGGCCGCTGGTCGCCGTCAACTGCGCTGCGTTGCCCGAGAATCTGCTCGAATCGGAGCTGTTCGGCTACGAGCGCGGGGCGTTCTCCGGCGCCCTCACCTCGAAGCCCGGACGTGTCGAGCAGGCCGCGGGCGGCGTTCTGTTCCTCGACGAGGTGGGAGAGATGACCCTCTCGCTCCAATCGAAGCTGCTGCGCGTTCTGCAAGAGCGGGAGTTTCAACGGCTGGGAGGTACGCGAACGCAAAAAGCCGACGTCCGCGTGATCGCGGCGACCAACCGGGACCTCGCGGCGGCGATCCAAAAGAACGAGTTTCGCGAGGATCTCTACTACCGCCTGCGCGTCTTCGAGATCCCCCTGCCACCGCTGCGCGAACGGAGAGACGACGTTCTTCTCCTGGCCGAAGCGTTCCTTTCCGACCTCGAAACATCGCTGCGCCGAGGCACCGAAGGAATCTCCCCAGAGGCGCGCGAAACTCTGCTGGCGCACGACTGGCCCGGCAACATTCGAGAGCTGAGGAATGCGATCGAACGCGCGGTGATCCTCGCCGACGGCGGGCCGATTCGCGCCGAGCACCTTCCGCTCGGCCCCGCGCGCAAGGCGGTGCCGAACGGGAGGCCGGAGGACGGACCGCCCTCGCTTCCCGAGGGGACGAATCTGGAGGCGATGGAAAAAGCGGTGATCCAGAGAGCGCTTGCCCAGGCGCGGCACAACAAATCGAAAGCCGCCCGCCTGCTCGGCCTCACCCGCGCCCAGCTCTACTTCCGGCTGGAGAAATACGGTCTCGTCGATCTCGAACCCTGAGCCGTCTCCACCTCTCACGGGTATCCGCCGCGCCATCAGACGACTGTAGACCCACCTCCAACCTGTCGATACATCCGCAACACAAAGCGGCTCCGCGGCGCGGTCAGGTTCGGGCGCCGTTCCACCAAACCTCAGAAAAATAAAGAGTTATCGCCTCGCCGAACGGCCGGCGGCACGTGGCACATCTCTTGGTCTTCTCGTCGGGCGTCGAGACTGAGCTCGACACCCTGAAAAAGACGAGGAGAACGACAATGTTCAGCATCTCTATCCCCCGCTCGATCACCCCCTTCGCGATCGCCCTGCTCGCCGGCCTGTCGATGGGAAAGACCGCGCACGCGAGCGATTGGCAATGGAGCGTCACGCCGTACGCCTGGGCGACCGACGTCAATACCGATGTTTCGATCAACGACCGCCAGCTCGGCGAGCGCGAGGTCGAGTTCTCCGATCTGGTCGATGATCTCGACTTCACGGCGCAGCTCCACGTGGAAGGGCAACGCGGCAAGAACGGCGTTCTGTTCGACGTCTTCAACGTCCAGCTCGCGGACGACGAGAAGCGCATCGCGCTGCCAGCGCCGCTCTCCGGCGAGGCCCTCGCCGACGGCGACGTGAAACTGACGATCCTCGACCTCGGCGGCATCTTCAACCCGCGCGGCGACGGCGAGGGATTCTCGCTGCTCTACGGCGGCCGGATGATCGATCGCGACCTCGAAGTCGGCGCGCGGTTCGATCTCGCCCCCGGCATGACGCTCACTCGGAGGTACGAGGTGAGCGAGACGCTCTACGACGCGATGCTCGGAGCGCGCTACGCCGGGCGGATCACGCCTCGCTGGACCTACGCCCTTCAAGCGGATGCGAGCACCGGCGGCACGAAACAGACCTGGAGCGGCCTTGCGGGCGTCGGCTACTCGTTCGGCAACTCCGGCCGCTACAGCTTCCTCGCCGGCTACCGCTACATGGACGTCGAGTTCGAGAAGGACACCGCCCTGGGCAACGTCGATGCCGACGTGACGCTCTCGGGCTTCATCACCGGACTGAAAGTCGCGTTCTGAACTTCACCCAAGCCACCTAACCCAAGACCTCAACCGCAAAAACCAAAACCGATAGGAGAACGACCATGAATCCTCACAAGATCGACGTCCACCACCACGTGTTTCCCCCCGAATACGTAGCGGCCATGAAGCGCATGGGCTCCAAGCAAGAGGGCGGCGGCATTCCCTTCCCCGCCTGGTCGGCCGATCTCGCCATCGAGATGATGGACCGTCGCGGAATTCAGACCGCCATCGCCTCGCTCGGCTCGCCCGGCGTCTGGTTCGGCGACGCGGCCGCCGCCCGCGACCTCGCCCGCCTCTCGAACGAGTATTTCGCCGGGCTCGCCCGGGAGTACCCGACGCGGTTCGGCGTCTTCGCGAGCCTGCCGTTGCCGGACACCGGCTCCGCGGTCGCCGAGGCCGTCTACGCCCTCGACACCCTGAAGTGCGACGGCGTGTACCTGCTCGCGAGCGTCGCCGACCGATTCCTCGGCGATCCGGACTTCGAGGAGCTGATGCAGGAGCTGAACCGGAGGAAGGCCGTGGTCTTCGTCCATCCCAACGTGCACTCGACGAGCAAAAAGCTCGGGCTCGCATTCCCCGAGGCGCTGTTCGAGTTCATCGCGGACACGACGCGCGCCGTTTTGAACCTGGCGATCACCGGCACGCTGGAGCGCTATCCGGACATCCTCTGGATTCTGTCTCACGCCGGCGGCGCGGTGGCGCCGCTCGCCTGGCGCTGGACGCTCGCCGACCACTACCAGAATTTTTCGCAGCGGTTTCCGCAGGGAATCCTGACGTACCTCCGGCGCCTGTACTACGACACCGCGATCTCGCCGTCGCCGTTTGCCCTGAAGCCGGTGCTGGATTTCGCAGGTCCCAGCCAGGTGCTCTTCGGCAGCGACTTCCCGTACGTCAACGGACCGGCCTTGACGGCGGAGATCGAGGATCTCGATCGGCTCGACGTCTTCGACCCGGCCTCTCGCGTGGCGATGGAACAGACCAACGCCCTGGCGTTGTTTCCGCGGCTGGCCTCCGTCCTTTCCGCCATCCCCCAGGACCTGGTGCAGGTCTGATGCGTCACCCGGGGCGCCGCCGTCGTGGATACCCTCCGCGACGGCGGCTTTTCCCGCGGACATTCGAACATTGCCCGAAAGGTAAGATCATGCAACCACGAACCGATTGGACCGCCTCGCTTCGGCACCTTTCGATCGAGGGGTTCCACAATTCGGCAGGCTTTTCAAACGCCGGCCGCGAATTCGTTCCAAAGAATTACTTTCTTGCCGTGGCGGGCCTCAACCGGACGACGATCGTCATCGACCACGCACCGGAAAGCGAATTCGGAGATCCGGTGTTCGGCGTGCGCTATTCGCTCCAGCCGTCGGAAGGGGCTTACAACGTGGTTCTCGAAGCCGCCGCCAAAACCGTTCTGGCCGATAGCAGCCGCCTGGTCTCGACCGGCTCGAACGACTACGGCCTACAGCTCTCCTTGCAGCGTTTCTTCCGCCGCAACGCGCTCTACCTCTCGCTCGCCGAGGTCTACTACCAGAGCCCCGACTCGAGCCTTTCCAAAGACACCTGGATTCCCACCGTCGTCGCCGGCTGGGAGACGCGGATCGCCAAGCACACGAGCTTCATCCTCCAAGCCTACGCGAGCCGAAGCGCCGTCCAGGAAACTGCCCTCGACGAGCTGTCGGCGGACAAACTGCAGGCGACGGTCGGCCTGCAATGGCTCCATCGCGGCCACGTCGTCCGCTTCGGCATTACCGAAAATCTCGCCAACTTCGACAACACGCCCGACATCGGCGTCAACCTCTCGGTGGCGCGCATCCTGTTCGGCGGCGGCAGGAAAGGCCGGGAAAGAGTTCGGCCGTGAACGCTCTCGCCCGACCCGCACGGCGCAAAGGTACGGCGGCCCGCGCGTTCGCCCTCGGCCTTCTTCTGCCGCTCGGCGCGTACGGCGCCGTCCGCGTTCGACCCGTCGATCCCCGGGAGTACGAGGCGATCCGTCGCGCGGACGTCCTCAATGGCTCATCCCTGAGCGCGGCGACGCGCGAATCGTTGCGCATCCTCGGGATGCGCGAAGAGGGCTGCCGAAGCGCGCCGCTCCCCTGCCTAGAACGCCTCGGCCCGGGCGCCGATGCCGGTCTCGACGACGAACGCCGTCTGTCCGCCGCGGCGGAGCTTTGGTTGGCGGTGGCGCTCGGCCACGACCGGACCGGAACCGACGAAAGCGCTCAGGCGCTGGATGCCTACCTCGAAGCCGCCCGCGCGAGCTACGCCTATTTGTTTTACACCGACCGTACGCCCGGCGAGCGGGCGCTCGAAGACCGGCAGCGCCAGGTGCGCGACTTTTTCAACGACGCGACCGAGCGGGTGGCGACCCTGTTCGCCGCGAAGCGGTTCGACGAGGCCCGCCGCGGCTTGCCGCCCACTCCGACGCTCGCCACCGCCACCTGGCGGGTCCATCTCGGATTCGTCGATGTCCGGCTGCCGGAAGGGCGACCGCTCGCGGAGCTGGTGCCCGCCTCGCGCCTGAGCTTCGCCGGCCTGCGCAACGCCTATCGCCGCGACGGCTTCGGCGCCGAGCTGGTCGCCGTCGCGGCCGAAGCGCCGAACACAGAAGGCGAGAAGGCCGGCCGCGAGGCGGGGTACGTCGCCATCTCGGCCGTGCTGCGCTTTCCCGGCGACACGCTCGAGGAGGTGTCGGCGGCCCACGAGGCGACGCTCGAAGCCTACGACTCGACGCGCCACGAGAGCCTCCGCCTGCGCGGCCTGGACGTGCGCCTGGCGGCGAATTTCACCGCGCCCTACGCGCTCTGGCTCGAACGATCGAAATTCGCCCAGAAGGCGAAACGGGTGCTGCTCCGGCGCACCGAAGAGCTGGTCGAGCCGCGGGTCTTTCTAATGCAGCCCTACGACCCGGAGCGGCGCACGGTGATCCTGATCCACGGCCTCGCGAGCAGCCCCGAGGCCTGGGTCGATCTCGCCAACGAGCTGATGGGCGACGAGGAGATCCGGCGGAGCTTCCAAGTCTGGCAGGTGTTCTACCGCACCAGCGCGCCGATCGGCTACAACCGATACGCCATCCGCCAGGCGCTCGAAGCGACGATCGACCGCTTCGACCCCGACCGGTCGAACCCGGCGAGCCGGAACCTGGCGCTGGTGGGCCACAGCATGGGAGGAGTGCTCGCCCGCCTGCTCGTCGCGGATACGGGCGACCGGCTCTGGACGGCGCTGCTCAAACACCCGCCGCAGGAGGTGGACCGGCAACGTCTCGCGGCTCTTGCGCCCTACCTCGATCTCGCGCCGATGCCCGAGGTCTCTCGCGCCGTGTTTCTCGCGAGCCCCCACCGCGGCGCGCCGCTCGCCAGCCGTTGGCTCGGGCGGCTTGGAGCGAAGCTGATCCGCCTGCCGGCTTCGCTGATGAGCCGCGTCGGCCAGATCGTCGAAGCGCTGATGACCGACCAGCCCGATGCCGCCGCGCAACTCCGCCGGGCGCCCGACGGCGTCGATTCCTTGAGCGACCGCTTCCCTTTTCGCAAGGTCGTCTCCGAGCTGCACATCGCGCCCTGGGTGACCTACCA
>DATMZU010000674.1:0-6755 GCA_035607435.1 Thermoanaerobaculia bacterium | reverse complement strand
TCGAGGAATGCAGGAGGCACTTCGGCGAAAGTTCAGCCGTTGATGCTCGTCGATACGGGACCTCTCGTTGCCCTCTTCGATCCTCGCGAGGCGCTTCACTCACGGTCAGTAGAGTTTCTCAAGAAACTCTCCGGCCCGCCAATGACGACCGTCCCTGTGTTGACCGAAGCATTTCATCTCTTGCACCCCGCGAGCCGTGGCTCCATCGCGCTACGAAGTCTCCTCCGAGCGGGCGGACTATCCATCTGGCACCCCGACTCGATCGCGATCGGGCGAATGCTCGAAATGATGGACCAGTACCTCGATCACCCAATGGATCTCGCGGACGCTTCCCTAGCAGCCCGTGGTGGAAATACTCGATTGCCGGAGCTTCAGGTCCATTGAGCGTATAGCGGTCGGTCGGATAGTTGCGGCAGGATCAAGACTCGCAAGTGGTCGAAGGTGGTCCAGAGGTCGGCGATGCGCTCGCCAAGCTGAGGCAGAGGCTCGAAACACGCGAAGAAACGAGCCCATAGCCCTCTCGGGGTGCCAGCACCGAGCCTCTTTCTCAGGACGAGTCCCAGATTGAACGCTCCGATGTGGATCATCAGTCGTTTGGAGATGTTCGCGTGACCTCGCAGGTGGGTTCGCCTCATGGCCCCCGTGTCGTAGACGTGGGCGAAACTGCGCTCGATCCGTTCGCCCCGTTGCCGCATCAGACCTCGGCCTCGCGTCCCGCGGATGCGCTTTCGGTTCGCGTAGGTCACTTTTTGCTCACCCGGCCGTTTCTTCCAGTTGCGCCGACCGCGTTTCGGTTCCGCGATGTAGGTTCGAAGGCCACGCTCGGATTGCGTAACCAGCACCGCGCCGCTGTGGTAACCACGATCCGCGACCAGCTCCTGGAATGGGGTCTGGCTCATCTGTTGCGCCGCGGCTTCGTCGTCCGCCGCCACTGCCAGGTTTTCCAGAGCCTCGTCCAACGTGTTTTCCAGGCTACTCGTGTCGCCGCGGTCGGCCGGCTGAAGGGTCACGGCGACCACCGCGCCGGTCTCCAGATCCACCGCATGCTCGGCCTTATGCGCGAGGTGCGTCCGGCCATCTTTCATCTTCGTGATCCGCGCATCTGGGTCGTGCGGGCTTTGCCAGTCCTGGTTGGAGCCTTTGCCCTTGCGGTCCCGATCCACTCGCGACAAATCCTCTCGGGTCGGCGTCTCGATGCCCGACGACTTCGCCAGCCTCAACAAAAAGTCGCGGTAACTCTCCCCGCTGTCACGGCGCACGATCGAACGCAAAGCCGCATTGGCTTCCAGGGTCGTGGCATCGACGCCAAGCGTCTTGCCTTTGAGCAGCCCCTCGCGACCGAGGACCGTAAGCACCCAGGCGAAAAGCTCTTGGTGTACCTCCACCGGAATCAGGCGCCGATTGCGCGAAATCGTCGAGTGATCGGGAGTCTTCTCCGACAGCTCGTAGCCGATGAATTCACGAAGGGTCAGAGAGTCGGCCAAGCGCCAAGCGATGCCTCGCTCCGAATCGATACCTTCGAAGTAGCCGATCATAAGGAGACGGAAGTAGACCGCCGGTGGAAGCGAAGGTCGCCCTCGGCGCGGTGCGTAAAATGGCCGGCATTGCGCTTCGACGAAGGCGTCGAATCCCTGCTGCCTCAGCAGCCGATTCAACGCCTCGTAGAAAGGGTGCCCCGGTCCTTTACTGACGCCATCTACATCGAGCCAGATCGGTCGCTGCTTCTCGCCTCGGTGTCCCATGGCCATGGCCAAATTCTCTCGCAGAACTCCTGCCCCGAGAAGCCGATTCACCACGGGCTGCTAGTGGTCGCCGCGGAATATCTCGAGATCCGAAAGATCTTCACCTTTGATCGTAATCATTTCACCACGTATCGCTTCCGCCGTGGCCGCCGCCTTGAGGCTTTCATAATCGTCGGCTGATCCATATTCGAGCTCCATTTACTTCAGCTCGCCCAGTACCCGACGCTGCCTTTGAAGACACGTACCCTGTCATCCCGTTCGATCCCGCGCTTATCCGCTTCCCTTCCTCTCACTCCGAATAAAGCAGCAACCCCTCGCGCAAGCTTTCCGGGATCGCGGTCGGGACCGTGCGACCGTCTTCTCGGCGCATGCAGGCGATCTGTTGCTCGCCGCGGGCGATGAGCTCGGGGACGTTTTGGCCGCGGGGTCCGATGCCTCCGACGCGCCAGTATTCGAAGCGCATGGTGACGCGGTTCTGGACCATTTCGGTGAGGCGCATGCGGACGGCGACTTCGTCGAAGGCTTCCAGCTCGGCGAGGTAGTCGCAGGAACAACGGACCGTCGCGAGCGCCAGGCCGTTGGCGATCTCGGCCACCACGTCCGGGGCGTGGTCACGGAGGAACATCTCGCGGCATTTGCCTTGCCAGCGGATGTGGTTGACGTAGTAGACGTTGCCCACCAGGTTGGTCTCTTCGAAGCCGACCACCAAGCGGATCTCATAGGCGCGCATGCGCTTGAGTTTAAGCCACTTGGGGCGCCGCCGCGATCCGGAGCCCCGGTTCGCGGTCGAACGCTCCGCCGGTGGCGACGGCGGTTTCCCGGACTCCATGGGCGACCGCAAGGGCGAAGCGCGTCGCGGGATCTTCGAGCGGCGCGATCAGGGTCGCGACCGAGATTCCGTGGACGCCTCCGGCGGAGAGCAGCACCCAGCCGGCCGAGCCCTGGTGTTCGCCGCCGGAGAGGACCAGCGGCGCGCCGGGCGGCTGCCCCGCCTTCTGAAGCGCTTCTCCCGTCGCCCAGACCCGCGTCGCCGCGTCGTCGATCGACTCGGATCTTTCGCGGGCGAGCAGACGGGCGAGATCCAGTCGCGACGGCCCGAGCAGGTCGAGCCAGAGAGATTCTTCGCGGGCAACCACCGGTTCGAGGTCGCAGCCGAGCGCCGCTTCCCCGCCGGCCGTGGCGACCGCCAAGGCCAGAGAGCCGGTATCCGCCTTGGCGACAGCCGCGGCAGAACCCGGCGACGGGAGCGCGATCGGCTTGCCGTCGGGACGACGGGTGAGCCGCGCCGCGCCGACTCCGCCACTCCGCGCCGCCACCCGCGCGAGCGCCGCCTTCCCTTCCGCGGCCGGCGCGATCTCGACGGCGAGCGTTGCGGCCGGCAGCAGCTCTTGCAGGCTTCGCTCGATCCACGGGCCGGCCAAGGCGGTACGCCAGGCCGCCGGGCGCGGGGCGGCATCGACCGCGCGGAGCGCGAGCCCCTGCCAGCTTTCGACCCTTCCGCCCTCCGCGTCGCGCAGCTCCAGGTCGTAGACGAACGTGTCGCCGTGCTGCGAGCGTTCGCGGGCCGCGAGGCGGTAGGGTCCCGGCCCGTCGAGCCGGCCGGGGATCACCCGCTCGATCGACAGCGGCAGCAGGGTGCGATGTGGAATGCACGCCTGGATGCCGTGGATCGCCGCATCGCGGAGGGCGAGATCGCCGAGCAGCAACCGATCGGGCAGGTAGCGGCCAAACGAGGACGCCGTTTCGTCGCGCGTCAGCTCGGCAACGCATGAGGTCGCCGTGAGATGCAGGTAGCGCCGCACCCGCCGGAAGCGGCCCGAGTGGAACAGGATGCCGCCGTAGAGATCGGCGGCCGGATCGAGGTCCACCGGCGCCTCGTCCGCGATCGGAAGATCCAACGGGGGTGCCTCAGCCACCGGGTCGCCATCGAAGCGGCAGAGGGCCCGGAAGTGATCGACGGCAAAGCCGGTCGCCTCGTCGCGCAGCACCACCTCGACCATATCGGGAGCGACGACCAGGGCGGCGATCCGGATCGTCCGCTGCGCTCCTTCGGGCACCGCGACCGGCCGCGCGAGATCGACCTTCTCGAACACCGGCAACGTCCCTGAGCCCGCCGGGTCGCGGCCGAGCAGGACGGCCGCCACCTGCGCCATCGCTTCGAGCCCGACCACCGCGGGAAGCAGCCGGTCGCCGCGAAATACGTGATCGAGGAGGTAAGGATCGCTCTCGGCCGAGAGCCGGCTCTCGACCACCAGCTCGACCTGCGGCACGTAGATGCGGACCCGTTCGAGGAAGCGGAGCAACGGAATCTCGGGAAGGCCCAGATCGACGGTCGGCGGCTCGCCGAAGCGCCCGGCGAGAATGACCGTCGAGTCGAGCGTCGCGGTCGGCCGCGCCACCTGATCCAGGAACGCCGCAACGCCGGCATCGAGCGGGATCGGCTGGATCCCTTCGCGGATCAACCCTTCGATCCGGCCGAGCTTCTCGCCCATCCCGGCGCCCGCCCAGACCGACCAGGCGAGCGTCCGGCAGAGACAGGCCGGGTGCTTGCGCGCGAAGCGATCGAGGCGGAGCCCCATCCATTCGTTCGCCAGCGCGTAGTCCGCCTCGCCCGGCAGGCCGGCTTCGCCGATGATCGAACCGAACGCGATCAGCAGCTTCAGCCGCTCGGGTTCGACGGCGGCGATCGCCGCCAGGACGTTCTCCAGCCCCTCGACCTTCGGGGCGAGCGTCGCGCGCATCGCCGCCTGGTCGAGATTCTCGATCCGGCGCGGCACGTTGGTGCCCGCGCCGTGGAGCACGCCAGTGATCTTCCCCAGGGCGTGTTCGGCCTGCCCCACGGCTGCGAGAACCGCCGGGCGGTCGGTGACGTCGGCGCGCAGGTAGACGTGAACGACCCCCGCCGCGGCGAAACGGTCGAGGTTCGCCGCCAGCTCCGGGTCGGCGTCCGGGTCCGAACGACCGAGCAGGGCAAGTTGCACGCCGGTCCGGCGGCTCAGCTCCAGGGCGCATTCGGCCGCGATGCCTTTGCCGCCACCGGTGACCAGCACGACGTCTTCCGGGCCGAGTGCCGGAGCGGGGATCTCCTTCGCCTCTGGGGCGAGCCGAATCTGCCGGACGCTTCGCAGGTCGCCCTGCCATCGCGCTTCGAGATGGCCGCGCGAGCGCGGCTGCGCCGCGATCTCGGCGGTCACGCGATCGGGCGTCTTCGGATCGCCGAAATCGGCCTCGACCACCACCGTCCGCACCTCCGGGCGTTCGAGGTGGAGCGTGCGGGCAAAGCCGCCGCCGCCCCCCTGCTGCTGGACAACGACGAAGCGAGCCGGCCCGCGATCGGGCAGCGCGCGGGCGGCCGCGAGGAACCCGGAGAAGGCCGAAGAGTCCAACGCTGCCGGCAGGACGAGAACGACGCCCGGATCGCTCCGCTCCTCGATCGCCAGGCGGGCGCGCAGCGCCGCTCCGACCGCCGCGGTCTCCCCGTCCTCGGAGATCTCCACCACCGGCCAGGCCGCGGAAGCCGCGGCGATCAACGGAGGGGCTACCGGAGCGCGCCGATCGCCCAAGGGACGCTCCGTCCATTCGGCGCGAAAGGCGCGCAACCAGGGCGCCACGCCGGCCGGGAAACGCTCCGGCTCGGCGGAGCGCCCGGAGGCCGCCGAAAGAGCGCTCTCGGCGAGGATCGCGCCGACCTCGGCGACCGTCGCCTGGCCGTAGCCCGAGGGGAAGGCGGGGGCGGGCAGCCCGAGCCGGCGCGCCGCTTCGGCGACGATTTGGCCCGCGGTGATCGAGTTGAGATGGAGATCGCCGAGCAGCCGCGCCTCGTCGCGAATCGTCCCGGCGGGAAGCTCGGCGCGCTCCGCGATCAACGCTCGGACGACCTCGATCGAGGGGATCGGCGATTCCGGCGGGCTCGCCGGAACCGGCGGGGCCACGGCCTCGACGGCCGCCGCGAGGCGCGCGGGGCGGCGCGCCCTTTCGCCGGCATCGGTCAGCGCATCCGGCAGCGGCGCCAGCTCGCAGGGGTTCGCCAGGAATCGGGGGACCCGGGTGCGATCGAACGGCCGCAGGAAGCGGCCGGCAAACAGAGGTGCCAGATCCACGGCCAAGCCGAGCGCCCAGGCGGCGCCCGCGGCTTCGAGCAACCCGGCGACCGAGGGCCCGCCGAGGTCGAGCGCGATCGCCGGGGTGCCGAGCGTCGCGGCCGCGAGCGCCGCCAGCATGTGGCCGGGGCCGATCTCGATCCACATGTCGATCGGCCGATCCCCCGCCGCGGCGTGGCCGGCGGCGAGCGCCTCGGTGAAGCGGACCGGCTGGGTCACCTGCGCGAGCAGCAGCGCCGGCAGATCCGCATCGCCGGCCAACAAACCGCCGGTGACGGTCGAGGCGACCGGGCGCGAGAGGGTCGCCAGGGGCACCCCGCCGAGCGCTTCGGCGAGCCGGGGTACTGCGCTCGCGACGAGCGGCGAATGGAACGCGTGGGAAACCGGCAACCGCTGCGCGTCGAGCCCTGCGGCGCGCGCCCGGTCGAGCGCGATCTCGACCGCGTCCCGCTCGCCGGAGATCACCGTCCGATTCGGCGCGTTGTACGCCGCGATGACCGCCGGCAGGCCGCGCAGGTGATCGCCTACCGTCTCGGCATCGGCGGCGATCGAGCCCATGGCGCCGGCCGGCTTTTCGGATCGATCGTACTGTTCTTCGGTCATCGCCCGGCCACGCTCGGCGGCGAGGCGCAGCAGGTCGTCCGCCCCGAACGCTCCAGCCCAATGAAGAGCCGACAACTCGCCCAGGCTGTGCCCGACCGCGACGGCGGCGTCGAGGCCCAGTGATTCGAGCAGCGCGAGCCCGGCGAGCGAATGGGCGGCGATCAGCGGCTGGGCGACCGAGGTCGGGATCGTCGAGCCGGGCGCGATCGCCGCCAGCTTGGCGGCGAACGACGAGCCGAGGGCCGGCCGGGCGTAGATTTCTCGGAGGGTCGGAAAGCGGCGGCCGAGGGCGCCGCCGTCGCGGTTCGCG
>DATMZU010000670.1:0-5980 GCA_035607435.1 Thermoanaerobaculia bacterium | reverse complement strand
ACAGGTCCGGCCGTTGCCGCCGAAGATCCCCTCCTGGAACAGGACGGCGCCCTCCGCGACCAGCGGATCGAGCGAGTCGAACGGTGTCGCCCGGGCGACGCCGGGACCGAACAGCGAGGCCGCGTCGGAAAGCCCACGCAGCGGCAGCGGAGTGAACTCCGTATAGCGCTCGGTGTAGAGCCGCTGGAAGAGGTCGGGCGAACCGAACAGAACCCCCGCCTCCTCCGGCTTGCCGCCCGCCCGGGTGACCACCGCGAGGTCGGCCCGGAAACGCCGGAAGAAGTCGCCGCCGAGATTCGCGGACAGCTGGCCCGAGCCGCTCGCCGAGGTCACCCGGCCGAGGGGCTGCATTCGGTCGTCGGCGTCCGGCAGCGCGCCGCCGCCGGGCCGGTTCTCGACCAGCCAAACGTCCCACGCGGAGCCGGGAGGCAGACGATCCAGCCGGACCCGGGCGGTGCCCGACGCCAAGTCGAGGCGCACCATGCCACCGGCCTCGCTCGCTTCGCGCGAGAACCCCTTCGACCAGCCGAGGGCGAAGACGACGTTCCGGTCGCCGCCGGCCTTCTCATGCGCGACCGACCAGGCGCGGAACGAGGAGGTGAGCGCCGAAACGTTCGCCCCGGCCTCGATCGCCGGCCGGCCCGCGGTTCCCTTGTCTTTCGGCATGAAAAGGACCCAAGGAAGGCCCAGCACGAGGGCCCCCCACAACACGCCGACCCACACCTTGAACCTCATTCGCATCGATTTGCCTCGCGAGATCTCAGGCATACAGTGCCCTCAAACGATCCGAGAAGGACATCTCGGACCGGGCATTCTGCCCGGGGTGCCGGGTTACGAACCGAATTTCCAGCCGAGGACCACAGCGGCCTGGTAGTCGGTCGCCTTGTAGGAGTAGTAGAAGCCTTCGATCCTGTCGGGCTCTATGACTTCGCTGCCGAAGTAGTGGCGCACCCGCACCTCCGGCTGGACGAAAAAGCGCCGGTTCAGGTTCCAGACGTACGCCGCCCCGGCATGCGCGGTGACCACGAACGTGCGGTCGGGATCGGTAAAGGTACTGCCGAAGAAGGTCACGATCAGATCCGCATTGACCTGCGCCAGCCCCGGGCCGCCGAACACCATGAAGTTGCCGCCCTTGGGAAACCACTGGCCCGAGACGTCGAGATTGTAGAGGTCGATCTTGAGCAGCAAACTGTCGAAATCGATCCCGGGAATCGTCGGATCGTCCTTGAACGGGACCGTGTCGGTCAGGTGGATCTTGCTAAAACCCCACTCGAAACCGAACTCGGGCCGAACCCGGTAACCGCCCCGGATCTCGAACGTCTCCGTTCGCTGCTGCTCCTTGTCCTCGGGCACATACGTCCCGGCGGCGATCGCGAAATGACCCTGCGCCGAAGCGGGAGCCGCCAAACCGAATCCCAGAAGGGCCAGGAGAATCCCTATCGAAACCACACGCATGACGATCTCCCTCCCGTCGGTACACTGCCTTCTGAGACGCCGCTAATGACCGACCTATCCTATCAGGGAGATTCGGGGCCGCTGCCATCCTGGGGCGAGCTTGCGCTCGTAGGAACGGCTGTCCTATTCTGGCCGAGCATCTTGGCAACCTCGCGAATCATCATCTGTGGCTAGAACGCGAGCGACATAACCAGCAATGGAGAAAGTGACATTGGGAGCCCGCCGCCTCACCTGGGAGTCAAAGCTCGACTTGGTGCTTCTCGTGGCTGCGACTTTAGCCATGATGGTGGCGATCAGCCTCGTCTTATACACCGTTGTCACCCAGATGTCGGTCTATCGAACTTCGATAGACGCGGTATTTTCCCGTCCGGGACCGGTCGACCATGCTGCGGTTCTCGCCTACGCCCGGTCTGGCGATTTTGCCGCGGCGAAATTCTCGGCGCTCTGTCTCGGCTTCACGCTCATCTTTTTGGGCGCCGCCTACACGCTACGGATGGCGCGTGTCGGCTATGAGCTCTCGGTCGAAAAAGAGGACGTCGCCAAGGCCTCCCTCTCCACCACGTCGCCGGGCCTTGTGATGGTTTCACTCGGGGTTGTACTCGTCGCCTTGGCAGTACTCACGCAGAGCAGCGTAGATCTTCGCCCGGCGCCAACAAGCCCGACATTTCGCGTGATCGACAACGAAGCCGACTGAAAGGGAGGGAACTCCTTGAAAGCAATCTTGCCCCTGGCTCTCGCCATGATGATCGCACCATCAATGTTTGCGATTGAATTCCATGCGGATCGCGGTCCAGCCTTCGAATCGTCGAAAGCCGAGCTTCGATGCCGTGTCGCCAAGGATCAGGCACGCATGGTCGAATCGCTGAAACAGGCGCAGTGGTCCAACAGAGACTTGCCTTCGATCGACTGGGAAACCCGTTCGGCGATCATCGTAGCGCCCCAGATCTACCTTCAAGGTTACCGTCTTCAGGTTCGGTCCGTGACACAGGATGCTTCGACCATTGTCCTCGAATGGTCTCTCGTCGAAGGGGCACCCGATCTTGTCCCTGAAACCTCCGGTGCCGGTGTTTCAACGCACGGGTCGACGGCGATCGGACCTGAAATCCTGGTGGTGGCAGTTCCTCGGGAAAGCCTCTCCGAGAGAAAGGTGGTTTGCCGTGGACTTGAGAAAGCAGAGCCCTAGGAATTCCACCTGGCTCGTCGCCCTGGCGGCCAGCCTGCTGCTGAACGGCGGCTCGGCTCGGGCAGACCAGTCTCAAGTCATGGATCCCACACTTCCCAGCGGGACGATCGTCGGGCTCGATCCCGGATACCCAGAGCTCACCGGCGTTTCAACGCGCATCGAGGGCGAAACTTTGGTGGTCGAGGCTACCTTCGCTGCGCCGGTCGGCGCGTTCGAACCAGGCACCCCTGATTACCAGCTTTGCCAGAAACCGGGCGCCCGTTGTGCGGAATTCGAAGTCCACCTTCCCACCGGCCATGTCGTTGGCGGTAGGTTTGAGTTTTCAGTCAGAGCCGCCGATTCGGCGGTATGGACCGCCTTAAAGACTCGGCGCGAGACCATGGTGCTTCGCCCGGATCACACTTTCGCGGACACGGGGGCATATCAGCACGAGTACGAGGAATTTCAGGGCTTCTCACTCGCCCTCCTCTCGGCATCCTCCAACTGTGCTGTCAAAGGCCGCGAAGAGACCGCGTGGGAAGTTCGCCTTTGGAAACCCCAGAGCATCGTATTCAGGATCTCTATACCTCTGGCACGATGCCCCGACCTCAAGACTTCAGAGGATACCGCCGACTGAGCGCGCACAGCTCGGCTGGTTGCAGCAAGGCGCCCTACCAGTACGACTTCACCTCCAACACCTTCATCCGGCGTCGAAGCTTTCCGTCAAAAGTCGCGATCGCATCGGCGCGCGCTCTACGGCTCGTCGCCACTACCACGGCGTCCGCGAACGTCGGTACCGCGGTGGGCCATAGGGCGAGGACCTCCGACCACGAGACGTCGTGTATGGGCTCGGCTCCCGACAAAGCCAGAAGATCGGTGAGAATCGCAGCGGCCTCGCCTGCCGAAACCGCATAAAGATTCTGGAGAACGTAGACCAGCTCCGAAAGGACGATCTGGGGCAGGAGCAGCCGATGCTCGCCCTCAGAGGCAGCGGAGATCAGCTCGGCCACCAAGGCTTGCTGTTGCGGCGACCGGTCGGTCAGGAAGGAGACGAGGGAATTGGTGTCGACGACGATCCGCATGTCACCTGGGCTCTGTTCCTCGGAGGCGGCGGGCGCTCTCCACGTCCTCGACCGACGAGCCGGGTCCCACTCGGACCGTTCCCCGGCGGGCGAGGAAAGACGATCCGGCCACTGAGACCCGCGCTCCCCCGGAGATGATCTCCCAACTGAGAACGTCGCCCGAACCCACACCCAAGCGGTCGCGAATCTCCCGCGGCACGGTAGTTTGGTTTTTTGAGGTGATTGCCGATTGCGGCATATCCATCTCCTTACGGAATCGCCGATTTCGTAAGGCTAACGCGACCAGGGATGGAATGTCAAAGGCAGAGGTAGTGTCGGATACTTGGTCAACCAGGGACAACACAGGATGCGAGAAGGACCCGCAAAGGGCGAAGAATCGGCCCCAACGGCAAGAAACCGGCGGACCCGCTGATGACAGCCACCACGACCGTCCGGTTTGAGGAGAAAGTCATGCGCGCACTGTTGACAGCTGTCGGAACGCGAGGCGACGTGCAGCCCGCGCTCGCCTTGGCGCTGGAGCTGCGAAAGCTCGGGCACGAGGCGCGACTGTGCATCTCGCCGAACTTCGTCGCCCAGGCCCAGAGCCTCGGATTCGAGGCGGTGCCTATGGGCGTCGAGATGCGCCTGCCCGCGCAAGGGTCCGCTCCCCCGAAACTCACTCCCGAAGAACTTCGGCGGCTGCGCGAATCGATGCCGGACCTCATCGCCGATCAGTTCGAGACGGTCGGCGCCCCGGCGGCGGGGTGTGACGTCATCCTGGGCGCCAACGCGCACCAGTACGCGGCGCCGTCGATCGCCGAGCATTTGGGAATCGGCTGCGTGACGGCGGTCTACGCCCCGGTGGCGATCCCCTCGACCGACCTTCCGCCGCCGCCCCTTCCTGGCGCAGGCGAGGCGACGACCGAGACCGTGGAGCAGCGTTGGCGCGGTACCGCCCGATCCTGGAACGAGCGCGCGCTCGATCGCATCAACCAGAACCGCGCCCGGCTCGGCTTGGCTCCTATCCATGACGTGCTCGACTACGTTCTCACGAACCCCACCTGGCTCGCCGCCGACGCCGCCTTGGCGCCGGTGCCCACGACGCCGGGGCGGGAGATCTTCCAGACCGGCAGTTGGGTGCTCGCCGACGACCGGCCGCTGCCTCCGGATCTCGAAGCCTTCCTCGAACAGGGGGAACCGCCGATTTTCGTCGGCTTCGGCAGCATGCCCACCGCAAAAGACACGAGCCGCATCCTCATCGGCGCGGCCCGTGCCGCGGGCCGCAGGATCCTCATCTCGAAAGGCTGGGCGGACCTCGATCTACTGGACGATGCGCCAGACTGTGCGGCGGTCGGGGACGTGAGCCACGACCGGCTCTTCCCGCGGGTTGCCGCCGTCGTGCATCACGGCGGCGCCGGAACGACCGCCGCGGCGGCACGCGCCGGGGTTCCCCAGGTCATCACGCCGATGTTCAACGACCAATTCTACTGGTCCAGCCGCATCGTGGATCTCGGGATCGGAACCACGACCCCGCACGCCTCCCTAACCGAAGCGTCCCTGACGGGCGCCCTCCGCGAGGTCCTCGCCCCAACCATAGCGGATCGGGCGCGCACGTTGGCCGGACAGATCGGCCGCGACGGCGCCAAGATCGCGGCCCGGCGGCTGGTGGCGGAATACGGGCCTTCAGGAAGCCCCGCTCGCGGGGCTCGGCGGACCGGATCGCTCCCGAACAGTAGTGATCCGAGGTAGAACAGTAGTGATCTGGTCCCGAACAGTGGTGTTTTCAGCCAGATCAGTGGTGGTGCGGGCCAGATCAGTGGTGTTTTGGTTCAGAACAGCGGTGTTCTGCGCCAGAACAGTGGTGTTCCGGAACAGAACACTGGTGACCTGGTCCAGAACAGTGGTGTTCTGAGCCAGAACACCCGTGATCTGGTCCAGAACAGTGGTGATCCGGACCAAAACAATGGTGTCCTCGTCCAGATCACCGGCGATCTGGACCCGAAACGGTGAGGGCGAGGCGGCCCCCACCGGTTCGCACGGTTCAACTCAGACGCAAAGTAACCCCTGGAGGAACGAGGCTTGCGCGGCGGACGGGTATCCAGGTCGCGATCAGGGCTACGAGAGCGAAGATCACGGCGACGGCCAGGACGGTCAAGAGGTCGCCGGCTCCAACGCCATAGAGGGTGCCTGCCATGACTTTCGAGAGGGCGAAGGAACCCAGGAGCCCGATGAACAGACCGACCGCGACCAGCCTCAGGATCTGCCGGGTGACGAGACGGACGACGTCGCGCTTCTCCGCTCC
>DATMZU010000664.1:0-13344 GCA_035607435.1 Thermoanaerobaculia bacterium | reverse complement strand
GGCCGAACGCCGACAACAGAAGACGGCTGTTGATATACCGGGCCGGAAACAGCAGCAGGATCAGAGGCATTAGAAGGATGGGCAGGAATTGAACCAGCGCATAGGGCCGGAGGTCGCCCCTGCCCAGGGATTCACTCCATGACCAGTAAACCGCCGCGCCGATCCCTAAGAGGACGAGCAGCCCCAGCCAGACGCCTCGGTAGCGAGCGATCACCCGCTCGCCCAAGAGCATGGAAAACAAGGCCATGAAGGCCACGGTCATCGGCAGCCGGTCCCACAGCAAGGTCGCGTTCGAGGGGGCCTGGTGGTAGTACGCGGAACCGAGGCCGACCAGAAAGACTCCCGAGCACAGAAAGAGATAGCCGCTCTTGCTCTCGTCATGGACGAGTCTGGAATAGCGCGCAAGACCCAGCAGCCCGACGACGAGAAAGGGCAGGTTGGAAACCACGTTCCAGAAGTTCGGGATGCCCGCGATCTCCCTCGTATCCGCAAACCGGTGATACGCGAGATCCTGAGGGATCGGCCCGCGGGTGAACAAGATCACGGCTGCGAGCACCGAGAGGAGAACGAGAAAGCCGGCCCGGTTCTTGTGGCTTGGCATGTCTTCCTTGGCCGGCGCCTCTCCGTCCTTCCTCTCAGGTTACGGCTTCGGCGTAGTGAACGCTTCGCTTTGTACTCCTATTCATAGCGTAGCGCCACCACCGGCTCGACCCGGGTCGCCCGGCGGGCGGGCAGCCAGGTCGCCAGGAACGCCACGGCGAGGAGGACGATCGGCACGCCGACGAACGTCAGGGGATCTCGGGCGCTGATGCCGAAGAGCAGACTTTCCAGGGCGCGGGAGAGGGCGAAAGCGCCGAGCAGGCCGGCGCCGACACCGGCGAGCACCGTGGCCAATCCTTCGCGGACCATCTGGCCACGCACCTCGCCCGAGTTGGCGCCCAGCGCCATGCGCAGGCCGATTTCGCGCGTTCGTTGCGCCACGGAGTACGAGAGGACGCCGTAGATCCCCACCGCAGCGAGGACCAGTGCGAGGAGCGCGAGCATCGAAAGCAGAATCGCGTTGGCGCGCGGCTCGGCGACCGAATCGGCGAGCAGCTGGTCGAGCGACTTCGGATTCGCGATCGGCAGGCCCGAATCGGCCTCGTGGACGACCCGCGCAACCGCAGCGGTGAGACCGCCCGGCTCGGTCGACGTCCGGACGATCAGGCTGACTTCGGCGGACGGCACCTGATAAAGCGGTAGGTAGGCCTGAAGGCCCGGATCTTCCTTGAGATCCGCGTGGCGGACATCGGCGACCACGCCGATGATGTGCAGCCACTGAAATCCGGGCGTGCCCGGCGTTCCGAACGTCATCCGCTGCCCCACCGCGCGCCGGCCCGGCCAGATCTTCGCGGCGAGCGCATGATTCACCACGATCACCCCTTCGCCGTCGATCGCATCGCTGTCCGAAAAGACCCGCCCCTCGCGGATCGGGATGCCGAGGGTGGCGAAGTACTCGGGGGAAACGAAGCCCATATTTGCGGACGGCGAGTCCGAAAGGGTCTTCGGCGGCGGCTGGCCTTCGACCTGGAAAGCGAGCAGATAGCGTCCGCCGGAAAACGGCAGCGGGTAGCCGATTGCGGCGTTCGTAACCCCCGGCAGCGCCGCGAGCTTGGGCACCAGGGAGCGGTAGAAGGCAACCTGTTTCGGCTCTTCTTTGTAGCTCGCTTCCGGCAGCTGGAGCTCTACCGAAAGGGCATGGTCGGAACGGAACCCCGGCGAGACGTCCTGCAGCTGGCGGAGGCTCCGCACCAGAAGGGTCGCGACCACCAGCACCACGATCGCCAGGGCGACTTCGCTAAAGACCAAAACGGAGCGCGTGCGCCGTCCGCGGCGGTCTCCCGCCTGCCCCTTGCCACCGTCGCGGAGGGACGATTGGAGGTTCGGGCTCGACGAGTGGAGCGCGGGCAAAAGGCCGAACAGAAGCCCGGTCACGAGCGACAGACCGAGCGTGAAGGCGAGAACCGTCGCATCGACGCCGATCTCCCCCGCGCGTGGGATCTTCGTGCCGTAGAGTGCCACCAAGAGCGGCGTGCCGCGCCAGGCGAGGGCGACGCCGAGGAGACCGCCGACGAGAGAAAGGAGGGTGCTCTCGGTCAGGAATTGGCGCACCAGGCGCCCGCGGCCGGCCCCGAGCGCCGAGCGCACCGCGACTTCGCGCTCTCGGGCCGCCAATCGCGAGAGAAGCAGGTTCGCGACGTTCGCGCAGGCGATCAGCAGAACCAGGCCGACGGCGCCGAGCAGCAGCAGCAAGCGCGGCCGGATGTCCTCGACCATCAGATCCTGGGCTTTGATCAGGTTCACCCCCCACCCTTCGTTGGACTGGGGATGGACTTGCGCGATGCGCTGGGTGATGCCGGTCATCTCGGTCTGTGCCCGATCGAGCGAGACCCCCGGCTTCAGCCGGCCGAACACCGACAGGAAGTGACCGCCGCGCTGGTTCTCTTCGATCACGAGCTGGAGAGGCACCCAGATCTCGGTGCGGGCCGGAACGTCGAACGCCGCAGGCATCACGCCCGCCACCAGGGTCGATTCGCCGTTCAAGATCACGCGCCGGTTGACGATGCCCGGGTCGCCGCCGAAGCGGCGCTGCCACAGCTTGTAGGAGAGCACCGCCACCTTGGGGCCGCCGGGAATGCCCTCGGCGGGCAGAAGCGGTCGGCCAAGCAGCGGCTTGGTTCCGAGCACGGCGAAGAAGTCGCCGCTCACGCGCGCGGCCTGCAACCGCTCGGGTTCGCCGTCGGCGGTCAGGTTCAGGTTGTCGCGGCTGATCGCGGCAAGGTGCGAGAAGGACTTGCTCTGCGCGTGCCAGTCCGCGAAATCCGGCGGCGAGGTCGAAAAGCGCGGCAGATTCGCGGAGGGGTTGGCGTCGATCAAGCGGATCACCCGATCCGGCTCGGGGAACGGCAGCGGCCGGAGCAGAACGCCGTAGACGACGGAAAAGATCGCCGTGTTCGCGCCGATGCCGAGGGCGAGCGCCGCCACCGCGATCGCGGTCAAAGCAGGGTTCTTCCAAAGGCTCCGCCAAGCGAAGCGCAGATCGGTCGTGAAGTCTTTCATCGGCGTGGGTCTCCCAAGGGCCTCTGGAGGAGGCTACCCAAGGTTAACGCGGGAAGAGGGTGAGAGTTTCGTCGGGGGGTCTTGCGAGGATCGGTCCGTGTGGCGGTATTACAGATTCACGATGGCGAAAGGGCGGTAAGTGCCCGGAGCCTTCACCCGCAACGGAGCTGCCTTCGGTAATTTCCTGTCCCGAGTCCGTCCAATTCAAAACCCAAGAGATAGGATCGTGGCAATCTTGCCTCCTCTGAAGACGTTCGGCTTTGCGGCTCTCGCCGCTGTCCTTGCGGGTAGCCTTGGCGCTCTTGCAGCTCGGACTCGTGGCGAGCCGAATGCCGAGCTGACTGAGGCCCTCGGGGAACTTCGCTTTATCGAGCCTCGCCTGACCGCCGAACTGCCGTTCGCGCCCTACCAGACGCCCAATCGCCCCGGCACCCTCCTCTCATCAGCTCGCTGCGTTCCTGCCACTTCCTCACCGACAGTCGCAACCCTGGCCCGTCTGAACCGGCTTATCGCTTCGGGCTCCCACCCGGGAAGGCGGCGCCTCGCGGCACTTGCCACGATCGTTGGTCCTTCTAGGGCGTCGAACCTCAGGGGGGCGGTGCGTAGCCTTTCGGAACTCGCCGAGAAAACTCCGAACGATCCGGAGTTGCTGAACGATCTCACCGTGGCGCGACTTGTCTACGCCACGGAGATCGACCAACCCCAAGAGCTGGTTTTGGCAGTCGAAGCCGCCGAACGCGCCTTTCTCGTCGCACCCGACCGACCCGAGGTTCTCTTCAACCGTGCTCTCGCGCTGGAGAAGGCGTCATTGATCGATCAGTCGATCACAGGGTGGGGACGCTATTTGGCCCACGACGACTCCTCGCCGTGGGCAGATGAGGCGCGCCAGCATCTGCGACTCCTCCGTTCCCCCGGCATCCCGGAGCACTGGCGCGCCCTGCGGCTGAGGCTCGACCGCGCCGCGCTGGCAGGTGACGCGGAGGCCGTGCGCCGGATCGTAGCTATCGCCCCCCAAGATGCGCGAGAGACCGCGATCGAGGAAATCCTTGGCCGCTGGGGAGAACTGATCCAAGCCGGCCGCCTCCCAGAAGCCGAGCGTGAGCTTCGGATTGCCACCGCGATCGGCGTCGCTCTCGAACGCGAAATAAACGATCCAACGGTAACTCATGCCGTTTCCGCTCTCCGCGGTCTCTCCGCGCCTCGAAACGACTCTTTGCTTGCCCGCGCCGCCCGAGGCCACATCGCCTATCGGGACGGGATCGCTCATTTCCGTCGCCAGGAGCTGGAAGGTGCAGAGCCGTCCTTCGTGGAGGCACGAGCAGACCTGGCGCCGATCGCCAGTCCCGTTGCCCTCTGGGCACGCCACGGCGCAGCGGGTTGCGCGCTCTACCGTTCGCACTACGCAGTAGCGGAAAGCGAGCTCGCCGAACTGGCGAGTCTTGCCCGCACGGAGGGATATACCGCTCTCCTCGGACGCATCGAATGGGCTCTTGGTCTCGCGAGCGTTCGCCAAGGGCAATTCGAACAAGCCCTGCACCACGATCTGGCGGCGGTGGATTTCTTTACTCTCGTCCGCGAGAGGCAAGGTCTGGCTGCAGTCAACGGACTTCTCGCAGAGGATCTCGGACGCCTCGGCCAGTCCGCGGTTTCGTGGCACCGGCGCTTTCGGGCGCTCTTTGAGTTGGTCGGAGACCGCGACTCGCTCCGCCTGCACAACATCCTGAGACAGTGCGGCAAGGGCGCCGTCGCCGAAGGCGCCCCGCTTGCTGCTCTTCAGTTCCAGAACGAAGGACTCGCCGTGGATCGTCGGAGCGGCGAACCACGTCGGATTGCCGAGTCGCTCATCTGGCGCAGCAAGATCCACCTCGCCCTTGCCAGTCCCCGCACGGCCCTCGCTGATCTCACGCTGGCTCGGTCGAGCACGGTTGCCAGTTCAGGAACTTGGGCGCGCGAGCGGGTCGGGACCGATATCGCTTTCGCCGAAGGAGAAGCCCTCCGCCCAATCGATCCCCAGGCGGCCCTTGAGCCGATAACTAAGGCCCTCGCCTACTACAGCGAGCGGGGCCTCGCGCTCGATCTAGCCGATGCGCTCTTGAGCGGGGCACGTGCGGCCCGCGCCGCCGGACGCTCCGACCAGTCCCGCGCATACCTTGATGAAGCGATCGAGTTGTTCGAACAACAGCGCAAGCTCGTAGGCGAGCGCGCATCGCGCTTCTCGTTTTCCGACACGATCGAGCCGGTCTTCGACGAACGGATCCGCCTCGAGGTCGAAACCGCAAACGATCCGGAAGGTGCCTTTCTCCTCTCCGAGCGAGCGCGCATTGTTCCCTGGAACGAGTGCGGTAACCAGCCGGAAAGAGCGACGCTGGTGGCGATCCAGGGTGCGATTCCCCAGGGGGCCGTGCTGCTCGAATACGTTCTGGTCGAGGATCGCCTCTACCTCTGGAAAGTCACACACCAGGATCTTGCCTTCGTGTCGCGCGAAATCGATCGTCGACGGCTCGATCGGGCTGTCGCGGGGTTCGTCCGCGCCCTCAGTACCGGTGAACCCGAGGATCGCTGGCGAGCCCGTTCGGCTTGGCTGCGCGATCTCCTCGTGCCCGCTTCACTTGAGATCCCTCTGGAGGCGCCGCTCCTGGTGATCCCGGACAAATTGCTGAACGCGATCCCTTTCGCCGCGCTGCGGGCCGAGGGTGACGGCCCCTACCTCATCGAGGAGCACGAGATCACGCTTCTGCCGAGTGCTTCGCACCTGCTCCGGCGGCACTTACCGCGATCCGGGAGAGTCCAAAATTCGCCGAACGCCCTACTGGTCTCCGCAACCGAATGGGACCATCGGATCTATCCCAGCCTCAAACCTCTTTCTGCTGCTCGAGCCGAAGTGCGAGAAATCGCCGGAATCTACCCAGGCAGCGTGGTTCTACAGGGTACCGACGCAACGGTCGAACGTGTGCGCCGCGAGCTGCCGCGGCACTCGGTCGTTCATTTCGGCGGTCACGCAATCGTTTCCTCCGAAGATCCCGCGAGCGCACAGTTGGTGCTGGCCCCCACGGCCAACAATCCGGGAGCGCTCCTCGGCAGCGCACTCGCCCAACTACGGCTCGATCGAGTCGAACTCATCGTCCTCGGAGCCTGCGACACGCTCGGCCCGCGCAATGCCCGCGTGGCAGGCCTGGCCGGCCTCGCCAGGCCATTTCTTGACGGGGGGGCAGCCTCGGTCGTTGGCACCCTCTGGGGCGTCGACGACCAAAAAATCTCGCTGCTCCTCACGCGATTTCATCGCACCTTTGGGCGATCCTATCGCCCTTCAGAGGCATTGCGCGCGAGTCAACTGGAAATGCTGCGGAATGTCAATCGTAAACTCACACACCCCGCCATTTGGGCCGCGGTCCAGGTTGTAGGAGGTTATTTCTAAGGAGGAAGCAGAGATGCCATTTAAACTTCAGGTGCGGTTCTCCGGCATTTGTGGCCTCGTATTGGGCGAAGACAGTGCCGACCCTGTAAAAGCCTGTATCCTATTACCCGAGAGCAATCACATCCACCAAACGTACAAGCGAAATGCCCTCGACAACGAGCCGCTCTTTCGCCACAGGAGCTTCTTATCATTCAACGCTAAAAACCTTTCGCTCGATGAGCGCCTGCCAGAGTCACTGCAGATCCTGCGCTATTTTGAACAGGAACGCCTTGCGATCAAAACTACACCCCTTTATAATAATAGCATCAATGTCGCAGACCTAAAGAGCACGGCAGATCTGATGTTGATCTCTCCTGATTTTGCGAAGGTAGACCCAGCGCTCCTGACTATAGACCCACAGAATATATCAAGTCGCCTGTCCGGACAAGTCGTCATTGATCAAGGAACTCTAAGGTCAGGAAGGGGATTCCAGTGGAACATCCCAAACACTCTGGGACGTGACAAAGAAGCTGAAGGCAAGATTGCCCACGAAGTATTTCTCTCCATAGAAGGTCTTGAGAAAGTTGAACTCATCTTTACTCGTTTCAACAATGAGATCCTCGAACCGTTAGTGCTGACGTCACCACAGCAAACGGACGTCGAGATCGAGATTGCCAACCTCTGTGAAGTAAACCCTCTTCGCTGGCCGACCGAAGATGTGAAACCTTTGGTCGACCAGGACTTTCGATGGGCCTGGGAGCTTCTCGACCCTGCAACGCAAGAAAATCTCGTGATCTCCTTAAAAGAAAACTCTCTACCCTTGCCTGTACCGCACCCCAAACCCGTTCAACCCGATGGACAAGGAATGAACTGCATGCTACCAAAATACAAGAACGCTTCACTCGCGGGCCTCTCAAAGGCCCTTCCGTGGCGGGATTGAGGCAGTCGCCATGGGAGTCTCGGTCAAACAACAGCTGGAAGCCCTCGCCAATCTGCATACTGCGTTCCAAATTGAAGTCACCTTGGAAGATACGACTGAGGGGCAAAAAAAAGCATTGTTTGAAGGCTACCTAACTCTTCGCACCATTGGAGGGGGCAGTTGCTTCGAGGTCGTTGATTTCGGCCTCCTTGCGCCCAATATTTCGGATCTGGATACCGGCATTCTTAGCACACGCTGGGTAGGTGGCGAGGTAACCGCCCAGCCCGAAGGCGCCGACAGAGTGATTTCTCTTAATGGAACAATTGAGGTCTATTACGACTCAATTGGACGAGAGAGTGGTTTCATTTACTCCCCGGCGGCTAACGACGTGCGTCTTCCGAAATGGAGGCCCTTGGTTGGAGTCTTGAACCTGACTCTTCGCGAGCGAGACGCAACTAGGTTTAACGAATTTATCGTAGTTTCCGGGAACGGTCGCTTTGAAGCGTTCGGCTCTTTCATACCGGGAGCCATCATCAAAGTCATCTCTTTTAATCTTGCTGGCCAGACGGTGATGCTGGTTCCCCCTAATCGCCGGCAGATCAGGCGCGTCCGTCTCCGCCCAGTCTTCTTCCGAGATAGCGAGAACGACGTCTCTCCATCGGGAGGAAATTGGACAGAGCAGCTCGAAGGTGTCCTAAGGCTTTGGGCAATCCCTGAACTCGTTATCCATCCGGAGCCTCCTCGAATCGTAACTCAACAAGGTGTCAAGGCGGACGAAGATGATGTGGAAGTGATATCGGGTCTATTCACCGATCCTTCGTACCAGATTATCGAGATTTTTATGGTTGATGGAGACCTTGGGTTTGGCGGATTTACGATTGCCGCCGGCGCTGCCAGCGCCAAAATTGTCCTTGGCAAGGAGTCCGTCACAAATCCTCAGCTACTCGCCCACGAATTTGGACATGCTGTGGGAGGGGGTCATCCGCGGCCCCCCGACGATGAGCCACTCTGGGAAGCGACCGAGGGTTCTGTTCTCGAAATTTCCGAAAAATTCGGAGGCACTAACCCAGACATGAATTCGGATGCGAACAGACAGCGCGCAGCCAATCCCGTAATTCTCCCAATTCGGATCTGGCTTCCTTGATTTCCGATAGAACTCCGCGCGGCGCAAATTCGATTGCTGCCGCGCACGAGTTTCTCGTCCGGAATCTTACCTGTTACAAATTCCCGTGACCACCCAATCGGGTCACACGCACCTCCACTGACCGTCACTGATGCTCAGACCTTGATCAATCTCGACGCGGCCCTCCTTCCTGCGCAGTAAGAGGGGGTCCGCTCTGGCGCTTGGCGGATCTTGCGGTTGGGTCTCTGAACTTGGGGGGTGGCTGGCGGGTAATTGCGGAGTTGAGGCCCCCTTGCGGCCAGCCCTGTCGGCACACGGCTTCCCACCCCTTGACGCGCAGCCCCCACCGCGAAACCATAGCGGGCCGCCCGCAGCAGTGTCTGTGCGAGGATTCTTGGGGCTTCCCGGGGCTTAAGACCGCCATGTTCACGATTTTTAAGGACTTCCCGTTTTCGGCGGCGCATGCGATTCGGGGTCATACCCGGGGGTGCCAGAATTTGCATGGGCACAACTACCGGGTACGGGTGCATCTGACGGCGGAGCGGCTGGATGGGTTGGGAATGGTGCTCGATTTCGCGGATTTGAAGGCGATCATGGCCGAGGTGATCGGGCCGTTCGACCACCGGGTGCTCAATGAGATCCCGCCGTTCGACGTCCGTAACACGACAGCCGAGCTGATCGCGCAGTATGTCTGCGAGGAGGTCTCGCGCCGGCTGGCCGCCGGGGCGGGGGGCGAGGGGCGGGGCGTGCGGGTGGCGCAGGTGGACGTTTGGGAGACCGACACCTCGTGCGCGATCTTTACCCCCGAGTCGGGCGTCCTCGACGCGGTCGGGCGAGAACCCGGGCGGGACTAAACGCGTAGACAGGTTTGTTTCCGCGTCGGGAATCCAACGCGAGAGCGCCTCTGCGGGCGAGAGACGGGAAGAGAACTGCATGTCCACCGAGAAACCATCCCTCGAAGGTCTGCGCATCGACCGGGCCGAGGATCGCGGGTCCGGCGGCCGAGGCCGCTGGATCGTGCTGGGCCTGTTGGTCTTGGCGGCGGCGCTCGGCATCTACTTTTGGCTTTCCCGGCCGCGGGCGATCGAGGTCGAGACGGCCGCGGCGGTGGAGGTGCCTTCGGGCAGCGTCGCGGCCGTGCTGAACGCCTCGGGCTACGTCACCGCCCGGCGCCAGGCCACGGTCTCGTCGAAGATCACCGGCAAGGTGATCGAGGTGTTGGTCGAAGAGGGGATGGCGGTGACGGAAGGGCAGGTGCTGGCCCGCCTGGACCCCGCGACGGTCGATCGCGAGGTGGCGCTCGGTGAGGCGCAACTCGCCGCCACCCGGCGCGCGCTCGACGAGACCGAGGTCCGGCGCAAGGAAGCCGAGGTCAACCGGCGGCGGGCGCGCCAGCTGTTCGATCAGGCGGTCGGCAGCCAGGCCGACGCGGACGCGGCCGATGCGGCGGCGGATTCGCTCGCCGCGCGCCTGGCCTCCCAGCGGGAGGACGTGAAGGTGGCCGAACGCCAGCTCTCGCTGCGCCGCCAGGACCGCGAAGACACGGTGATCCGGGCGCCGTTTTCCGGCGTCGCGATCTCCAAGGACGCGCAGCCGGGCGAAATGATTTCGCCGGTCTCGGCAGGCGGCGGGTTCACCCGGACCGGGGTCTGCACCGTGGTGGACATGAAGTCGCTGGAAATCGAGATCGACGTCAACGAAAGCTACATCAACCGGGTCAAACCGGGACAGAAGGCCGAGGCGGCGCTGGACGCCTACCCGGACTGGAAGATCCCGGCGACGGTGATCACCACGATACCGGCCGCCGACCGCGAGAAGGCGACGGTGCGGGTGCGCGTGGGCTTCGATCAGCTCGATCCGCGCATCCTGCCCGACATGGGGGTCAAGGTGGCGTTCTTGGGGGACGGCGGCGGCGCGGCCGAAGCGTCCGAGGCGGCGGCCAAGCCCAGGGTGAGGGTGCCCAAAGCCGCCCTGCGCGGCACGAGCGGGGAGCGCGTGGTCTGGGTCGTCGCCAACGGGCGCACCGAGCGGCGCGCGGTCAAGGTGGCGAGCGACCAGGCCGACCCGGTCGAAGTCCTCTCCGGGCTCTCTTCCGGCGAGCGGGTGGTGGTGGCCGGGCCGGCCGATCTGGCCGAAGGCGTCGCGGTGGTCGAGGCGAAGGACAAGAAGTAGCCGACGGATTTGGGATTGGGCACACGCGCGCGGCGCGGGCCGGAGGGATCGAGATGGCGGACCATGGCGTGTTGGTGAGGGTGGATCACGTCCACAAGGTGTATCGCCGGGGCGACGAGCGAATCGACGTGCTGGACGATCTGAGCCTCGAAGTCCCGCAGGGCGACTTCCTGGCCTTGATGGGACCTTCCGGCTCGGGCAAGTCCACGCTCTTGAACCTGATCGGCGGCCTCGACCGGCCGACCTCCGGCCGGGTAGAGGTCGCGGGCTCGGACATCGGCGGCCTGTCGGATGCGCAGCTTGCGCGTTGGCGGGCGCGCCACATCGGGTTCGTCTTCCAGCTCTACAACCTGCTGCCGGTGCTGACCGCCGAGAGGAACGTCGAGCTGCCTCTGCTACTGACCAAGCTGTCCAAGGACGAGCGCCGGAAGCACGTCGCGACCGCCCTCTCGGTGGTCGGCCTCGCCGACCGCGCGAGGCACTACCCGCGCCAGCTGTCGGGCGGCCAGGAACAGCGGGTGGGCATCGCGCGGGCGATCGTCACCGACCCGACGCTCCTGCTCTGCGACGAGCCGACCGGCGATCTCGACCGGAAAGCCGGCGACGAGATCCTCGACCTGCTGGAGGCGCTCAACCGCGAGCACGGCAAAACGATCGTGATGGTCACCCACGACCCGCACGCGGCGGACCGCGCCAAGCGGACGGTCCATCTCGACAAGGGCGCGCTGCGCGCGGAGGCGGCGAGATGAAATACCTGCACCTCCTGTGGAGCAACCTGCGTCGGCGCAAGGTGCGGACGATCTTCACCATTCTTTCGATCCTGGTGGCGTTCGTCCTCTTCTCCTACCTCGCCGCGATCCGTACCGCGTTCGCGTTCGGCATCGAGGTGGCCGGCGCGGATCGCCTGCTGACCATCAACAAGGTTTCGCTCATCCAGCCCTTGCCCATCTCTTACATGAACCAGATCGTGCAGACCGAAGGGGTGGAAGAGGTGACCCACGCCAGCTGGTTCGGCGCGATCTATCAGGACGCAAGCAAGGGATTCCAGGGGGTCAGCCAGTTTCCGGTCGATCCCGAGGCGTACCTGAAGATGTATCCGGAGTTCCACCTGCCGAAGGATCAGCTTCAAGCTTGGCTCGCCGACCGGCAGGGGGCGATCGTCGGCAAGAACACCGCCGAGCGCTTCGGCTGGAAGATCGGCGACCGCATCCCGCTCCAGGCCGCCTGGACCCAGAAGAACGGCTCGCGGACCTGGGAGTTCAACCTGCGCGGCATCTACGACTCGGACAAGAAGGGCGTGGACACCACCCAATTCCTGTTCCGCTACGACTTTTTCGACGAGGCGCTCCGGAGAGGCGGAGGCAACGTCGGCTGGTACATCATCCGGGTCGCCGACCCAGGCACAGCCGACAAGGTCGCCAACCGGATCGACGCGATGTTCGAGAATTCCTCGGCCGAGACCGAGACCTCGACCGAAAAGGCGTTCATGCAGTCGTTCGCCAAGCAGACCGGCGACATCGGAGCGATCATCACCGCGATCCTCTCCGCGGTGTTCTTCACCATCCTCCTGGTCGCCGGCAACACGATGGCCCAGGCGGTGCGCGAGCGGACCTCGGAGCTCGCGGTGCTCAAGACGCTCGGCTTTTCAAGCCTCCTGGTGATGGCGCTGGTGCTCGGCGAGAGCTGCCTGGTCGCAATCCTGGGCGGAAGCCTGGGGCTTGCCGCCGGCGCTTGGCTCGTCTCGCTCGGTGATCCGACCGGCGGCGCGCTGCCGATCTTCTTCATTCCGGGCAAGCTTGCGTTGCTCGGCGTGGCCCTGGTCCTCCTCCTGGGGCTAGCGACCGGGGCGTTGCCCGCAACCCAGGCCTTGCGCCTGAAAATCGTCGACGCGCTCCGGCGGGTTTGAGGCAAGAGCCATGAACGCCCTACTCCAAATATGGTCCATCATCGGCGTCAGCCTGCGCACCCTGCCGGCGCGAAAAGGGGCGGCTCTCGCCACGATCTTCGGCGTCGCGGGCGTGGTCGCGGTGTTCGTCGGCGTGCTCTCGATCGGCGAGGGTTTTCGCGCGGCGATGAAGCCGGCGGGCGCGGACGACATGGCGATCGTCATGCGCTCGGGCAACGATTCGGAAATGATGAGCGGCGTCAGCCGGGAGTCGACCGAGAAAATCAAGCAGGCGCCGGGGATCGCGCGCGACCTCGACGGGCCGGTCGCCTCGGCCGAGCTGTTCGTGGTCATCGACCTGCCCAAGCGCTCGACCGGCACCGAGGCGAACGTGCCGTTGCGGGGCGTTCAGGCCAAAGCGCTCGCCGTGCGCGGCACCGGCCTGCGAATTGTCGAAGGGCGGATGCTGGCCCCGGGCACCAACGAAGTGATCGTCGGCCGGGCGGCGGCGCGTGAGTTCACCGGCCTCGACCTCGGGGCCGCGAACCGGTGGGGCAAAAATGTCTGGAAGGTGGTCGGGATCTTCGACGCCCAGGGCACCGTCGCGGAGACCGAGATCTGGGCCGACGTGGCGGTGCTCCAGCCGGCCTACAACCGCGGCCCGTTCTTCCAGTCGGTGCGCGCGCGGCTCGATTCGCCCGCCAGCTTCCAGAAGTTCAAGGACGCCCTGACCACCGACCCCGGGCTCGACG
>DATMZU010000658.1:0-4846 GCA_035607435.1 Thermoanaerobaculia bacterium | reverse complement strand
GGTCCGGAGCTACTCCGGGCCGCCTCTTTTCGTTGGGACCTACCAGCTGCTCGACGATCCTCCCCCGCCGAAACTGCCGCCGCCGCCCGAGAAGCTGCTGGACGACGACGAAGAGGACGACGACCAGGAGGAGGAGCCGCCGCCGCCGCTCGTCCACCCCGTACCCCAACTCCACCCCCGGCTCCCCTTCGAGCCGCGCAACGTTCCGGCGGGCGCCTTCTTCACCCGCCCTGTCAGCCGGAGCCACAGGCGGAGCAGCGGAAAACCGATCAGCCAGCCGAACAGGACCGCGACCCCCACCGAATCCGAGGTCGCCACCGCGCCCATGATTCCGACGAACGGGGTGACGATCGCATAGATCGCCCAGCAGGCGCAGCCCGGCGTCATGACCCCCAGTCCACCGAACACGAGCAAGATGACGAGCAGCATTCCGCCGACGATCAGCTTCCCGGTGAGGTTGACTTCCGGCGATGCCGCGGGCGGAGGATCGGGAGGCGCCTGGCCGCGCAGCTGGGCGCCGATCGCATCGATCCCTTTCTCGATGCCGCCAGCATAATCGCCGGAGCGAAACGCCGGACGCACCAGGTCGTCCTGAATCCGCTTGGTGCGGATGTCGGTGAGCGTCGGCTCCAGGCCGTATCCCACCTCGATGCGCATCTTGCGGTCGTCGCGCGCGACCAGGAACAGCACACCGTCATCGCGCTTGACATCGCCCAGCTTCCAGGTCTCGGCCACGCGATGAGAAAAATCTTCGATCGGCTCGCCGTCGAGGCTCGCGACGGTGAGCACCGCGACCTGCGCCTTCGTGTCTTTTTCGAGCGCGGCGAGCTTGCCTTCGAGCGCCGTGCGCGCCTCGGGGGAGAGAAGCGCGGCCTCGTCGATCACCCGGCCGGAGAGGAACGGCACGTCGCGCACGGCGGCGAGCGCAGGGAGGGCCTGCAGGGCAAAGAGGGCTGCGAATGCGAGCACCGCGCCACAGCGAGCTACAGCCTTGGAAATGGCTTGCCGCATCAGCCCTCACCCCCGGCCCCTCTCCCAAAGGGAGAGGGGAGCAAAACAAAAGCGCTTCGTGGCTTTCTCCCCTCTCCCTTTGGGAGAGGGGCCGGGGGTGAGGGCTGAGAGGCCGGCAACCTTGAGGGCCTCATTTTTCCTCCACCCGCAGCTCATCCGGCAGCTCGTTCGGATCCGCCGAGAGCGGCGCCATGTCGGAGGTCGAATCGGCCGCCGAATCGACCGTCAAGCCGGCCGCACGGAGGACCTCGCCAGCCAGGCCCACACCTTCGGCGAGGGCAGCGGCCGGACCGTGGGTTTTGAGCCGCCCGGCGATCCCGGACGCCACGCCGTCCCAGGCGGCGGCGGGAATCCGCGCGCGGAGCCCGACGTCCGGCAGCACCAGAACGCGCCGCTCGAACAGCGAGACGAACAGCAGCAGCCCCTCGCGGCTGGCGGTGGCGGCGAGATTCTCGGCGAGGAACGCCGACTCCGCCCGGCGGCGCACCCGCTCCCCGATTTGCTCCTTCCCCACCAGGGCGCGGGCGAGGATCGGCAGCCGCGCCGCGAGCCACCCCAAGGCGGCGCCCGCGGCGGGCGGCAGGGCGATCCACAGCACGGGATCGAGCCCCCACAGGCCGAGCGCGCGATGAAGCGCGGCGCCGAGGAGCCCGCCGCCGAGGGCGCCGAGCGCCGCGCCTTTCCAGTCGGCGTTGGCGTACGGATCGCTCTTCGCCACGACGAACGGCACGATCTCGGCGGTCGTCCGGCGTTCGAGGTCGGCGACCGCGAGGCGGAGCGCTTCTCGCTCGTGGGGCGGGAATCGATCTTCGAAAGTCATAGGAAGGAGTGGGATGCTACTCCCATCCGCCCCCCGGCGCCCGTTCTTTCTTGGTCCGACCCCGGCGCTTCTTCTCGTCCACCCGGCGCACCTTCGCGGCGCGCGAGGGCCGGGTCGGCTTCCGCGGCGTCTCCTCGGCGAGCGCGCCGCCGATCAGCTCGGCGAAACGGGCGATCGCCGCCTCGCGGTTCTGCCCTTGCGTCCGGTGACGCTGGGACATCACGTGGAACACGCCGTCGCGGGTGATCCGGGTCGCCAGCCGCTCGCGCAGCCGCGCCTTCTGCTCGGGGCTTAAAGTCGCGGAAGCTTCGACGTCGAACCGGAGCAACACGCGGGTCTCCACCTTGTTGACGTTCTGGCCCCCCGGACCGCCGGAGCGCGCGGTGGCAAACGCCAGCTCGGTCTCAGGGATTTCCAGCCGGTCATCGATTCGGATCGTCGTCGCCATGGTCATCATTCTCTCTGCGATAGGCTCGCGGGCGGCAATGATAGTCGCGTCCCCTCGGCGGGCTCTACTCTTTCTGCGGGACCTCGCGCGTGCCTCGGCGGTCCTCTGGTTCTGCGGCGCGCTCGCGGCTTGCGGAGGCGGCGCGGAAACGCCGATCCCGGGCCGGCCTCTGAGGCGCCCTTGGCTCCGGGGACTTCAGGCGAAAAACTCGGGCAACGTGCTGTTTTCCTCCGCCGGGCCGCTGGCCGGCGTGGCTCTTGAGGAGGTCTTGAGCCTCCCCTCGGCCCCGACCTACTTCGTCTCGCCGCCCGGCGACCCTCGACTGTTCATCGTCCAGCGGAACGGCGCGATCCGCATTCGGGCGCACGACACGCTCTTGCCCGACCCTTTTCTCGACCTCGGCGAGAAGATCACCGAAGAGGGCGAAGGGGGCCTGCTGTCGATGGCGTTTCACCCGCGCTACGCCGAAAACGGCTTTTTCTTCGTCAACTACACCGACACCGAGGGCGACACGGTGGTCGCCCGCTACCGGCGCTCGGACGCAGATCCGAACCGCGCCGATCCGGGCTCCGCCGTCCGGCTTCTCTGGATCGACCAACCGTACAGCAATCACAACGGCGGCCAGCTCCAGTTCGGTCCCGACGGCTATCTTTACGTCGGAATGGGCGACGGCGGCTCGGCCGGCGATCCGTCCTGCTATGCCCAACGCCGCGTGAATCTCCTCGGCAAGATGCTGCGGATCGACGTCGATCACGAGACCGGCGGCCGGTCCTACGCGATCCCGCCCGACAATCCGTATCTCGGTGAAAACCGTCTCCCCGACGAAGCCTGGGCGATCGGCCTGCGCAACCCCTGGCGCTTCAGCTTCGACCGGGCGACCGGCGATCTGTGGATCGGCGACGTCGGCCAGAACCGGCGCGAGGAGATCGACCTGCAAGCCGCGGGAACGCCCGGGGGGCGCAACTACGGCTGGAAGCCGATGGAGGGGACCCTCTGCTTCAAGGACGACCAGTGCGAGGTCGACACCCCGGCCTGCGGCGCTCCCGAGCTCACCCTCCCGGTGCTCGAATACCCCCACGACGACGACGAATGCTCGGTGACCGGCGGCTACGTCTATCGCGGCCGGGCGATCCCCTCCTTGGTGGGCAGCTACCTGTTCGGCGACTATTGCTCCGGCAGGATCTGGGCGGCGAAGCCGGGCAAGAACGGCTTCGACGTGCGGTACCTCCCCGAGCGGGCGACGAGCATCGTGACCTTCGGCGAAGACCGGGACGGAGAGGTCTGGGTCGGGACGTATCAGGGGACGGCGCACAAGCTGGTGCCGAAGGTCGAGGCCAAGAAGTAGGAGACCCGGGGAGGCCCCGAGACCCGAGAGGGTGCTGGTATCCTCTGCCGATGAAGAGTCTCTTTCGCCGCCTCCTCGGCGGTTCGGAACCCGGGCCGGCGGGGCCGCTCGCGGCCGACGGGCAGCTCGCGAGCGACCTGTGGGTCGATCGGCCGGATGCTCTCGCCCGCTTGGAAGAGATGCATGCGAGCGGCGCGGTCGCCGCGGACGAAGCGGCGCAGCTCGAACAGTTCATCCGGCGCGGCTATCTGACGTTTCCGCTCGGCGACCTCGCGGACCCGGCGGCGGCTTTGGGCGCCGACGTCGATCGGGTCTGGCGCGAGAAGCCGGCCGATCTCGCCTACGCCTGGAGCGGCCCGCTGCGCAGCTTCGCGGAGGCGGACGAGACGCGCGACCGGCGGCCTTCCTATCGCATCGCCGACCTGCACTCGCATTCGTCGGCCGCCCTCGATCTCTATCTCCATCCCGCGATCTTCCGGCGGGTGGAGTTGGCGCTCGGCCGCCCCGCCGTCGCCACCCAGTCGCTCTATTTCGAATGGGGCAGCCAGCAGGCGCTCCACCGCGATCCGGTCTTCGTCCAGACCCGGCCGCCGAGCCACCTGATCGCCGCCTGGATCGCTCTGGAAGACATCCATCCCGACAGCGGGCCGCTGGTCTACATGCCCGGCTCGCACCGGCTCCCCTACTACCAGTTCGCGCCGGGAGAGTTTCTCTTCGACCAGAGCCGCTACGGCCCGGCCGAAGCCGAGGCGATGGCCGAGCACGACCGCCGCCAGTGCGCCGCCGCGGGCCTTGAGCCCGAAACCCTCGTCTGCCCGCGCGGGGAGGTTCTGCTCTGGCACTCCTCGCTGCTCCACGGCGGCTCCGCGGTCGCCGACCCGAACCGGACCCGCAAAAGCTTCGTCGTCCACTTTTCGAGCGCCGACCGCTACAAGCTCCGCCGCCAGGGGATCGTCGAATTCCTGCGCGACGGCGAAGAGCGGGTCGAACGCCATCGGATTTTGGAGACGGAGGAGATCCTCGAACGTCCGGGAGCGCGCGGCTTCGCGAGCCCGATGGTCGGGTATTCGTTGCCGACGTAGTCGGCCCCTGGGTGCGCGGGCGTCTCGCCCGCCATCTTCCCGCCACGGGCGGGCCAGAGGCCCGCGCACCCAGGAGAAGCCCTTACCCCAACCGCCCCAGCCTCCGCGCCGCCCGCAACACGCCGCAGACGCTCTTCGCG
>DATMZU010000653.1:0-8785 GCA_035607435.1 Thermoanaerobaculia bacterium | reverse complement strand
CGCCTCGGGTCCGGTTCGTGCAATATTCTCTTCGAGTCGTCGCGAACCGGAGCCCAACGACCTTGGGCCGGTCCGGGGTTCGCAACTCGGAGAAGATCCCATGAAGAGAATAGACCTCCTACCGCCCGCTCTTGCGCTTCTCTGTGCGCTGGCGGCGAGCGCTTGCGACAATCCCAGAGTGCAGGAACAGACGCACCAGGCGGGCGAGGCGATCAAGGCCGCGGGGAAGGAGACGGGGGAGGCGGTCACGGCGGCGGGCGACGTGGCGGTCGAGAAAACGAAGGCCGCCGTGGAGCAAGCCGGCGGGGCGATCCAGCAGGCGGGCGAGGACGCCAAAGAGAGCGCCAGACAGGCCGGAAAAGACCTCACGGCGGCGGCGGAGAAGGCGGGCGATACGGCCCAGAAGAAAATCGAGGCGGCGGGCGATACGGCCAAGAAGCGGATCGAGGACGCCGCCGTGACCGCCTCGATCAAGGCCAAGCTGATCGCCAATGCGGACGTGAAAGCCGTGTCGATCGATGTCGATACCGTGGGCGGCAGGGTCACGCTCCGCGGCACGGTCAAGACGGCCGCCCAGAGGGACGAGGCGGAAAGAATTGCGCGGGCGACCGAGGGCGTGGTTTCGGTCGATAACCGGATCGTCGTCGGCTCCAAGTAGTTCGATAGAGGCTTTCACGGCACGGACCGCTCCGCGGTCTGGTTCTTGCACCAAGGCCCTGGCGGGTCGTTCCCTGAGTCGTTGGCGGCCCCAGATTTGCCCAAATCACGAACTCGGAGAACTTTCTCATGAAGAACAAAGCCCTCTTGCTGTCCGCTTTCGCCGTACTCTGCGTCCTCGGCGCGAGCGCCTGCAACAATCCCGAAGTGAAGGAACAGAACGCCCAGGCGGGCGAGGCGATCAAGACCGCCGGAGAAGAGACCGGCGAGGCTGCGGCCACCGCGGGCAACGCGGCGGTCGAAGAGACGAAGGAATCGGCGGAAGCGGCCGGCGACGCCATGAAGGAAGCCGGCCAGGAAGCCTCGGCGACCGCCAAGGAAGCCGGCAAGGACATCGCCAATGCGGCGGAAACGGCCGCCGAGAAGACTGCCGAGGCGGGCGACAAAGCCGCGCAGAAGATGGACGACGCGAGCATCACCGCTTCGATCAAGTCGAAGCTGATCGCCGATCCGGAAGTGAAGGGCGTCGGGATTGACGTCGACACCGTGAACGGCAAGGTCACCCTCTCCGGGACTGCCAAGTCTGCCTACGAGAGCCGCGAAGCGGAAAAATTGGCAAAGCACACCGAGGGCGTGGTCTCGGTCGTCAACCAGATCGTCGTCAAGTAGGCCTCGAAACCTCAGGCCGGAGGAGTCCGCACGAATCCTCCGGCCCCCTGCCAGCCCCGCCGGGCACCTGCGCGGAACCGTTCATCCCATTTTTCCGCGTTTCGTCCCAGAACCTGCGCAAATCGAAAACGCAAAGCTTGAAGCGCTCGTAAATAGCCCCAGAGGGGAGCGCGGAACACTTTCGGGGTGCACCCAAGAGGGCCTCCAGGTGTTTCACGATGTCGCTCCAACGGGGCGGCAGAAAGGGGTTTCACAGTGAAACAGGCATGTTGTCGTATTTTGTTCGGATTGGTTCTCTTGGTGGGCTTGGCAGCCGCCCAGCCGGCTACCGCCGCTTGCTTCTGCCCGGCCGTGGCGCCGTGGCAGAACACGGGCAACATCTGGGGGTTGGGCGCCGACTGCTCCGCCGCTCGCACCAATCTGATCTTCAATGCCCAGGCTGACGCCGACGCATCCTGTGAAAACGGCGCCTGCGCTTTCGGGGCACTGACGATCAACACCGCATGCCACCAATCGGACATGCCCGGTCACACCAATGAAAAGCAGGAAGATGGTTCCATTCAGTTCAAGTGCCGCGTCTGCGGTCCGGGCGGCGGCGGCGGTGGCGGCGGCGGACCTCAGTAGAAGCCGCTAAGGTTTCATAAGCACCGCGGGCGTTAAGGCGCCCGGCCGTACCCGGGGTGGGAGAGAATAGAACCATGAAACCTCTCTTCCGCCCCTTTTGGGTCTCTCTTTTCTGCCTCGTCCTCTCTCCACTCGCGGCTCACGCGCTCGCCTCTCCGTCCGCCCCGCTTTCGATCGGCGAGACGTTCACCCTCCCCTCGAAGATTCTGTCCGAGACGCGGCGGATCAACGTCTACCTCCCGCCCGGCTACGAGGCCGGCAAGGACGCGCGCTTTCCCGTGCTCTACATGCCGGACGGCGGCCTGGGCGAAGACTTTCTGCACGTCGCGGGGCTGGTGCAGGTCTCCGTCGGCAACGGCACGATGCGCCCGTTCGTGCTGGTGGGGATCGAGAACACCGAGCGCCGCCGCGATATGACGGGACCGACCGAAGATCCGGAAGACCGGAAGATCGCGCCGCGCGTCGGCGGCTCGGCCGCTTTCCGGGATTTCATCGCCAAGGAGCTGATGCCCGAGGTGCGGTCGCGCTATCGGACGACGGAAGAGACCGCGATCGTCGGCGAGTCGCTCGCCGGGCTGTTCATCGTCGAGACGTTCTTTCTGGCGCCCGAGATGTTCGACACCTACATCGCGTTCGATCCGAGCCTCTGGTGGAACCGGGAAGAGCTGGTCAAGCGTTCGGCCGAACGGCTGAAGGGCCGAAAAGCGCCGATCACGCTCTACATCGCGACCAGCGACGAGAAAGGGATCGTGGAGCCGGTCCAAAGGCTGGTCGAGATCCTCAAGAAGAACGCGTCCGCCGGGCTGCGCTGGAACTACGAGCCGATGCCGGAGGAGGGGCACGGCACGATCTACCACCCGGCGGCGTTGCGGGCGTTTCGGGCGTTGTTCAAGCCGAAGCCGTAGGGGGCGAGGGCTGCACTGGTACGATCCCCTCGCATGCCATCCCCTCCTCCCGCAAACCTCCTCCCTACCATCGCCGTAGATCTCCGCCCGTTGGTGCGGACGGTGACCGGCATCGGGGTCTATACGCGCTCGCTGTTGCTGGAACTGGCGGGCCGAGGCGATCGGAGCCATCGGCGCTATCTGGGGCTTGCGCACGGCCCGGTCGAGGGGGCGGAAGAATTCGCCGCGGCGGGGATACCGACCGAGATCCAGCCGGCGCCGCTCGGCGTGATCTGGCAGCAGCTTCGGCTGCCGAAGCGGCTCGCCGCGGGAGACATCGATCTGTTCTGGTCGCCGCACATGACGCTGCCGCTCCGCTGTCCGGTGCCCGCGGTGGCGACGGTCCACGACCTCACGACCCTGCTGTTTCCCGACCACCATCGGGTCAAGGTGCGCTGGAGCGTCTATCCGTTCCTCCACGCTTCGCTCGATCGCGCGCGGCGGATCGTCGCCGACTCCAAGGCCACCGCGGCCGATCTGCGGTTTCATTTTCCCGATTGCGCCGACCGGGTGGAGGTGATCTACCCCGGGGTCGATGCCGAATTCCGCCCGGGATCGCCCGAGGAGATCGCCACGACCCGCGCGGAAATCGGCGCGCCGGACGGCTACCTGCTCTATGCGGGAACGTTGGAGCCGCGGAAGAACGTCGGCGCGATCCTCGACGCCTGGGAGTTCCTGGCCGAGAAGGGCGGTCTCGTGGGCCTTTCCGGTGGCGCCACTCCGCCGCTCGTCCTGGTCGGTCCCTACGGCTGGGGCGGCCCGCGGCTGCTCGAACGGATCGAGGCGCTCCAATCCAAAGGGTTGATCCACCTCGGGCCGGTGCCGCGGGCGCGGCTGGTGCGGCTGTTCCAGGCCGCTTCCGTGTTCGTCTACCCCTCGCTCTACGAAGGCTTCGGCCTGCCGGCGGCCGAGGCGCTCGCCTGCGGCGTGCCGACCGTCGTGTCGAACCGGTCGAGCCTGCCCGAGGTGGTGGGCAAGGCGGGGCTCCAGGTCGAGATCGGCGAACCCGCGGCTCTGGCCGAGGCGCTCGGCCGGCTGCTCGCCGATCCGGGGCTCGCCCGGGAGCTGGCCGCCCGCGGACCCGCTCAGGCCGCGCGCTTTACCTGGAGCCGCGCGGCGGACCGGATGGATGCAATCTTCACCGAAGCGATAAACTCCTGATTCCGTCGGTTTGCCCCGGAGCCCCTGCCGCGTGCCCTATACGATCGCCCTAGACGCCCGAAAGATCCGCGATTTCGGCATCGGCACCTATGTCCGGAACCTGGTCTATGGGCTCGCGGCGATCGACCGGGAGAACCGCTATCTGCTGCTCGCGCAGGACGACGATCGCGAGCTGCTCGCCGCGCTGCCGGAGAACTTCACTTCGGTCACCGAGAGCGCCGGGGTCTATTCGATCCGCGAGATGGTGACGCTGTCGTGGCGGCTGTTTCGGCTCCGGCCCGATCTCTACCACGCCACCCACTACGTCCTGCCCGCCTACGTGCCGTCCAAGGTGGTGGTGACGATCCACGACATCATCCACGTGCTCTACCCGGAGTTTCTGCCCAACGGGCTCGCGTTCGTCTACGCCACCCGGATGATCCGCCGGAGCCTCGAACGGGGCGACCGGATCATCGCGGTGTCGGAAAACACGCGGCAGGACCTGATCGATTATTTCGACGTCGATGGCGGCAAGATCGAGGTGGTCTACAACGGCGTCGAGGAACGCTTCCGCCAGCGCCTGGCGCCCGACGAGATCGGCCGCCGGCTCGCGCGCCTGGGCATCGAGCGGCCCTACCTGTTGTTCGTCGGCAACCCGAAACCGCACAAGAACCTCGACAACGTGGTGAAGGCGTACGCCCGGGCGCGCCGCCTGGCGAATTTCGACGCGCCGCTGGTCTGCGTCGGCGACCGGACTCCCGGCGAGTCGCGCATCCGCCAGCGCGCCGAGCAGCTGGGCCTGGGGGACAAGGTGATGCTGCTCGGCCACGTCGAATTCGAAGACCTCGCCGCGCTCTACCAGGGCGCCGCGGTGTTCCTCTATCCCACGCTCTACGAGGGCTTCGGCCTGCCGGTGGTCGAGGCGATGGCTTCCGGCGTGCCGGTGATCACCTCGAACACCTCGGCGCTGCGCGAGGTGGCGAACGGCTATGGCCACCTGGTCGATCCGCTCGATCTCGACGCGATCGCCCAGGCGATCGCGCGCTGCATGACCGATCCGGACCATCGCGTCCGCCTGATCGAACGGGGCCGGGCGCGCGCCGAGGCGTTCCGCTGGGAGCGGGCGGCGGAACAGACGCTCGGCGTCTACCTCCAGGCGATCGAAGGCACGCCGCGTTCCGGCTCGATCGGCTCGACGGCCCCGACAGCCGAGACGGCTGAGACGGCTGCTACGGTCCCGCCGGAATCGGAACCGGTGCGATGACCGAAGAGATCTCCGGTCCGCCAGTAGAGGGCGCGCGCCCGCCGCACCCGCCGAGGGTGGCCCTGGTCCACGATTGGCTGACCGGCATGCGCGGCGGCGAGAAGGTGCTGGAGGCGATCTGCGCCCTGTTTCCCGGCGCACCGATCTACACGCTGTTCCATTTTCCCGGAAGCGTCTCTGCCGCGATCGAGAGCCACCCGATCGTCACGAGCTTCTTGAACCGGGCGCCCGGCATCCGCCGCCGCTATCGCCACTACCTGCCGCTGTTTCCGGCCGCGATCGAAGATTTCGACCTCTCCGGCTTCGATCTGATCGTCTCCTCCAGCCATTGCGTCGCCAAGGGCGTGATCCCGCCGCCGGGCGCCTTTCACCTCTGCTATTGCTACACGCCGATGCGCTACGCCTGGGATCAGGAGCACGCCTATTTTCCGCGCCGAACAGGCCTCGTCGCGAGGCTCCGCGGGCTCGCGCTCTCCCGGCTCCGTGCGTGGGACGTCGCGGCGACCCCGCGGGTCGATCGCTTCGTCGCCGATTCGGAGTTCGTCGCCGAACGGATCCGCCGCTATTACTCTCGCGCGGCCGAAGTGCTCGCGCCGCCGGTCGACCTCGATTTCTTCACCCCCGGCCCTGCGCCCGAGCCGGCCCGTCCCTACGCCCTGGCGGTTTCGGCGCTCGCTCCGTATAAGAGGGTAGACATCGCGATCGCCGCCTGCGCCCGCTCGGGGCTGCCGCTCCGCATCGTCGGAGAGGGTCCCGAACGGAAGCGCCTCCTGCATCTGGCCGCGGCTTCGGGCACGGGGGTAGAATTTCTCGGCCGGGTGGGCGGCGAAGAGCTGCGCGATCTCTATCGAGGAGCGACCTTGTTCGTGCAACCGGGAATCGAAGATTTCGGCATCTCCGCGGTGGAGGCGCTGGCCTGCGGCACACCGGTCGTCGCGGCCGGCCGCGGCGGAATCCTCGACATCGTGGAGTCGGGCCGCGACGGCCTGCTCTACGAGCCGCTCGGCGGGACGCCCGAGCAGGCCGGGCGGATGAGCGAGACGATTGACAAAGCGCGTCAGTTTCGATTCAATCCGTTGGAGATCCGACAGCGCGCCGAACGTTTTTCGAGTCACCGATTCGCCGAACGTTTGCGCGCGCTCTGTCTTCCGATCGAGGCTCTCCCGAGAGAAACCGCCCTGTGATCCGCCAACGCCATCGCATGCTTGCGGGTCTCTACCTGACCGCCGACCTGGTGGCCACGGTCGTCGCGTTCTTCGCCGCCTGGGTGCTCCGCTTCGAGGTGGAGGTCATCCCGGTCACCAAGAACGTGCCGGATTTCTCTCCCTATCTGCAGCTGCTGCCGTTCGTTCTCGTGCTCTGGCCGGTGGTGTTCTATTTCCACGGCATGTACCAGAGCCGCCGCGGCCGCAGCCGGGTGGACGAGGTGCTCACCCTGATGGTCGCGGTGCTGCTCGCGACCGTACTCCTTTCCGTGGTGATCGCCTGGTACCGGCCACCGGCGGCTCCCGGCAGCCGCGAATACTTCACCTACAGCCGCGCGTTTCTCGCGCTGTTCGCGCTGCTCGACCTCACGCTCGTCGCGGGAGTGCGGATGGGCGTGCGCCAGGTGCTGCGCCGCATCCGCCTGTCGGGCCACAACCTGCAACGCATCCTGGTGATCGGCGCCGGAGTGCTCGGCCGCGAGATCACCCAGAAGCTGATCGCTCATCGCGACCTCGGCTTCGAGATCGCCGGTTTCTTGGACGACGATCCGGGCAAGGCCGGCACCGAGATCGACGGGGTTCCCGTGCTCGGCACGCTGCGCCAGGCCGAAGAGATCATCGCGGAGCGCTCGATCGATCACGTCTACGTCGCCCTGCCGATCGAGGCGTATAGGAAGACGCTCCAGATCCTGCAGCGGATGGGCAATGAGATCGTCGACATCAAGCTCGTGTCCGACATCCTCCAGTACGCGACGCTCAACGCCTCGCTCGAAGACGTCGATGGCACTCCGGTCATCAACCTGTCGCAGGTGCCGCTCCAGGGTTGGAACAGCCTGGTCAAGCGCGCCATGGACGTGGCGATGGCCTGCGCCGTGCTGGCCGTGCTGCTGCCCTTCCTGCCCCTTGTGGCGCTCGCGATCTGGCTCGAAGACCGCGGCCCGATCTTCTACCGCCAGGAACGCATGGGACTCGACGGAAAGTCGTTCATGATCCTCAAGTTCCGCTCGATGCGCGCGGACGCCGAAGCCTCCACCGGACCGGTGTGGGCGATCAAGGACGATCCGCGCCGCACCCGCGTCGGCAGCTTCATCCGCCACTGGTCGATCGACGAGCTGCCGCAGATCTGGAACGTCCTGATGGGCGACATGTCGATCATCGGACCACGCCCCGAACGGCCGACCTTCGTCCGCGAGTTCAAACACAAAATCCCGCAGTACATGCTCCGCCATCGGGTCAAGGCCGGCATCACCGGCTGGGCTCAGGTTCACGGTTGGCGCGGCAACACCTCGATCAAAAAGCGCATCCAGTACGACCTCTACTACATCGAAAATTGGTCGCTCGCGCTCGACTTCAAGATCCTTTGGATGACCCTGCGGCACGGTTTCAAGCACCACAACGCCTACTAGAAACGCGCTTCGCGCGCTCCTTTCCTCCTCCAAGACAAAAAAATTTCTTCGACGGCGAAGCCGCCGCGATGCCTCGGCGTGCCCTTCTCATCGCCATCCGGAGCGCCATCCAGGGGTCGCGGCGGGCGCAAAAACCCAAGGAAAAATGGGCTCTTTCCCGCCTTAGGGCCGCCTATGGACGAACAAGATTTCCGGAGTCGAGCGACCGCCTTGAGCTACACCGAGTCACTAAGGATTGAGGGTCAAACCTCTTGACACGCAAGATGTTGTGGCGTACCTTTTTTCCATGACCTCCCGCCCGCATCGGGCAACCACACCTGAAAGGAGAGTATCGATGGCGACCGCAAAGAAGGCTGCAAAGAAGGCTGCTCCGAAGAAAGCTGCTGCTCCGAAGAAGGCCGCTGCGAAGAAGGCGGCTCCGGCCAAGAAGGCTGCTGCGGCTCCTGCAAAGAAGGCGGCTCCGGCCAAGAAGGCCGCTGCGGCTCCTGCGAAGAAGGCGGCTCCAGCCAAGAAGGCTGCTGCGGCTCCTGCGAAGAAAGCGGCTCCGGCCAAGAAGGCTGCTGCTCCGAAGAAGACCGTCGTCAAAGCTCCGGCTGCCGCAAAGAAGTAAGCGTCGCTCGATCGAGGGATTCCGGAGGCCCTCGGCGCAGCTCGATCGCGCAAGAAAGCCTCCCGGAGCTGCCGGCTCCCCAAACGCGGAGCATCGCTGCCGGCACTCCCCTTCGAACTTCGGAAGTACCCCTCCTTACACTCCCGCCAGCAATTTCCTCGGTTTTTCCCCGCGAGACTTCAGCGCGCGAGTCGGCTCGCCGCGTCGCGATCGAGCCACCAGGTGAGCTCGCCCATCGTCGGCCGGACGGCCGCCGCGGGCAGCTC
>DATMZU010000652.1:0-3476 GCA_035607435.1 Thermoanaerobaculia bacterium | reverse complement strand
GAAGCGGGGAGTCGGCAGGTTCGCCTTGCGGCTCCACGAATCGGAGGTCGGCGTGTACTGCCAGACGGCGTTGCCGGTCAGGTAGCCGCCGAACAAATAGATGAGGTGGTCGTTGCCCGCCGCCGCCGCCGCGCCGAAGATGATCGCGGGAATCGGATTTTTGAGCGTCCAGCTCTGCCCGTCGTAGACCTCGACCCGCCGTTCCTCGGTCGTCGAGGTGTGAAGCGGCGGCGCATAGCAGGGGGAGCCGCAGCCGCCGAAGGTATAAATCTTTCCACCGTCCGCGGCGGCCGCGAGCAGCCGGCGAGGAATCGACAAGCTCGACGGCTCGGCCCAGGAATTCCCCTGGCCCGCGGCGGGAACGGCAGCGGCCAGAAGCGCCGCCCCCACGAACGCCGACGCCAGGAGCGGCATGGGCCGCCGCGGCTTCCGGCTCTCCCAAGGCGCTGCCGCTGGTCCGAGCGCTGCCATAGATCACGATCCTCGTGGTGTTGGGCCAAGTGTAATATAATCACCGCAAGATCGCGAAGAAATGCATAGATTGAAACATGGCTTGGGCTCGATGGCGCTCGCTCTGGCGCTCGCGGCGGGGCCGTCGCGTGCCCAGGAACCGCTCGACCTCGGGCTCGGCGAAGGCGGCGCCTCGGAAGGTCTTCTCGAAAAGGTTTCCGACTCTCCCCCGCCTTGGGCCATCGAATCGCCCCGCGCCGCGGGCGCCACTTTCGGGCTCGGGCTGGATGCGCTCTTCGAGCACCAGGAAAGCTTGGATATCGCTTCGATCCGCACGACCGTCACGACGCGGGATTCCGGCGGCCACGAATCGAGCACCGAGATCCCGGGCGACCCGGCGCTCTTGAACCGCAAGTTCGATTTCCGGTCGGAGCTGGAAGGAGAGGGCAGCCAGGGCTCGATCGCCTTGCCGACTTTCGGCCTGCCGATTCATCCGACCTTCCACTGGCAGGCGCTCTCGGCCAATCTGCGGCTCGATTTTCTCGACCGGAGGGAGTCCGCGGAGAATACCTCGATCGAAGGTCGCGGCCTGTTCCTCGGCGCCGGGTTCGATCTGGTCGCCGCCATGTGCAACCAATGCGGCTGGTTCGCCAGCGCGGGCTATCAGGTGCAGGACATGCCGAGCTTCGGCGCCGATCGCAAGCCGCGCCTTTCCGACGCCGACCTGTCGCACGACGAGGTGAGCCTCCGCCGCCAGGTCCGCGACGCCTCGTTCCGGATCGGCTACGGCATCCCGAACGCGCGCATCATCACCTACACCGGAGTCCGCCGCCGCTCGACCGATCTCGATATCGAAGACGAGCTGGGCTTTTCCGGCCGCACCCAAGACGGAACCCTGGAAGAAACCCGCCTCCGCACCCGCACCAAAATCCAAGGCGACGCAACCCTCGCGGTCGCCGGGCTCGACGTGAATTTCGGCGGCGGACTCTTCGGAAGAGCCGAAACGGCGATCGGCGATGGGGATCGGGTGGTGAAGGTGAATCTGGTGTATTTGCCGAAGATCGGCATTGAGATACGCCAAGAGACGGCAGAGGAGAAGGCCGAGAAGGAGCGAGAGAGGAAGCTAGAGAAGCAGTTGAAGAAACGCGCTCGATGGATCGCCGCCGGGATCTTGCCGCGGCTGATCGCCATCGAAAAGGAATACCTCGCGGGCTGGCACGCGCTCCACGTGGTCGCAGGGGACGGCGGCGAACCGTCCTATCTCGTTCAGGAGGTCGATGCGCTGCTCAACGGAACGGAGAGTGCGCTGCTCGGTGTCACCCACGACTACCCCGAGCTGGAGGCACTGGGAGATTGGATCACAGACGAGTTCGTGCGCAACCGGAAGGAGCTCGGGTTGGAGGCCCCCGTCCGAACCGCGGGCCTTGGGGCGGCCCGTGCGCTGCGGGCGAGCTTCAGCGGGTCCCGCTCGGGGTATGTATTTGCTTCTGCAAACCTTCAGGCTCAGAAGCAGGATCCGGTCGTCAAACAATCGGAGGCGGATAGGATTCTGACCATCCTGTGGAAATTGGTAGTGGGCACGCCAAAGGCCGCGGCAAAGGAAAATAGGTTGCTCACGCGATTCCGGTTCGACACTGACCTCGGGGATGAAACGCGCCTGAATATCCATCCTCGCTACAGCCCCAACTCGGGGGGGACACTGGCGCCGGGGGTCGTTATAGACGTCTGGATCGGAAGGTATTCTTACAAGCTCAACGAGAATCGTTGGTGTGACGCAAGGAAGCCGCCGTCGTCCCCCGAATTCTGTCCTCTCGACCTCCTGCTGAACAAATGCAAGATCTTGGAGTGCGGGCCCAGGAGATGCGATCCGAAAGCCTGCCGTGTCGGACAGTGACGAGAAGCCCGAAAAGGGTTTGCCTGAAGAGCCCTCGCCTCAGAAGAAGTCAAGAGTCATTTTCCTGAGCTATAGCAACGAATCGGCTCAACATACCGAGAAGGTCTTGGGTCTTTCGGAACGCCTGCGTAAAAGCGGTTTCGACACCCGCCTCGATCTCTACGTGAATGGCTCGCCGGAAGAGGGCTGGCTCCGCTGGATGGGCAACCAACTGGACGAGGCGGATCGCGTTCTGCTGATCTGCACGGAGACCTACCACCGTCGTTTCTGGGGACGCGAAGAGCCGGGAAGAGGCAAGGGTGCGGGTTGGGAATCAACGCTCATCGCCCAGGAAGTGTATGAGCTCGGGAGCAAGACGAAGAAGTTCGTTCCGGTTCTGTTCGATGAGAGCCAGGAAGATTTCATCCCGGAGCCGTTGGCCCAACACAGTCACTACCTGGTGAGCTCTGAGGAGGGCTATAAGGCTCTCAGGGACGCATTGTCGGACAAAGGAGGAATCGAACCCGGCGAGATCGGCCCGCTCGATCCCGACATGGGGGCGGTCTCCATTCCCGCCAGCACCCTCTTCGGACCGATCAAGGACTCCAGACCGTGGCTCAGGTTCGTGGTCGCATTCCTGGTGGCGCTACCCGCCTTCTTCTTATTCCTGGGTATCGTCCGCAGCCCTGGCTACGAGACTCTGCGGTCGATTTTCCTGGAGCATTCCCAACTCCCCTTGATCCCCGCCTCAGCCTTCTTCCTGATCCTGGCTGCGCTTGGCGTTCAGTTTTACTCCACCGACCGGTTCTCCCTGCCTAAGCTCATCGGCGCTCTCTTTCTGGGTCTCTTCGTAGGCATCGGCATCCTTTCTCAGCTCGCTAACTATGTCGTGCCAGTCAAAGGGACAGAGGAGTTCCGCCTCATCGGCTGGTCGCGGCTTCCGAAATGCGGTTGCGGGGATGACGTCACGAATGAACAATGCCTCGACGGGCTCGGCGAGGACTTCGGCTCTTGCTGGAGCGACCGCTCCGTCGATAGGGTTAGAACCTGCTTCCAACTCACCTTTTTTCTCGAGGCCGGCGGAATCGGAGCTTTCCTCGGCCTGGTCGTGCTTCAGGGGGTCGGGTGGAGGCGACGGTCCAAGAGGAAGTAG
>DATMZU010000651.1:0-3067 GCA_035607435.1 Thermoanaerobaculia bacterium | reverse complement strand
ACGCCCAGGGCTCGTTCCGCTTCGTCGGCCTGACCCCCGGACGCTACGCCATGAAGGCCGAGCTCGAAGGTTTCTCCACGCTCGAGTACCCGAACGTCAACGTCAACTTCAGCCGCTTCACCACCGCCGAGCTGACGCTCTCCGCCACCGTCGAGGATGTCATCACGGTCACCGCCGAGGCTCCCCTGCTGGACGAGCGCAGGATCAGCACCGGCCAGACCGTCGTGCTCGACGAGGGAGGATCAGGCGGCGGCTGGCGACGCAAGGCGAAGAAGCCGGCGACGCCGGCGCCAGACTCATCGGCCTACTACGACTTCGATTCCTTCGAAGAGACGGCGAAGGGTCTCCGGCAGGGGCTGGTCGGCGGTGTCAAGCCGCTGAACGTCGCGATTCCGGAGGCCGGCAAGGTGCTGCTGCTGACGGGCATCCTGCCGCCCGCCGAGGTGAGCGTCGCGCTGGACGTCAAGGCCGCGAAGAACCGCTAGCGGCCTGCTTGTAGAGCCCCGGACGCTTGATCTCCATGTGCTGTCCGGGGCTCTGGATCTCGGCGAAGCCGAACGGGCGGTACAGCTCGTGGGCGTCGCGGGTGACGAGGTGGAAGCGCCGGAGCCCCTGGAGATCCGGGTGCGCCATGACGCACTCCATCAGCCAGCGGCCGAGCCCGCGCCCCTGCCGCTCCGGCAGAACGTAGACGTCGCAGAGATAGGCGAACGTCGCGCCGTCGGTGATCACCCGCGCGAGGCCGATCTGCCGGCCGGCCTCGTAGAGCCCGAAGCAGAGCGAGCCGCGCAGCGCGCGCTCGACCGTCCCGCGGGGGATCCCCTCGGCCCAATACGAGGCGGCGAGGTAGGCGTGCACGGCGTCCACGTCCAGCCGCGCCGGATCGGTGGAGATCAGAAAGGCATCCTTCTGATGTTCGACGGGCATGGTGTCTTTGCTTGCTCGGATTTGGCCGGTCAACTGAACGAGACCCCGGTAAGGACTACATCCACCAATTGAGAACAGAGGTCCTTGATCACCGCACGCGGTTCGCCGCTGCGTCTGGCCAGGTCGCCTATCCCGCAGTGACCCTCTGCTCCCGGCTGGAAGCACTCGGGTTCTTGCATCGGATCACGCGCCACATACAGTGGAGCCCGCCGCTCAACTTGGATTGTTGTAATCTCCTCAACCGGGAGAGGAAATACCGGACGGCTGAATTCCACGAGCCTTCGAAGGGCGAACATTTGAGACGGAGTCGTTCGGCTGCGGTCGAAGACAGAAATCCGGACATGACCGTTGGCCGCCGGATTCTGCTTCTCTTTCTCGCTGGGCTCGAAGTCTTCAATGCGGGGGCGCTCCGGGAACGGAGCCATGCCCTTGCGCTCCTTCGCCATTCGAAGGACTACGCCCGAAGTCAGCTCCTCGCGCATCAAGCGGCCGCGAGACGAGCGAGGATCTCAGCGAAGGAGGACGAGAAAGTGCCGACCTGCAGATCCTCTTCGAATTGTTTCACGCCGGATTCCCGGTTCCTGTAGAACCAATCATAACGGCCGTCTGCCAATGCCTCTACCTGTAGGTGGTGAGGCCCGCGATCCCAGACCATTCGGAAACCGCCCTCCTCGGTAGGCGCGGCCTCAGGTGCCCACAAATGTGACTGCAGGTGTGACCAGATCGTTCTGACTTCCTGAGCGACCGGTGAATCAAGCGCCGAGAGGTACTGCTCCCATTGCGTAGCGTATTTTTGGAGACGAGTATCGCGGATCTTCTCAAGCTCGCGGCGGCAGTCCTGGTATTCAGCGATGACAGGCTGATTGACACCGGATAACCACTCGAGGTCTTCGGTCGATCGGCGAGCGCTGTTGATTTGTTCCTGCGTCATGCTGTGCTGTATGGCGAGGGTAACGGCTGCTCGTGCTACCCCTGCATTCTCTCTTATCTGCTGGTCGAGTTTACTGATGAACCGCTCGCGTAGGGAAAGCTCGTAGATTGCCCTCTCGAAGTCGATCCCAACATCCCAAGCTTCGGCCACCAAACGCTGAAGCCCCCTTTTCGTCCCCTCCGCGATGCTCTCGAATACCTCCCTGGGAAACGCTTGAGGCCGCCGGGTCGACCGGGTCTCCTGAGCAGGTCCTTGGCCGCTGGGAATAGCGGCTGGCGGGGGATAGTCGGGCACATAGTGTTCTAGCAGTGACATATCGAGGCGATATTACCATCGGTGGCTTCTGGCCGAGCGTATTCCCGCGCGAGTATTACTAGCCCACCTGCGGCTTCGCGTCCTGTGGATTGCGCTGGACTGCCTCTTCCCATTCCTCCAAGGCGGTGGTGTTGGTTTCCTCGAAGAACCGCTGGACTTCCTTTCGGAAGCCGTCGAAGCTCGGCGCATCGGAGACGATGTCGAAGAGAACCGCCCTGAAAGCCGACCGGAACTCGGCCACGGCTTCGTGCATCGGCGCCGGTCGGATTGCGCACGGGGAGCGGAACACGGTGCACGCGGGCCGGAGCACGTCGCACGGGAGGCCGAACACGGTATCCGCGGGCCGGAACACGTCGCACGGGAGTCGGAACACGTTGTCCGCGGGCTGGAACACGTCGCACGGGAGTCGGAACAAGTTGTCCGCGGTCCGGAACACGTCGCACGGGAGTCGGAACAAGTTGTCCGCGGTCCGGAGCGCGTCGCACGGGAGTCGGAAGACGTTGTTCGCGGTCCGGAGCGCGTTGCACGGGAGGCGGAAGACGTTGTTCGCGGGCCGGAACACCTTGTTCTGGACCCAGAACAACACGTTCTGGGCCCGGAGCGACGTGTTCCGGACCCAGAACATCGTGCACGCGGGCCATGTGCGCCCTGCCCGCTCCCGAACCTTTGGCTCAATATTTCGTAACTCATCTCAGGATAGCTCTCAACCTTTCGCATGGAGGAATCCAGAATGCTGCGCAGGCCCTTCCGTCTCCTCTTCCCCTTCGCTGCGCTGCTCGCCGCGGTTCCGGTTGCGGCCCAGCCCGGCCTCACCCTGCCGCCGAGCGGCGACAACCAGTACTCCTCCGTCACCCAGGGGATCGGCCCCGTCCGGCTGACGGTCGAGTACCACAG
>DATMZU010000649.1:0-8405 GCA_035607435.1 Thermoanaerobaculia bacterium | reverse complement strand
TCCGGACACCGCCGGAAGCGGCACGCTGCTTTCCGAGGCCTCTTTCGACGCCCGGAAGTACATCGGGTTGACCCAGCGCAGCGGCTTGGCGTTCCGCGCCTACGCCGCGGCGACCGGCGGCAACAGCCCGACGCCGCTCCGGATCGGAGGGCTCGACACCGTCCGCGGCGTCGATTTCCTCTCCCTCCTGGGCGACCGGGCGTTCTTCACCAACATCGAGCTGCGCTTCCCGCTGATCGACGTGATCGCCACCCCGTTCCTCGGCTTCCAAGGAGTCCGCGGCGTGCTCTTCTTCGACACCGGCGGCGCCTGGTTCAAAAACGTCCAGGACTTCCGGTTCTACGACTCGGATACCGGCAAGCTGCGGGACGGAGTCGCCGCCTACGGCTGGGGCATCTCGGCCCGTCTGCTCGGCGGCCTCGACTTCAACTGGGATTTCGCGAAGCCCTACAAATCGGCCACCGACGACAGCGGCTTCCGGACCTCGTTCTGGATCGGGACGCGGTTCTAGGCGAATCTAGGCTGTAGAGGGGGGAGGAGGAGAAATCTTCCTCCCCCTGTTTCGTCTCAAGCGCCGGAATCGAAATTCCTCATCAACGCCACCTCGGGTGGAATCGAGTGAACGGAAATTTCAACGTCCGTCGTGAGAGACGCGACTTTCCAGGACATTCCCGGGGGAATCATGGCCACCGTGCCCTTGGGAAGGTCCACCGGCGGCGGGTCTTGGCGTCCGAATTCTTCGGCGGTGCCGAGCAGAAGCGAGGCGTCCCCGCGAGAGGCGAAAAGCACCAGGGCTTGGTCTTCGGATTTCTGCATCGGACTCTGCCGCTGGCCTTCCAATCGGATCCGCGTCGCTCGCAGGCCGGGCACTTGGCCGAGCGTTGTGAGATCTCCTCCCGGAAATGGTTGGCGCTCGATCGGGCGTCGCTCCTTCGGGGACGTGATGATTTGACTCGCGGAAGGGGAAGGTGTTGAACGCAGCAGGTGCTGTGCCCTGTCCCGGCAATAGGATTCCGGGATCGACGCTCCCGCATTCTGATCGTGCAACCGGTCCACCATGTCCGTGGAGACCGTGGCGAACTCCTCGAGGGTACAGCCGATGACCGTATGAACGATCCCCGGCCTTTCCAGGCAAAGAACGTCTCCCGGGGAAAGAGGAATTCGCCATTTTTCATAATGAGGATGGTCGGAGCCTTCCAGCCAACGAGAGAAATCCTGCGGGTCGTAGTGGGCCGTCCAGTCTTCCAGGCTGCAAATCAAGGCGAACGCACCGGGGCTGGTGTCCAGCACGTGAAAGATCTCGACCTTGTGCTCGCGATGCTGCTGAAAGCTGAACCCCTGTCCCGGCTCTTGGAAGAAAACAGAGTAGCCGAGCGGACTGCTCGCTTTGATGGCATAGCTTTTATACTTCGGCAATAGGCCGACATCGCGCTGAAAGGCCGCAACCCGCCGAGCTTCTCCGCCGGTGAGAGGGGCCGAGAGCAGCTCGCCCAAGGCGTTCTTCCACGAGGCCTCGAATTCTTCCAGCGAGGCGATCGCCATGTCGGAGGTGAGCGGCTCCCGGAGGGACTCCAGGTGGTCCAGTGCCCGCTGTACCCGGTGAGCGCCGTCGGATTCCGTTACGAGCGCCTCCTCCTTGTTTTCTCTAAGCATGAGCTGCTGACCTCGACAATCTGGGCGCCGGCCTGATGGGGGCGATGCACGGAGCCTGTCTACGCGGAGGGAGGCCCCTTCGGCGCGGAATTCTAGCAGGCCGCCCAAGGGGAGTCCCGGCTTAAGGGGTTCGGGCTGGGGGCGGATCGATTTGACTCACTTCCGGCGCGCTGGAACAATCACCCGGCACAAAGCCCGGCCGGACGAAAATCCCCGAACTCAGAGGCGCCCCTTATGTCATCCGTCATCTCCAACGTCGTCGAAATCGAAGCCGTCCAGCCCCATCCCAACGCCGACCGCTTGGCGCTCGCCCGGATCAAGGGGTGGCAGGCGGTGATCCGCAAGCACGAGGACGGCAGCCCTGAGTTCGCTCCGGGAGAGCGGGTGGTCTTCATCCCGCCCGACAGCACCCTGCCGCGCGAGATGGCCGAGCGCCTGAACGTCGTGAGCTATCTCTCCGAGCGCACCGACGTCGAAGGGGCACGGGTGCTCGTGGTCCGCCAAGTGCGCCTGCGCGGCGAGCCTTCGTTCGGGCTGGTAGTGCGGCCCGAAGATCCGAGCTGGCCGGTGGGGACCGACGTGCGCGAGCACTACGGGATCGGCAAGTTCCGGCCGCCGGTGAAGTTCTCGGCCGGCGATTCCGAGTCGAACCACCCTCTGTTCCAGCGGTATACCGACATCGAAAACCTGCGCAACTTCCCCGAGATCCTGACCCCCGGCGAAGAGGTCGTAGTGAGCGAGAAGATCCACGGCACTAACGCCCGCATCGGCTGGGTCGAAGACAAGCTCCTCGCCGGCTCGCACGGCCTCCAGCGCAAGCGACCGGAGCCCGAAGACCTGCCGACCAACACCTATTGGTTCCCCTCGACGCTCGAACCGGTGCGCAACCTGCTCGACGACCTCAAAGGTCAGGGGCATAACGTCGCGATCCTCTACGGCGAGATCTACGGCAGCCGCGTCCAAACCCTTCACTACGGCCGACGCGACGGCCTCGGCTTCGCCGCCTTCGACCTCCTGGTGGGGGAGCACTATCTCGACTACGACGACTTCGCCGCCCTCTGCGAGCGTCACGGCGTGCCCACCGTGCCCATCCTCTGGCGCGGCCCCTTCTCGATGGAGAAAATCGCCGAGCTGAGTCGTGGCCAGACCACCCTGCCCGACCAGCACATCCGCGAAGGGGTCGTGGTGAAGCCGACGAAAGAACGCTTCGACCCGGAGGTAGGCCGGGTGGTGCTCAAATACCTGAGCGACGACTACCTTCTGAACGACAAGATTCGGGCGGGGGATGCCACGGATCTTTAGGCGAGTCGCGTGAAGCCCTGCGCCTCCGTGAGCACCCGCTCAAAGGTATAGGTCGTCCGAGCCCCCTTGGCGCGGGCCTTGGCTCCGATGAGGCAGTCGGAGAAATCGGCTTTGCTTTCCTGATATCTCGCGATGACCTGATGGAGGATCTCGCGGTCTTCAAAAACGAAGAGATCGCCTGCGAGTAACTCCTGCATGGCCGCGAGGACATCCCCTCTCTTGGCTCGATAGCTGGACTCCAACACCCACTCCACCTCGCACAGTACGGGATCGCTGATGAAGCAGGTCTCGTCGGCATCCGACGCTTCCTGGAGGAGCCGCTCCGCGAGGGCTGTTTGGCCAGGATCGTCCCTTACCAGGAGGCGGATCAGGATGTTCGTATCGAGGGCGATCACCGCCGCACGGCCTTCTTGAACCGAGCCGCGGCCTGCCGCTTGACCGCGCCGTTCATCTCCTCGATCGTGACCGGCCGATCTCCGGCGAGATGATGCAGGAGACCGGACAGCCGACCGAGAGGACTCTGAGCTTCGGGCCGAGCGAGAAGGTTGCCCTGATCGTCGAATCGGAAGACCAATCGATCGCCCTCCTTCAGCCCGAGGCGGTCACGAACTTCCTTGGGAATTGTGACTTGGCCCTTCGAGGTCAGTGTGCTCGCGGACATTGATTCTCCTTACGAAGCAGGAGTATATACCTCTGCAGGTAAGGAATTCACGAGCGCGAGGCACCCTGCGCTTAGCGGCCACGGGGCTCAGTTCAACCGGTACTTCTCTTCCGGCTCCGCGGCGAAACCGAGCGGGCCCTTCTTTTCGAGGAAAGTCCACAGCTCGGCGAACCTCATGACGAAGCGCTCGTCGGGCTCCCAGGCCAGGTAGGCGTGGGGAAAGTCGAACTCGTAGAAGAACGCCACGCCGTCTTCGACGACTTCGAAGCCTACCAGGTTCGTGACGCGGAAGACCGGCTTGCCCCCTTTGCGGCCGTCGAGCCTCTCTTGGAGCTCCGCGCGGTCGTCTGGCTCCAACTCGGCGAGCTTGGCCTTGATCGCCTTTTGCAGGCGTTGATCGATGAAACCGGCCAGAGTCTTGCGCCCTTCAGGCCGGAAGGTTTCCTCGACACCGAGCGGCCGGCCGGTTGAGATGCGCACGGAGAGCCGATGCTCCGACTCGCTCGGATGGGCGCCCATGCCGCTCACCGTGTAGGTCAGGCTCAAAATGTCGTTCCGGTTGTAGTCGACCGTGTAGTCGATCCCCTGTAGCCACGTGCCGTCGGCTACCTCGGCCTTGCAGTCTTCGAGCGACATTCCGGTTCCGGCTTTCAAGCCCGCCGAAGCTTCGAGGCGCTTTCGGGCCGCCCCGTTCGCGAGGGCGAATTCGGGGTAGGCAATGTCCGCGCCGAGGTATTGGCTCCCATGCCCGGGGAGCTCCACCGTCTTCTTGACGATTGCTACGCTCCCCTTCGTCGCCGTCTCGGCGCCCCCGAGGTCTGGACCTCCGATCGCGAGCAGCGCAAACAGGACCCAAGACGAGGCGCCGGAGCGCGCGATCATGGTTTGGCCGGCCGCTTCTGGGGCAAGGTCTTTTGAATCTTCTCCGACTCTCCGCCGATCGCCACAAGGAGCTTCTCGGTTCGCCGCTTCCAGTCCGCGGCGCTCATGCGCTCGACCGGCGCGCTGATTTCTACGGTTCCGGGCTGGTCCGGCGGTCCCGAGACTTTGATCCGCAAGTCGCCCCAGAGGATCGTCCAGCCGCGCCCGCTCTCGAACGTCGGCTCCATCTTTTCGCCCGCGGCGCGCATCGCCAGGACCACCGCTTGGAGCAGCCGGCCGTCCTCCGAATAGGGGAGCGGATAGGTGCGGCGCACGGCATAGGCGCCCGGGGGGATCTGGTACGAATCGGTCGCGAGCAGATCGAGATAGGCCCTGTTCTCGTCCAGAGTCGAGAAGTTGGGGTCGTTCCGCGCCCGCAGCCGGGTCCGCTCGTCGATCTCGACGGCGCGGCGCAGCGTCTCGACCGCCAGGGCCGCGTAGCCCGCCAGGGCGTAGTTGCTCGCCACCAGATAATGCGCCTCAGCCGAATTCGGCTGCGCCGAAAGGTAGCGACGGAAGCGCGCGCTCGCCCCTTGCAGGTCGCTCTTGAGCAGCAGCACCGCCCCGAGATTGATGTCGTTGTCGGGCGCGGCCGGATCGAGCTTTTCGCCCTCTTGGAACGCTTCGAACGCGCGGTCGTAGCGCTTTTCCGCCAGATCCAACGCTCCGCGGTTGAGCCACGCCTGGCGCTGGCGTGGATCGAGCGCGAGCGACCGCTCCAGGTCCTTCCGGCCGCCTTCGAGGTCGCCGGTTTGGAAGCGCGCGGTGCTCCGCAGCAGAAGCGCCTGGGCGTCCGAGGGGGTCGCGGCGAGCGTCTGATCGAGCAGCGGCAGCGCCTGGACCGCCTTGCCCGCATCGATCAGCTCCCGAGCGCGCGCCACGTTCGGTGCTACCGGTTTCACCGCTTGGGGGGCTTTCTGCGCCGCGGCCGACGGTAGAGTGGCGAACCCCAAGATCAACGCCGAGGCGAGTGCGAAGTGGAGAGCGAGTGCGCGGAGCGACGGCGGATGCGTCAACGACCACCTCCTGAAACGGCAGCGCGATGGGGTTTCGGGTCGGCGGAGCCGGAAGCCCCGGCCGAAGTTTTGGGGGGAGGCGCCGAGCCACGGGCGAGCGCGGCCTCCACCTCCGGCAGATCGATCAGCAGCGAACCCTCGCTCGCCGCCCGCTCGGGTTCGAACTCGTAGTCGCGGATCACCCGGCGAAACACCTCTTTGAGCGCCCGCGCGCCGAGCCGGTTCGCCCGTTCGGCCTCGACCGCGATCCGCCGCGCCGCGGCGGGCGAGAGTGCGAGATGCAGGCCGCGGCTCTCGAAATAGGCGCAGCTCTGGCGATAGGCCGAGTCGGGCGCGTCGAGGAAGATTCGGATCAACTCATCGACCCCCAGGTTTTCGAGCAGCACCACGGCGTCGAACCGCGACAAGAACTGCGGCGACAGGCCGTAGTCGAACAGGTCTTCGTTGCGCAGGAAACGGCGTAGCTCGAAGCGCATCTCCTCGCGGACCTTCCCCCCTTCGACCATGATCGTCGGCTGAAGGGCGCCCTTGTCGCGGCCGATTGTCACCCGATCGTAGACGTCGTCGTACAGCCCCTCGAACGCCCCCGCGCAGACGAACAGCAGGCCGGAGGAATCGATGACCGTCGTGCCGCCGCCCGACCACTCGGGCAGCTCGAACGGCACCGCCTCGTTCTCGATCAGGGTGAGCAGGGCCTCCTGCGCCCGCAGGCCCGGGATGTTCACGCCACCGCCGATCAGCGAGCGAATCTTGTCCACCTCGTCCACGAACACCAGGCCGCTTTTCGCCCGCGCGATCATCTGCTGCACGGGAGCCTGGGGACCCAACTGCTCGCGGGCGCGCTGCATCAGCCGCCCGAGCACGGCTTCCCCGGGCCGGCCCCGCTCGGCCTCTTCGGCCAGGACGTTCGCGTGAATGCGGATCACCGTCGATCGCCCGGCGAGGGCCGGCTCCTCGGAGAGATACGACTCGACCGCGCGCATCAACGTGGTCTTGCCGCTCCCGGAAGAGCCGATCATCAAGATGTTGCCGGTCGCCAAACCCGCCAGATGCTTTGCGAGGGCGACCGCCATCTCGCGCACGGCGACCTCCTGGCCCAAAACGCGCCGGCCAATCGCGGTCGCGATGGTGCGCGGATCGGGAGCGTCGAACGGGGCGGCGGCGGACATGCCCGGCATTCTAGCCGACCCTGCCCCGCGGCTCGTCCGGTCCGGCAAGTCGCCGCCTTGGAGCTGCTCGCTTCCTCCCCGACAGCGCACCCTTATTTTCAGATCATGCCGGAACCTCCGGTGATCCGTATCGAGAGACGAGAAAGGGAAACGAAAATGAAACGAGCCCTGCCCCTCACCCTATTGGCCGCTTTGGTGTTTTTCGGTCTTTCCGTCGCCGGACATGCCGCGACGGTTGAACCCACTCCCGATTTTCTGATCGCCGCAGACGCCACGCCAGTCACGCCGGGGGTCGAAAAAGCGCCTCCCGCCCTCCAGGATCTGCTCCCCGCGGCTCGAAACCTCTCTTGCGATACCTGCATCGAAGCAAGGATGGAATGCCGAGCAGGCTGCCACGAGGCCCTCTGTTCCGTCGGGTTCTTCTCCTGCAACCCGGCCGACCCCTGCGGCTACGCCTGTTCCTGCTTCTGCCTCTAGGAGGAAAGGAGCGGCGCGGTCACGAGAAATCCGTGCGCGCCGCTCGCAGGCCGCGAGAGCTACGAGTGCAGAAGTATCAGCGACGACCTCAGCCGGTCGCCGGTTTCACCTGGCGATCCGCGAGCTCGACGAGGGTGCGAAGAGCTCGATTGACGGCCTCCGAATTAGGAAACCGCTCGACCAGGTCAGGGTCGAGGACCACGATGTTCGTGCCGGCTCGGTAGCGCTCGACGTACTTGCCTCGCACGCCTTGGGAGAAGTCGTACTCGGGGAGCATTTCGGGGGTTGTCGATCTAGCGCTTTTCATAGGTTCTCTTCTCGGCAGGCGCGGCGGGACGCGCGCTGATCAACCGGATTCTATCTCCCCTTTCGCTGTGTACCACGACGAGCAGGCGGCTGGTGTTCGACATCCCCAGCAGCAGGTACCGTGGCTCACCCCAGGAATGGAGCGGGTCGGGGATCGTGACCGAGAAATCGTCGTCAAATGAGGTCGCAGCCTCCTCGAAGGAAACACCGTGTTTCCTCCGGTTGGAGGCGGCCTTTCTCGCGTCCCACTCAAAGACGAGGTTCATCGATCGAACCCGGAATCGTTAAGCCTCGCTGCCCCTACCCCTCCACCTCGAACACCACCCCTTGCGCCAGCGGCAGCGCTTCGCCCCAGTTGATGGTGCAGGTCTGGCGGCGCATGTAGGCTTTCCAGGAGTCGGAGCCGGCTTCGCGGCCTCCTCCGGTTTCTTTTTCTCCGCCGAAGGCTCCGCCGATCTCGGCTCCCGAGGTTCCGATGTTGACGTTCGCGATGCCGCAGTCCGAGCCGGTTGCCGCGAGGAAGCGCTCGGCGCTTCGCATGTTGAGGGTGAAGATCGCGGAGGAGAGTCCCTGCGGCACGGCGTTGTGGTCGGCGATCGCCTGGTCGAGGGTGTCGAACTCGAACAGGTAGAGGATCGGCGCGAAGGTCTCGTCGCAGGTGATCGGCATGCGGGCGGTCGCTTCGATCAGCGTCGGCTCGACGTAGAAGCCGGGCCGGTCGAGGCGCTTGCCGCCGACCAGGACGGTGCCACCTTCGGATTTCGCCCGCTCGATCGCGGCCATCATGTTGTCCACCGCCGCCTCGTCGATCAGCGGTCCCATCAGCGTGCCGGGCTCCGAGGGATCGTTCGGTCGGATCGAGCCGTAGGCCTTGGTCAGGCGCTTCTTCATCTCGGCCGC
>DATMZU010000648.1:0-3224 GCA_035607435.1 Thermoanaerobaculia bacterium | reverse complement strand
CATCGGCCGTGTGAGCACGGCGCCGACGGTCGATGGGACCTTCGGCTACAAGCTTGGGGTCAACGACGGCTCGGGCGAGGTGCAGATCTTCATCAACACCCAGACCGGCATCGACCCTTTCACCTTGAGCCTCAACCAGCTGGTCGCGATCTCCGGCTTCAGCAGCCAGTTCGACACCCACTACGAGATCGACCCGCGGTTCCCGGCCGACATCATCGCCGTCGGCCACTGATCGCCCTTTCCAATTCGTTTCAGGCGGGGGCGGCGACGCCCCCGTTGCACGAAGAGCTATCGGGTCTCTGGAAGCGGCTTTACGATGTGGAGGATCGCTTGCCGGATCGGGAAGCGGCTTCGTGCTCCAGGAAGTGACTTCCTGCACTGGGAAGTGACTTCCTGAGCTGGGAATTGACTTCCTGGACTGGGAAGCGACTTCCTGTGCTGGCAAATGACTTCCTGACCCGGGAAGTGGCTTGCTGAGCTGGCAAGCGACTTCCTGAGCTGGCAAGCGACTTCCTAGACCGGGAAATGGCTTCCTGGGCCAGCAAGCGACTTCCTGGGCCGGGAAGTGACTTCCTGGACGGTAGAGCCGCTCGCGACTTCGGCAACTGGCTTTGCGCTCCCCCCAGCGGCTCGCGCGCGCCGAGTTCCTCCATCGCCTCCAGAAAGTCGCTCTCGGCGCCCCCCGGCGCTATCCTCGCGAGAACGCCTCGTCCAGCCACTCCCTCAGCTCTTGCGGCAACCCCTCGGGAATCGAGGTCGGCCGCCCCGCGGCGATGTCGCGAAGAAATCCGGCGAAGGCAGGATTCGGCGCGGGAGCCTGCTCCAGCCCGGCAAGGGATTCTTCCTGACCGGGGCCGAGAATACCTTCCCCGGCGCCGGCTTGGGCGCAGGCGATTGTGAGGGCCTGCAGGCCGCGCAGCATCGCGGGAGCCAGGCTGGCGCTTCCCCCTCCGGCGCGGCGTTCAAGTTCTTCGAGCAACTCCTCGCGCTTTCGCGCCCACTCGGCGGCGGCGGTCGCATCGCCTCGGGCTTCGGCGATAAGGAAGAGGGTCTGATAGTCCGATGGCAACTCGCGAACGATCCGCAATTCTTCGTCGATCGCAAGGCCGCGAAGAGCAATCTGCTCTGCTTGATCTAGGTCACCGGCCTTCTGGAAGTTCTGAAGTGCCTGCAGGAAGAGGCGGCCGGCACGGTCGCGCTGGCTGCGGTTGTAGGCAAGGCTACCCTGGTGCTGGAGAAGCGTTCCCTTCAATTCTTCGTCTTCAGCTCCGCGAACAGCGGCGAGAGCCAAGTCGTAGCGTATGTCAGCGTCGTCATAGCGACCCGCGGCCATCAGGATCCGGGCGGATTTACCATGTCCAGCTGCGACCTCTCGCTGGTTGCCCAGAGCCCCTTGGATCCCGCCTCCGCCCCCGGTTCGATGAGCCGCGCGAGATAGCCCCCGTCCGGGGCGGCGGAGAAGGTGGCGCGAAGGTCGTGCATGTCGGGACCGGTTGAGTGCAATGGTACAACAGAGACTAAAGCGCGCCAGACACTTCCCCCTCTTGCCCGGGGCGGTGGCGGTTTCGGCACTGTTTCATCTGTTACATGCACAAGCTAAGTAGGGAGACACCTCGCGGCGGCCTTTTGCCCCCGTTTGGAGGAGCCTCGTCTCCCGAGAGGAGCTTCACAATGTCGATCGCCGTCGTTTCCGCGGCGCGCCGGTTCGCGCTCCGGCCCGCTTTGCTGTGCCTCGCCGTTTTCGCTTTGCTTTCCGTTCCTGCCGCCGCCCAGACTGCCTTGGGTGCCACGATCGTCGGCAGCAGCGTCCAGTTCGCCCTTTTCTCGCAGAACGCCACCCGGGTCGAAGTCTGGACCTTCGCCACCCCCACCGCCTCCACCCCGATCGCCCGCACCGCTCTCACCAAGACCGATACCGTGAACCACATCTGGACAGTGACGATCTCAGGTGTAGGCGCCGGCACGCTCTACGGCTACCGCGTGTGGGGTCCGAACTGGCCCTACAACGCCTCGTGGACCGCGGGCAGCAACGTCGGCTTCATTTCCCACGTCGATTCGAGTGGCAACCGGTTCAATCCGAACAAGCTGCTCACCGACCCGTACGCCAAGGCGGTGACCGGCGAACCGGTCCGGGTGGCCGACGGCGGCGGCAACCTGCACTATTCGACCGCGATCCTGGGCGGCACCGACACCTACGGATTCGTCGATTCGGCGGGCGCGATGCCGAAATCGATCGTCGTTTCGAACACCTACAGCTGGGGCGCCGAGACCAAGCCGAACGTCGCGATGAAGGACTCGATCGTGCTCGAAACCCACCTGCGCGGCCAGACCAAGAACGACTCGACGGTCAGCTCGACAATCCGCGGCACCTACGACGGTCTCGCCTCCAAAGCGGCGTATTTCAAGACCCTCGGCGCCACCGCGGCCGAGTTGCTGCCGGTTCATGAATACGCCCAGTTCGACGATCCGGTGGGGGGAGCCGCGGCCGACCGCACGAACTTCTGGGGCTACATGACGACAAATTTCATGGCCCCGAACCGCGAATATCTCTGCACCGACGTCGCCTCCTGCTCGATCGTGGACGGCAGCCAGGTGACCAAGTTCAAGGACATGGTGAAGGCGTTCCACGCCCAGGGGGTCGAGGTCTGGCTCGACGTGGTGTTCAACCACACGTTCGAAGGAGGCGCCTGCTCCGGCCAGCCGGTCCGCTACTTCAACCTGCGCGGCATCGACAACGCGGTCTACTACACGCTCGCCGACGACAAGACATGCTATTGGGAATCGACCGGCACCGGTAACAACCTGAACGCCAGCCGGCCGGCGGTGCGCAACCTGATCCTCGACAGCCTGACCTACTGGATCGACCAGATGCACGTCGATGGCTTCCGCTTCGACCTCGCCTACGAGCTGGGGCGCGAAGGGTCGGACGGCCGGACGTTCAACCCGAGCGCCACGACGCTGGTGCAGATCGCCCAGCTCGGTTCGACCAAGGGCGTCAAGATGATCGCCGAAGCGTGGGACACCGGGGGCTACGGCGTCGGCCAGTTCCCCAGCGGCTGGTCGGAATGGAACGGCCTCTACCGCGACAATCTGCGGAAGTACATGAAGGGGGACAACGCCCAGGTCGGCAACCTCGGCGCCTCGATCACCGCGACCTACAGCGGATTCGGCTCGCCGGCCGAGAGCGTGAACTTCGTCACCGCGCACGACGGCTTCACGCTCAA
>DATMZU010000646.1:0-9819 GCA_035607435.1 Thermoanaerobaculia bacterium | reverse complement strand
GAAACCCGCGGGCAAGCTCGCGCGATCTCGTTCCGGATCCGCTGCATGCAAACGCAGGTCGGCACCGCGAGCGACCCTCACTCCGTCCAGACGCGCGACCAACTCGACCAGCGCCGCATCCCCTTCGCGGCGCACACGCGCGACGATCCGCGCCGCCTCCACCGTCAGTTTGCGATCGAGCACCACGCCGCCCCGCCGCTCCAAACGGACGAGAGCGCGCTCCCCGGCCACCGTGCCGAGCGCCGACGTTTTGAGCAGGCCGGTCACAGCACCAGCTCCGCCGCTTCGAGCTTGGCGACCCACGCGTTCAACACCGCGCGATGGCGTTGGTAGGCGGCGCGGTGGACGACCAAACAGGGGTGGATCACGTCGAGCACCTCCACTTCGATCAGCCCGTTCTCGCGTAGCGTCCGGCCGGTCTGCACGATGTCAAACGCCAGGTCGGCGAGGTCGAGCATCGGCGCCAGCTCCACCGAGCCGGACAATTCCAGAATCTCGGCGCCCCAGGAGCGCTCGGCGAGCATCCGCCGGGCGGTCTTCGGATACTTGGTGGCGAGCCGCGCCTGCTCGCCCGCTTTCGGCAGATCATGGCTTTTCCCGATCAGCGAAAAATGACAGGCGCCGTCGCGCAGTCGAGCGGGCACGAGCAGGTCGCCATCCACCTCGCCGAGGACATCCGAGCCGACTACGCCGCAGTCGGCGATGCCGCGCTCGACGTAAAGGGGCAAGTCCCAATCCTTCAAGAACAGCACTTCGACCTCGCCGCCGTTCAGCTTGGTCGAGAGCGCGCGCGTTTCGGGGTCGAGCTTGTCCACCTCGACGCCCGCGACGCCGAACGCCACGAGCGCCGCTTCGCGAATGCGCCCCTTGGGCAGGGCGAGCCGGATCATGTGGAGGTCTCCTGCCGAGCCCCGGCCGCCGCAGCCGGGGCCACCGAGGTCAATCCGTCGAGCCCGAGAGTAAAACCGACGGCGGGAAGATCGACCCCAAGCTGATCGAACAGCCGGTTGTAGCGCCCGCCGCCGCCGATCTCGATCCCGCCCGCGCCGGCATAGCCGCGGAACACGAGGCCGTCGTAATAGGAACGTTGGGAAGAGTCCGAAGTCCCGAGGTGCGGATCAACGGTCAGCTGGGCGAACTCGGCGAGATCGACGCCGATCGCGACCTCCGGGTGCAACCCCGAAAGGGCAGCCACGGTCTCGACACAACGCGCCAGCCGCTCCCCCGCTTTTCCCAGAGCCGCCGGATCGTCCGGAATGCCTCGATCGACCACTTCGAGCAAAGCCGTCGAACCGCCCAGCCGCCGGACCGCCGAACGCTCGCGGCGAGCGACGGCCGCGGCGAGGTCGGCGGCCCCGCTTGTGCTTCCCGCCCCAGCCGAAAGTAGCAGCTCGTCAAGCGCCCCGGCAAAACCGACGATCACCGCCGGCCGCGGCACGCCGGTCGAAGCGAGCAGATCGAGAAACAACCGCAGCACCTCGGCCTCGGCCGCCTCTCCGTCTTCCCCAAGCAGCTCCGCCCCGACCTGGTAGCTCTCCCGCAGGCGCCCGGCCCGCTCCTCCGCCCAACGAACGACGTCTCCGCGATAGAACAGGCGCAAAGGAAGGGAGAGCCCGCCGAGGCGCGGCGCGATCAGCCGCGCGAGGAGCGGAGTGAAGTCCGACCGCAGGGCGAGCACCTCGCCGTCGCGATCGACGAACCGGTACAGCTCGCCCCGGCTCGCCGGTGAGAGCAGCGCTTCGTACGGCTCCGCATAGTCGAGGATCGGCAGGACGACCTCGGAGTAGTCGTTCCCCACCAAGCGGCCGACCAGGGCGTCCTCCAGGCTCTTCCGCCGCCCGGCGGCCCCGAACAGCAGAGCCGTCACCCCGATCGGCAAGCCGGTCGAGATCCTCACGGTCGGTCCTCGGGAAATCCGTAGTTGGTGCCCAAAACGAAAACTCCTTCCGGGGCCGGAAGGAGTTTCGAAAACCGATCGCGTTCTCGTCCCGGGCCCTAAGGCCAAGGACTTTAGCGTCCCGGCCTAGCTGGAGGTGTGATGATGGCGATGCCACCGCCAGGCCGAAGACGCGACAACCCCCTCGCCGACCGACAGGATCGCGAGAGAGGCGCGGTTCGGGGTGAGGTTGGCGGTCATCATCAGAAGTCCGTGACGGGTAGGAGTGTCTTCCGGCGGGGTGGGGGTTGTCAAGCGGGGGCGGACCGAAAGAAGTTGCGGGGCTCTGGCGGCGCGGGCGGGATCGAAATACCCACACCATCACCCCGTCTACCGCCAGCCCGCTGTACGCCTGTTCACTGCCTTTCCCAGTGCGTGTCGCCGGCTCTCCGAGCGGATCTCCATTGGCCTCCATTGGCGAAACCGTTCTCCCGCTCAGGTCAGACGGCGAGAAGCGCGCTGCGATGCTGAGCACACAGATGATAGGCTTTAAGACTTCAAGAGGTCTAATGAGATGAGCGAAGATACCCGAATCGTTGTTCTGCTTCTAGGGCACCCTCTCTTGAGGCCAAATTTTTTAAAGGACGAGCCTCTTTTTCATCGTTTCTTCGAGGACCTAAGCAGAGAAGGCATAACGCTGATTCCAGGACCCCCACCTGGGTTTCCTGTTGACCTTTGGCGGGAGTACTGGAGATTCTCGTTGCAGTGGGTGCCCTTCTCGCTTGACGAATGGGGTCGATGGGAACACCTCTGGCGGCGGCACCCGGAGCAGGAGCGCCGGTATTGGTCTTTGCCAGAGGTGATTCGCTTCGCTTTGCAGCTCTCTGATGAGCGAATCATCTCAGGCATTCTAATCGTAACCCTTCCCCGAGCAGAAGAGTACGCCGATATTGAAGGCTTAGAGGATGTTGCCACCAGAATTCCGAGGGATCCCCGTCTGTTGCGCATCAGTCTCAGCCCCCAAGACACTGAAGCGAGGCCTCGAATCCCAGATACATGGTCATTAAACTATCCCGCCGACCGCTCGCAAATTCTCGAAATCCTTACCTCTCTACGCCGGGTCGATCAAGAGAGCTTCGACCACGAGGGCGCTCTACTCTCATCAGCTCCACCTTCAGCATCTCGGCCTTCAGCATCTCGGCCTTCAGCAGCTCCACCTTCAGCAGCTCAGCCTTCAGCAGCTCAGCCTTCAGAAGCTCCTCCATCTTCAGCACCGCTGCCTTCAGCAGCTCCACCTTCAGCACCTCTGCCCCTCGGGAAGCCACCGCGCTCCGCGGGCTACCCTCTTCCAGAAATGTCTCCTCGGCAATACCCGCCAGTAGTTAGAAGATCCCCTCCTGCCAAAGAATCTAGATCCAGAGAAGGCCCGCTCATAACCAAGGAAGTTCATATAGGCGCCGCTGTACCAGGTACTGTGCGCCCTGGCGAAGATTTTGCTGCACGCTTCGCGGCGTACACGAAAAGGTATAAAGAAGAGGTCTCTCGAATCGTCACACAAGAAGCACCCTCAGCACAGCCACGCCTTGACTTGGAAACATGTCGATGGCGTCGAGGAGCGAAGGTCACGGTGCGGCTCGATGCTCACAACGTGGAAGTCTCAAATCCTGTCCAAACCTTCAAATGGAACGGCGCTTGGTGCGTCCTGCGATTCGACGCCAAAGCCGCCGCCGACACAGATGCCAACACCCTAATACTAAGATTTGATGTCGCCGTCGAAGGCCTTCCGATCCTGGCAATTCGACCGGAAATCGCCGTCTCCCGGAAACAGGAAGAGACAGAGGTGACCCCGAGAGTCACTGTTATTGAGCGGGCTTCTCCCAAAAGCGCTTTTGCTTCCTATGCGATGAAAGATCGCCGCGACGTTCTGGGTCGCGTACGGTCTCTTCAAATCTTTACTGGAATCGATGTCTTCCTCGATTGTCTTTCCGCTCGTCCAGGTGATGAGTGGAAGGCTAAACTGAAAGCAGAAATAGCTCAGCGCGACATCTTCTGGCTTTTTTGGTCACGAAACGCCATTGCCTCCGAATGGGTGGATTGGGAATGGAAGGAAGCCCTGAAGGAAAAAACGATTTCCGGGATTCAGCCCCATCCGCTAGAACCGGCAGAGCTCGCCCCACCTCCGCCGGAATTATCAAGCCTTCAGTTCGGAGCGATGTATGAGTGGTATGTATCTCAGTTGCGTGAATCACCCATGAAGCGTGTCTTTCGGCCGCTATTGCACAAAGCGGTCTCGTGGATTAGGCCTAGTCGTACGGCGTAGCTTGCAAGGCCTCAGCAGGCGCCATTTACGGGTGGGCTCGGTCGGCCAAGCCAAGCGCCGACGCGTCGGCGCTTGGGAAAGCGGCGACACGTCGCCGCACTCCAAAATCGCAATTCCTGGCTTAGGTGGGCAAAGTGCCCGCCCCCAACAACAACTCGCGAGCCAGATCCACTGGCATCTCCCTTCCGGTCATCCCCCGAAATTGGCCAAGCGCCTGCGAGAGCAGAACTTCGCGGCCGTCGATCGCAACGGCGCCTTGGGTGATCGCGGCGGCGAGTAGGGGCGTCGGCTCCAGAGTCTCGGCGCGGTAGACGAGATCGACGACCACCGCGCCGGGGCGGATTCGTTCGACCGCGAACGGCAGCGCCTCGTCGTCTTTGCGACCGAGCGAGGTGGCCTGGATCAGGATGTCGAAGCCGGAGGGGTCGAAGCCTTCGAGCGGCGCGAAAGCCAGGTGCAGCTCGCTTGCGGCAAGGCGCCCTCTCGTTTCGTTTCGGTTCACCAGGATCACGCGCGCGCCTGCCGCAGCGAGACCGACCGCCGCGGAGCGGCCAGCTCCGCCGGAGCCTATGACCGCGGCGCTCTTCCCCCTCACTTCGATGCCGCGGGCGCGGATCGGCAGAACCACCCCTTCCGGATCGGTTGATTCCGCCTCCCAGACGCCGTCGCGGAAGATCAGCGTGTTCGCCGCGCCGATTCGCTCTGCGAGCGGGCTCGATGCGCCGGCCACCGCGAGGGCGGCCTCTTTGTGCGGCGCGGTAACCGACAAACCGCGGAGCGGCAGGCCGATCTCTTCGAACGCCGCTCCCTCGACCACGTCCAGCCAGAAATCGCCGAAGCCGTCGACGTGAAACGGCAGGTAGAGCGCGGGTAGACCAAGCGCGCGATAGCAGCCGTTGTGCAGGCGCGGCGAGAGGGAGTGGAAGACGGGATTGCCGACGATGCCGAACAGCGCCTGGACCGGCGGCAGGTCAGGCAGGCCGTAATCGCCGCGCAGCTTCGAGATCGAGAGCTGGCCCGGAGCGGCGGGGGTTTCGCCCGCCGAGCCGTAAACGACCGGCGCGCCGAGTCGCGGCGCCACCAGGCGCGTCCAAACGCCCGGCAGTCCGGAAGCGAACGCCGCCACGTCGCGCCGGCCGACCTCTGCGAGCAGTTGGAGCGGAGCAAACGCATCGCCCGGTTGAATCGCCGCTGGGATCAGCTTGTAGAGGAAAGCCGGGGAGCCGAGCATCCTTTCGAGCCGTGCCTGGAGACCGGGTAGAGGCGTCGGCCCGCCGTGCCACGAGAGAATGCGCCGCTCGGGCGAAATGGCGGTGAGCAGCCCTGCCGCCACGTCGCGTTCGGATTCGAGATCGACCAGATCGTACCCGGCCGAAGCCTCTGCGATTCGCTTGCGCCGCTTGTCCGGAGCGGACTCTCCTGCCCCTCCTTCGTTGCGGCTGCGCAGCGTATAGAGCAACCGCCCGGGAAACCGTGCCCGCAGGAACTCGGCCGGCAGATCGCCCAGCAGATCCGCCCGCATTTCGAGCACGTCCGCCTCCACCGCCAACCGATCGAGATCGGCATCGCTCGGCAGATCGGTGAGCGTCGCGATCAGGGTCGCGCGGTCGGGGGTGGCGCTGTTCGGCTCGCTCAAGATGGAGGCGCCAAGTCACGTAGAAGGTGAAAGACGTTGATCGCAGTACGTCCCCGCCCGAGCAGCGCCTGATAGAGATTGAAGTCGGCGGTGAGAACTGTAACTTTCTCCTCAATGGAAGAAAGAATTCCGCTGTCGGTAAGCCCAAGTCGAAGGAACTCGGGTTGAGTCGCAGCCTCACGACTCGGCACGACGACTTCAAGCACCTCCTCGATCAACTGGGCTAGTCGGGAAAGGACTCTACGTTTCAGCTCGTCATCACCCAGCTTGAAGCTCGGAGCTAGGTTGCTGACCTCGGTCAAGATGTTGGGCGTGACGAGTACACGTCCAAAGCTCTCGACGAAGCGGCGAAGCTCGGCGAAGTGGCTCTCAGAATAGGCATCGAGTCGTTTGTGTCGCGGAATGAGGTTGGGGTCTACCGACCCGATGAGAAGGAGGAGAAGAGGGCCGGAATCGACAAGGATAGACCCAGCGCCAACGACTTCGGCGCCGGACGTGCTCACTTCCACATTCTCATGCCCAACACATCGCCCGTTTCGGCCTCGACTCGGAAGACCTTGTAATCCTTCGCGTTCTCATTGGCGGGTTTGAAGAGCCCTTTCTGAGGAAAACCGAGCGTGACTCTCCAAGCCTTGCCGTCCTCCTCCAGCTCAAGCTCTTCGAGACTCGGGTTCTGAAATTGGTCCGGCTCCAGAATCTCCTTCGCCCACTTGCTCGCGGCCCGAACCGCTTCCTTCGCTTCAATCATCGCCTTCCTCCGTCCCCCCGAGCTCGCTCCACATCGAAATACTACCCGCCTCCGAGCCCGCGGCCAAGCGATCGGCCCTCGGCAGGATCGACCGATGCTACGCTTTTCCCATGCCCACCCTCCTCTCCGACGCCGAACTGCTCGCCCGGATCGTGGCGTTCGATACGGTCAGCTCGAAATCGAACCTGCCGCTGGCGGATTTCATCTCGGAGTACCTGGACCGGCCGGGGGTGCGGATCGAGCGGCATCCGTCGCCGGACGGCACCAAGGCGAATCTGATCGTCTGCCTCGGCCCGGAGCGCGACGACCGGGAGGGCCTGGCGCTCTCGGGGCACATGGACGTCGTGCCCGCGGGAGAGCCCGGGTGGGAGAGCGACCCGTTCACTCTCACCGACCGGGGCGACCGGTGGGTCGGGCGGGGCGCGTGTGACATGAAGGGGTTCGTGGCACTGGCAGTCAACCTGGCGGCGGAGGCGGCGAGCCCTGATCGGCTGGTAAAACTGACCGCGCCGCTGGCGCTCGTCCTCACCTACGACGAAGAGGTCGGCACGCTGGGCGCGGGCTGGCTCGCGAAGGATTTTCAGGGGCTTGATCGGCTCCCCCGCTCGATGATCATCGGCGAGCCGACTTCTCTCGCGGTCGTCGGCCTGCACAAGGGGCATTTGAAGATGCGGGCGACGTTTTCCGGCAAGAGTGCGCACTCGGGGTACCCGCACCTGGGGGCGAACGCGATCGTTCCGGCCGGCCGGGCGATAGTGGCGCTTGCCGAGCTGGGCGCGGTGCTCAAACGGGAGGGGGCTTCAAGCAGTGCCAGCTTCCCCGACGTGCCGTTCGCGGCGGTGAACGTCGGCACCGTGCATGGCGGCTCGGCGATCAACGTCGTGCCGGACCGCTGCGTCGTGGAGATCGGCGTCCGCACCATGCCAGGTCTCGAATCGGACGCCCTGGCGCCGCGGATCGAGGCGGCGATCGACTCGGTGACACTCCCAGCGGGCGTTACGGTGCGGACGGAGATCCTCTCGGACAGCCCGCCGATGAGGCTTTCGCCCGAGGCACCGATCCATCGCCTGCTCTGCGAGTTGACCGGCCAAGAAGGGATGCGAAGCGTCGGCTTCGCCACCGACGCGGGCTGGCTCGCGCGGGCCGGCTTCGATTGCGCGGTGTGGGGTCCCGGAACGATCGAGGTCGCCCACAAGCCGAACGAGTGGATGCCGAAAGCGGAATACGCCCAGGCGCGCACCCTCGTCGAGCGGGCGATCGGTCGGTTGTGCGAGGTGGCGCGATGACCCACTACCTCGAAGCCGACCTGACCTGGACCGGCGAGCGGTTCGAACCCGGCGTGCGGATCGGAATCGACGACGACGGCCGGATCGCGAGCGTCGGCACGGCGGCCCCGCCGCCGGATTCGCACTTCGAGCGCCTGGACGGGCGGGCGCTGCTGCCGGGGTTCGTGAACGTCCACTCCCACGCGTTCCAGCGCGGCCTGCGTGGCCGGGGCGAGACGTTTCCCGCGGGGGCGGCGGGCAGCTTCTGGACCTGGCGCGAGGCGATGTACGGTCTGGTCGAAAAAATGACCCGCGATCGGCTCTTGGAGCTGTCGTTCCAGGCGTTCCGCGAGATGCGCGCGGCGGGCATCACCACCGTCGGAGAGTTCCACTACCTGCACCACAGCGGCCCGGGTGCCGACTTCGCGTTCGATGACGAGATTCTCGCCGCGGCTCAATCCGCGGGAATCCGGCTGGTCCTGCTCGAAACGTATTACCGCACCGGCGGAATCGGCCAGCCTTTGAGTCCCGCGCAGCAGCGGTTCGACGGCGTTTCCCCCTCAGAATATTGGTCGCAGATGGATGCCCTCGGCGGCCGCCTGGGCCGCGACCAGGCGCTCGGCGCGGTGGTCCACAGCGTCCGCGCGGCGAACCTGGACGAGCTGGGCGAGATCTACCGCGAGGCGCGCCGGCAAGGCCTGGTCTTCCATATCCACATCGAAGAGCAGCAAAAAGAGATCGAGGACTGCCTCGCCGCCTACGGCAAACGACCGATGGCCGCGTTGCTCGACGCCTGCGGCAGCGCGGAGGGGATCACGGCGGTCCATTGCACGCACACTTCCCCGGAGGACCTCGTGCGCTTCCTCGGCGAGGGCGGCACGGCCTGCATCTGCCCGACCACCGAGGGCAATTTGGGCGACGGCCTGCCGGATCTCGCGCGTTTCCTCGCCGCGCAGGGCGAGGCCGCAACGCGGCTCGCTCTGGGTACGGACTCGAACGCGCGGATCTCGTTCCTCGAAGAGATGCGTTGGCTCGAATACGGACAGCGGGTGAGCACCGAAACCCGCGGCGCCTTGCGCGACGCGAACGGCGCGGTCGCCCCGGTGCTGCTCAAGGCCGCCACCCTCGGCGGCGCCCGGTCGCTGGGCATCGAAGCCGGCGAGATCCGCCCGGGCGCCTGGGCCGATTTTGCCGCGATCGATCTCGGCTGCCCCGAGCTGGACGGCTGGGAGCCCGAGACCCTGCTCGAAAGTTTGATCTTCGGCGCCGGCAACGGCGCGATCGTCGAAACCTGGGTGGGCGGACTACCCTAGTCAGCTTCCTCCCAGGCCGCCCGTTTGTAATCGATCGCGGCGACGAAATTGACCAGGAAATCGATAAACGACGGGTTGAAGAAATCGCCGTGGCCGTCGATGATGGCGGGCTCTACCCGGGCGACCAGGAACGGCAGATCGGCCGGCAGAGCGAGCCCCGGGAGCTGCGACAGCCGCGAGCCGCCGTAGCTCCGGCTCAGGGCGAAGTGGAGGTTCTTGAAGTCGCGGCTCTCTCCGTTGCGCCGCAGATTGGCAAGGTGGCGCGCGGGATCGAAATGTCCGAGCGCCGTGGCGCATCCGCAGTCGGCGGCCCGCCGGGCCGGATCGAGTTGCGCGGGAGGATCGCCCACGCGGGTCAGGCGATGGGTGTCGAACGGCGGATAGTGGCCGATCGCGGTGACCGCCTGGGCGCGCTCTTCGCCCCGGAAGCCTTGAGCAAGGGTCGCGAGCTTGCGCCCGAGAGGGAAGGCGACTCCGGTCGCCCGGTCGGATTCCGACATCGCGATCAGCGCGAGCGGGGTCTGCGAAGGGCAGTAGCCCCCGTACCCGCGGGCGGTTTCGAGCAGCGAGCGAAGCTCCGCCGCTTCAAAGGCCGGATTGACGAACACCGTGAGATCGGCGAAGCCGCGGATCGGCACGGCCGGATTCGCGCAAGTCTCCG
>DATMZU010000638.1:0-22569 GCA_035607435.1 Thermoanaerobaculia bacterium | reverse complement strand
CGGAGAGTGAACGCGACGAAGAGGTGCCTGCCTGCGTCCGTTCGGCCCAGGGCGAAGTACCGAGGCTCCGAGCTGGAACGAACCTCGTCGAAGCGCACGACCAAGGGTTGGTTGAAAAAAGTCTCTTCGGCTTCCCAAAAGGCGACGGAGTGCTTTTCGAGATTCTTTTCGAGGTTTCCCTCGTCCCAGTCGAAGCCTTGCGCCGCAGCCAGTTGCTGCCGGAAATTCACGCCGAAAGTATACGCTCATCGTATACGGGTTGCAGTAGTGGTTTGCTGCGTCCCGTCAGAACTTCCCTCCGCCAAGCGAATATGATGTAGACAGCGGGTCGCACCGACCCGGGAGGGATTTTCAACATGACCAAGAATCCGAAGCCTTTCCTTTTCGCCCTCGTCGTCCTCGCGGCGGCCACGCTTTCGATCGCCGCGGCGCCCAAGCCGAAGGCGGACGATCTGGCGTTCACCGACGTGCAGGCCCAGACGGTCGAGTTCATCGGCTATTACAAGTCGATCCAGCTCACCTCCGAGCAGGAGGCGGTCAAGAAGGCGGCGCTCACTCAGCTGCCGGCGCCCTGTTGCAGCGAGAACACCGCCTACACCTGTTGCTGCCCGTGCAACATGGCGAAGAGCACCTGGGGCCTGGCCGCCTATCTGATCACCCAGAAGGGGTACGACGCGGAGCACCTGAAGACCAAGGTCGCCGAATGGCACAAGGCGATCAACCCCGCGGGTTTTTCGGGCAACGTCTGCGCGACCGGTGGCTGCGGCCGATCGTTCGCCAAGAACGGCTGCGGCGGGATGGGCGCCACGGTCACTCAGTAAAGGGGCTGTATCATCGGCCGATGGCCTGGTATCGCGAATGGTTCGGGGATGAGTATCTGGAGCTCTATGCGAACCGTGACGAGAGCGAGGCCGAGGGACACGTCGATTTCGTCGAAAAGGCGCTCGGCGGCGGTCCGGCGCGGCCGCGGGCCGTCCTCGATCTCGCCTGCGGGGCCGGGCGCCACACCGCGGCGCTCCGGCGGCGCGACTACCGTGCGCTCGGCGTCGATCTCTCGGTCACCCTGCTGATCCGCGGCCAGGTGCCGTGCGTCGCGGGGGACATGCGCTCGTTGCCGTTCGCCGACGGCAGCTTCGACTGGGTGCTCAATTTTTTCACCTCGTTCGGCTACTTCGAGAGCGAGCGCGAGAACTTCCTGGTCCTCGGCGAGATCGGCCGGCTGCTCCAGCCCCGTGGCCGGTACCTGATCGACCTGATGAATCCCCACTTCGCGCTCGCGAACCTGAACCCGCGGGAAGTGCAGAACGTAGAAGGACGGCGGGTCGAGATCGACCGCTGGTATGACGCCGCGAGCCAGCGGCTGAACAAGCGGATCCGCGTGATTCCCAACCTGGGACCGGCGCGGACGTATCTCGAGAGCGTGCGCGCCTACCAACCGGAAGAGGTGACCGCCGGCCTTCGCTGGGTGGGACTGGAGCTCGATGATCTCTACGGCAGTTTTCGAGGGGAACCTTACGATCGTGACAGCGAACGCCTCATCCTCGTCGGGCACAAGCCCGTCTGACCTTTTGACTCTCGAACCCGATTCCGGCGTTCTCGCGCCGCTCGACCTCCTGGCGCACGGCCTGCTGCCGCCGATTCCGGCGGCGTTCCTGGCGGGCCGGGAGCTGGATCTGCTCGCTCCGCTCCGCTTCGCGCATCCTGACGGGCCGCCCTCGCTGCCGCAGGGTCCCGGCCCGGATCGGAAGGGGCTCGCGGCGGGGCTCGCCACGGCGAACCGGGCTTATGGCCACCCTGCGGCCGATGCCCTGGCCGAGAAGCTCACCGATCCGCGCACCCGGGTGGTCGCGACCGGCCAGCAGCCCGGGCTGTTCGGCGGTCCGCTCTACGCCCTGTCGAAAATGGTCGCCGCCTCGCGCTGGGCGGCGCGGCTCGAAGCGGCGGGGGAGTCCGCGGTCGCGGTCTTCTGGGTCGCGACGGAAGATCACGACTGGGCGGAGGTGGCGCAGACGACGCTTCTCTCCCAAGGCGGCTTGCGCCGTTTCGATCTCGGACCCGACCCGGAGCCGCTCGCCCCGTTGGGCACCCGGACCCTCGGGCCGGAGATGGCGCGCGTCCACGCGGAGATCGCCGAGGCGTTCCCCGGGCCGACGTTCACCGCCTGGCGCGAGACGCTCGCCCGCTGGTACCGGCCGGACGCCCGGTTCGGCGAGGCATTCTGCCGCCTGATGGCACACCTGCTGGGACCACGATGTCCGCTGCTGCTCGATGCGATGCTGCCGGAGCTGAAAACCGCGGAGCGTCCGCACCTGCGCCGGCTGGTCGAGGAGCGCGCGGCGCTCGAAGCGGCCTATGCCGCCCAGGACGCTGAGATCGAACGCCGCGGCCTGCCGCTCCAGGTGGCGCCGCAGCGGGGGCTTTCTCCTTTGTTTCTCTATACCCATGGCGAGCGGCGGCGGATCGAATGGCGCGGCGCGGATCGCTATGCCTTGCGCGGACGGGACGGGGAGTTTCCGGTCGAGCAACTGCTCGCCGCGATCGACGAAAACCCGGGCGTGGTCAGCCCGGGCGTGCTCGCGCGGCCGGCGATTCAAGATGCCGTGCTCGGCAGTTCGATCCTGCTGCTCGGGCCGGGCGAGGCCTCCTACATTCCGCAGGTCGTGCCGGCCTATCGGACGCTCGGGATCGAAGGTCCGGCCGTGGCGCTCCGGCCGCAGGTGACTCTGGTCGAAGCCGCCACCCGCGGGCGCCTCGAAGCGCTGGATCTGACGTTCGAGCGGATCGTTGCCGATCCCGGCCTGGTCGAGCGGCGTCTCGCCGAGCGCGGCGGCGGCGAGTTCGTGGCGCCGGTCCGCGACCAGATCGCCGCCTTGCTCGAAACGTTAAGTCCCCTCGCGACGGCGATCGATCCGAGCCTGGACAAACCGCTGGACAAGACCCGCGAGCAGGCGTTGCGCGGCCTCGACCTGTTCGCCGACAAGGTGCGCGCCTCGGCCGCGCGGAAGAACGAGGTCGAAGCGCGGCGCGCCGGCCAGCTGCTCGATCTTCTGCGGCCGAACGGCAAGCTCCAGGAGCGCGAGCTGTCGTCGGCGCAATTCGCGACCCGCGCGGTAGAGAGCGCGGGGGAGGCCCTGTGGGAAGGGATGGATCTCGATCCGCGCAATCTCCAGGCGATTGAGCTGCCGGCCCCGCCGCCGCAGGGAACGGGAGGTGCGTCATGAAACTGGACGTTCTTGCGATCGGCGCCCATCCGGACGACGTCGAGCTGGGTTGCGGCGGCACGGTCGCCAAGCTCGCCAAGGCGGGCCGCTCGGTCGGCATTCTCAACCTCACCCGCGGAGAGGCGGGGACCCGCGGCACGCCGGAGGAGCGGCGCGGCGAAGCCGAGGACGCGGCCCGGGCGCTCGGCGTGGTCGAGCTGCGCTTCCTCGATTGCGGCGACGGCTCATTGCGCTCCGGCCCGGCCGAAGAGGACGCGCTGATCGAGGTGCTGCGCGAGCTGCGCCCGGACCTGGTGCTCAGCCCCACCCCCTACGACCGCCATCCGGACCACATCCGCGCTCATGCACTCGTCCAGGCGTGCTGCTTTTATTCCGGGCTCGCGCCGCGAGGGACGAAGGCGCACCCCACCCATCGCCCGGCGGCGGTCTTCTCCTACATGCAGCACGACTCGTTCGAGCCGGCGTTCGTGGTCGACGTGACCGACAGTTGGGACGCCAAGCTCGCGAGCCTCGCGGCGCACCGCTCACAGATCTACCGGCCGGACCCGGTCGGGGTTTCGTTTGGCCCGCAGCGACTGGCTGCTGCCGAAGGCGCCCGAAGGAGCGAGGAGCCGAACGAAACCACGACCGATGCGCCCGGCGCGGGTCCGCTCACCAAGGTTTCGAGCCCCGATTTCTTCTTCGCGATCGAGGGTCGCGCGCGCCACTTCGGCAACCTGATCGGCGCGACGTTCGGCGAGCCGTTCTGGAGCCCGCTGCCGATCGCGGTGGGCGATCTGTTCTCGATCCTGCCCGGAGGTGTCCGTTGAAGATCGGCATCAGCTGCTACCCGACCTACGGCGGCTCGGGGATCGTCGCGACCGAGCTGGCGATGGCGCTTGCCGAGGCGGGAGACGAGGTCCACGTGATCTCCTACGCGCTCCCCTCGCGCCTGACCTTCACCAGCTCGCGGATCTACTTCCATGAGGTGGTGGTGCCGCGCTATCCGCTGTTCGAATACCCCCCCTACTCGCTCGCTCTCGCGACCAAAATGGTCGAGGTCGCGCGCCACCAGAAGCTCGACGTGATGCACGTCCACTACGCCGTGCCGAACGCGGTCTCCGCCGTGCTCGCGCGGCAGATCCTGGCGCCCCAGCCGCTGCCCGTGGTGACCACTCTCCACGGCACGGACGTCACCCTGGTCGGCAACGACCCGAATTACCTCGAAACCACCCGCTACGGCATCGTCCAGAGCGACGCGGTGACCGCGGTCTCCGAATCTCTGCGTTTGCAGACCGTGGAGCAGCTCGGCGTGCTCACCAAGACGATCCACGTCGTGCCGAACTTCATCGATCCGGGCCGCTTCGAGGCCGTCCGCGGCACAGAAGGCGCTCGCCGTTGGGCAAAGCCGGGGGAGCGGACGCTCGTTCACATCTCGAACTTCCGGCCGGTCAAGAGGGTGCTCGACGTGGTCGAGATCTTCGAACGGGTCCACCGCGACGTGCGCTCGCGGCTGATCCTGGTGGGCGACGGGCCGGAGCGCGGCAAAGTCGAGCAGATCTGCCGCGAGCGCGATCTCTGCCACGCGATCACGTTCATCGGCAGCCTGCCGCTGATTGAAGAGATCCTGGTCGGCGCGGATCTCTTCCTGTTGCCGTCCGAGACGGAGTCGTTCGGCCTCGCCGCGCTCGAAGCGATGAGCTGCGAGGTGCCGGTAATCGCGACCACCGCGGGGGGGCTGCCCGAAGTGGTGGTGGACGGCGAGACCGGCTACCTGCGCCCGGTGGGCGACGTGGACGCGATGGCCGCCGCCGCGCTCGACCTCCTCTCCGACGAGCCGAAGCGCCTGGCGTTCGCCGCGGCGGGAAGGAAGCTCGCGGTCGATAAATTCGCACAGGACGTGATCGTCGGCCACTATCGCGAGCTCTACCTGCGGGTCGTCGCCGACGCCAACTCGTAGGGCCGACCTCAAGAAGTCGTATGCCCTCCTACTCGATCCCCGCCGCGGGCGCGGAAGCGGAGTTTCGCGATCGGGGATCGGTGTTCCTGGCGGTGATTTCTCCCGTCGCCTCGGAAGAGGAGGCCCGCTCGGCGCTAGCGGACGTCGAGCGCAGATTCCCCGACGCCACCCACTGGTGCTGGGCCTGGCGCCTCGGGGCGGAGGGGCGCGAGCGCGCCTCCGATGCGGGGGAGCCGGCCGGCACGGCGGGCAAGCCGATGCTCCAGGTGCTGCGCGGCGCCGAGATCTCGGACGTCCTCGCGGTCGTCGTCCGCTGGTTCGGCGGCACCAAGCTCGGCAAAGGGGGCCTGGCGCGCGCCTATGCCGCAGCCGTGCGCGCGGCGCTCGATGGCCTGCCGCGCACGGTACGCTCCGCGATGCGGCAGCTTTCCCTCAACGTGCCGTACGACAAGATCGGTGCGGTCAAAAGGCTGATCCAGCCGCCTGTGGTGGTGCTGCTCGGCGAGCGGTACGGCGAGAGCGTGCGGCTCGACCTTGCGGTGGTCGAAGAGAACGAAGCGGCGCTCCGGGCCGCGCTCGCCGACTTGCGGCTCGAACCGGGGACGGTGCCGTAACGGGAAGGCTCTCCCTCACGCCGAAGTCCTGGCCAGGTTGTCCGCCCCGGATCGTTGGCGTATGCTCAACCCGCCAGAAAACGTCGGACACATAAGGTTTTTCCGGACCTCTGAAAGGAGTGCCCTGCGATGAGTGAGCCCCTTCCTCCCCCGCCGCCGAGTTATGCGCCGCCCCCGCCGCCGCCGGCAGGTGGAGCGAGCAGCAACAGGACGCTGATGCTCGTGCTTGCCTATCTGTTCCCGATCATCCCGTTCATCGTCGAGAAGGATGACAAAGAAGTTCAATGGCACGCCAAGCATGGGCTTGTACTTGCGGGCGCTTGCTTAGTTGCGTGCGTTGGATTGGTGATCGTCGGGCACATCCCGGTTCTGGGATGCTTCGCTGGCTGTTTGGGGTGGGTCGTGCTCGGTTTGGCCTACACAATCGTCCTTGTCCTCGCAATTATCAAGGCCACCAACAACGAGCGTTTCATCATCCCGGGCCTCAGCCAGTTCGCCGACAAGTTCTGACCCGGGTTTAATGACAGGATAGAATGAGGCTTTGAGATGTCGATTCCGATCGCACCACCGCCGGTGCAGGCCAAGGCGAGCAACCAGGCGATCACCGCACTGATTCTGGGTATCGCAGGGATCCTGACCGTTTGGTGTTGTGGATTCGGCATTGTAGTCTCCCCCTTTGCGTGGTTTCTCGGCCACAAAGAGCTCCAGATGATCGCCTCCGGGCAGTCGCCGGCCACGGGGCAAGGGATCGCCCAAGCCGGCAAGATCTTGGGATTGATCGGCACGATCCTCGGAATCTTGATGCTCGTTTGGGTCCTCTTTGCCGGTGGCTTGGCTTTTTTCCAAGCCATGGCAGCCAACGTCGGGAAATAATACCTGAGCTTGCGTTCTCTCCGGCCGCTCGCCCCGTGGGTCCTGTCGGACTCCCGGGGTTGGCGGCTTTCGTCGTCCTTGCCGTCTGGCAGCCGACCGGGGGCGCTGAGAGTTCGATCGGCCTCTTTCGCCGCGCGACCGGCATCCCCTGTCCAGGCTGCGGCTTGACCAGGGCTTCGCCGCCCTCGCCGCGTTTCCGCCAGGATTTCGCATTCCACCCGTTCGTCTACCCGATCGCGCTCGATCGCCGCCTGACTCGCCCCTAGGGTTGGCTCGCGCTCCGGGGCGCGCCTGGCCCGAGAGCTGGTCGCGCCGGGTCGGACCTCTCACGATCGGCCAGCCGCCGCGCTGCTCGCGCTCTGGTTCGCCAGCTTGCGACCAGCACCCTGGTAGAACTTCGTGAGTATGCCCGACCCTCAAACCACCACCCCTGACTCGCGTTTCGAGCATCAAGTGTTAATCTCTTTTTCATTCCGAAGAGGGTGTATTGGTGACGTCGAAGCCGAAGATCGTTTTCATAAGCTATAGCCACGACTCCACGGAACACCGGCGGATGGTTCTGCGCTTGTCAGAACGGCTACGGGCCGACGGGTTGGAGACTCGGCTCGACCAGTACGTGAACGGCACTCCGGTCAATGGCTGGGCACGGTGGATGCTGGATCAGTTGGACGAAGCAAGTCGTGTGGTTGTGGTCTGCACAGAGACCTACTATCGCCACTTCCGGGGGCACGAGTTGCAGCAGACAGGCAAGGGAGTAGATTGGGAAGGGGCGCGGATCTCGCAGGAGATCTATGACGCAGGGAGTCGGACAAAGAAGTTCGTGCCTGTCCTCTTCGATCCCTCTCTGGCTCAGTTCATCCCTGAGCCACTTCGTCAGTATTCACATTACGTTCTGACTTCTGAAGCTGGCTATCAACGTCTCTACGACGAGCTGATGGAACAAGGTGGGGTGGAGCCTCACGCCATCGGCGCGCCGAAGGTCAAGAAGCGTCCGCGGGGAAAGCCGCTAGAATTCGTAGACTCCTCGGGCTCGGCAGTCGAGAATATGGCTGGCCATGAAGCCGACCTCATACCTTACAGCCATGTTGAAGATTGGAGATCGATTCCGCTCCCAACGCCGCTACCTCAAGGCAAGGCGAGTAGCCAGGCAACCAGCGCGTTGGTCATTGGGATTGCGGGAGTCATCTGCTGCAGCCTCGCTGCTCCTTTCGCCTGGTACTTGGCCAACAGAGAGCTGCGACTCATTTCCACCGGGCAGTCCGCGGTTGCCGGCCAGGGCGTTGCACAAGCAGCGAGGATTCTCGGATTAGTCGGAATGGCACTTCTTGTCCTCAGTCTCATCTGGATCCTCTTTGCCGGAGGATTGCCTTTCTTGCAAGCCATGGCCGCCAACGCCGGGAGGTAACACCCTGAGCTTGCGCTCCCTTCGGCCGCTCGCCCCGTGGGTCCTGGTCGGACTCGCGGGGTGTGCGGCCTTTGTCGTCCTTGCCGCCTGGCAACCGACGGGAGGTGCGGAAAACTCGATCTGCCTGTTTCGGCGCGCGACCGGCATCCCTTGCCCGGGCTGCGGCTTGACGAGGGGCTTCGCCGCTCTCGCCAAAGGGCATTTCCGCCAGGCTTTCGCGTTTCACCCGTTCGTCTACACGATCGCGCTCGAAGCGCTCGCCGCCTGGCTCGCCTGGGGTTGGTTCGCATCGAAGGGCCGCCCTTGGCCCGAGCGCTGGTCGCGGCGGATCGGCCCGGTCGCCGTCGGCCATGTCGCCGCGCTGCTCGCGCTCTGGCTCGGCCGCCTCACGACCGGCACCCTCCCCTGGTAGGCTCCTCGCCGTGGCCATGATCACCCGGCGCCGTGCCCTGTTCGGCGCGATGCTCTTCTTCCTCCTGCTCGCGCTCGACCAGCTCCAGCGGCCGGCGAGGCAGGTGTCGGCGAACGCCCTGCTGCTGGCGATCCACGGCTACCAGGCGACCCTGTCGAAAGCGATGCCCGCGCTCGGGGTTCGCTGCCGGTTCACCCCCTCGTGCAGCCATTACGGCGAGGGGGCGATCCGCAAATACGGCGCGGTGATGGGCTCGCTCCGCACGGCGGCCCGGATCGCCCGCTGCGGCCCGTGGACTCCGCTCGGCACCTACGATCCGCCCTGAGGTTGACAGGGAAGGTGGCGGACGGCGATGCTCGCACGCATGGCCGACGATCGATTGGATTATCAGGACCTGGTGCGCGAGGCGTTGCGCGATGTCGTGAGGCGATGCCTGGAGGTCGTGGCCGAGGAGGGTGGGCTGCCGGGCGACCACTTTTTCTATGTCAGCTTTCGCTCCAACTTCCCGGGAGTGCGCATCCCGGCGTTCCTCCGCGACAGCTATCCGGACGAGGTGACGATCATCCTCCAGCACCAATTCTGGGACCTGGAGGTCGATCGCGAGGCGTTTTCCGTCTCGCTCAACTTCAACGCCTCGCGCCAGCGGGTCACCGTGCCCTACGAGGCGCTCACCTCGTTCGTCGATCCGTCGGCGGAGTTCGGTTTGCGCTTCGGGCCGAGCGAACCGGAAGAGGGGACAGGAACGGAAGTCCGCGGGCCGCGTTCGATCGACCGGGAGGTTCCGGGCGCCGGCCGTCCGGCCGCCGGAGCGGACGGACCGGAACCGGTCGGCGCCCCGACCGCGAGCGACGGCGGCAAGATCGCGGGCGTTCTGCCGTTCGATCCCTCGCGCCGCCGCTGACGGGGCGAAAACCGAAACGTCCGTCGCGAGCGGCGGCGCCGTCCTCCCCGGCAGGACGTTTGGGGGAGCGAAGAGGCGCCGCCGGGCCAGGAGTCTCCATGGCACCCGCTTTGCTATTTCGTTCCTTCGCAGGTTTCTCCTGGAGGAGTATCCACATGAAGTCGCATGGTTTCGCCCCCTTGATCCCCGCGCTCGTTCTCGCGGCCCTGGCCGCTTGCTCGCCCCAGCAGGCCCAAAAACCCGGCGCGGAAGAGGCGCCCGCCGCATCCCAAACCGCCCAGACGGCCCCTTCCCCTTCGCCGGCACCTGAGACGGTCGCCGAGGCCGATGTCCGGACTCACGACGAGCTGGGAGCCGGCCGCGAAGTCGCACCCGCCGAGCCCGCTCCGGAACCGTCGCCCTCGGCCGCCGATCTCGAAGCGAAAGAGCGCGAGCTCGCCCGCCGCGAGCGCGACCTGCGCGCCCGGGAAGCCCGGGCCGCGGCGGCGAAGCCGAAACCGGCGCGCGTCGAGGCTCCGGCTCCCGCCTATAGCGAACCGGAAGCGACCGAGGCGGAGAGCCCCGAGAATCCGGAAATCGCCGAGGGTCCCGAGCTGGGCGACGACTCGGATCGCGGCTACGACGCGGAACCGGAGGATCAGCCGGAGCCCGAGCGCTCGCCCGCGGCGACCGTGCCGTCGGGCGAGCACCTGGCGGTCGAGCTGATCGGCGACCTGTCGAGCGCCGGCAGCAGCGCAGGAGACACTTTCCGAGTCCGCGTTGCCCGCGATATTGAATCCGACGGCGAGGTGGCGATTCCCGCCGGATCGGAGGTCCACGGTCTGGTGTCCGAGGCGGTGAGCGCCCGCGCCCGGCGCGGACAGCCGGCGAAGCTCACCCTCAAATTCACGGATCTGGTGCTGCCCGACGGAGAGACCGTGCCAATTCACGCCACGCTCGAAGAGCTGGCCGCGAGCCACCCCGGCCGGAAAGCGGCGACCGTGGGCGGCGGCGCGGCAGCCGGAGCGGTGCTCGGCAGGGTGCTCGCCGGCAGCGGCTCGCGCGGCAAGGGGACGGTGATCGGCGCGCTGGTGGGCGCCCTCGCCGGAGCGGCGATCGCTTCGCACGAGCAGGCGAGCGAAGAGATCGAAATCCCCGCGGGGACGCTGTTCGATCTGCGCCTCGATTCCGCGATCGAGATCGGCGGCGGCGCGCGGTAGCGCCCCGACGTTTGACACCACCTCCGCGCTCGGTTAGCCTCTCGGCAGCATTGCGAGAGGCTCCGCCGAAAAGCGCGGGGCACGGCAACCTGGGGCGGACACCCAAGGTGCCATCCTGCTCGGAAACAGTCTCGAACCGAGCAGGGATGCGGCCGACCCAAAAAGGCGGCAACGAACTGTCCGCGGCGCACGATTAAGCCCGTTCTCGCGATGTTGGCGATGCGGGCTTTTTCGTTGGCCCGGGAAAGTGCAGAACCGAGTATGACGACCCTTCCAGCCGCACCCGTGGAGATTCCGATTCCGCCAATCCCTCCGAAACCGGCGGATCTGGAGACGCGTCGCGCGCTCCTTCTCGAAGCGCTGGCGGAGCGCATTCTGGTGCTCGACGGCGCCACCGGGACGGCGCTTCAGGCGGCGAATCTCTCCGCCGCGGATTTCGGCGGCCCGGAGCTGGAAGGCTGCAACGAAAACCTCTGCGTCACCCGGCCGGACGTGGTGGACGGCGTCCACGAGCGGTACCTCTCGGCCGGTTGCGACATCGTCGAGACCGACTCGTTCGGCGGCACGCCGCTGGTGCTCGCCGAGTACGATCTCGCCGATCAGGCGTTCGAGCTGAACCGTCTCTCCGCCGCCATCGCCCGCACCGCCTGCGCGCGCTGGGATTCGCCGGCCAAGCCGCGCTTCGTCGCGGGCTCGATGGGGCCGACGACGCGTGCCATTTCGGTCACCGGCAACGTCACGTTCGAAGAGCTGCAAGAGACCTTCCGCATCCAGGCGCTCGGCCTGATGGCCGGCGGCGCCGACTACCTGCTGCTCGAAACCGCGCAGGACACCCGGAACGTCAAAGCCGGCCTGATCGGCATCGAAGAAGCGTTCGCCCAGGCGGGCTGGCGCATTCCGGTCGCGGTCTCGGCGACGTTCGAGACCACCGGCACGATGCTCGGCGGCCAGGATGCCGAAGCGTTGGTCGCCTCGGTCGCCCACTCCGACCTGCTCTATCTGGGGATCAATTGCGCGACCGGTCCGGAGCGGATGACCGACCCGCTGCGCACGCTCGCCGAGCTGTCCCAGGTGCGGGTGGCCTGCGTGCCGAACGCCGGCCTGCCCGACGAAGAGGGCTGCTACCTCGAAGGTCCGGAGGTATTCGAAAAAGTCTTCGGCCGCTTCCTGGACGCCGGCTGGCTCAACCTGGTCGGCGGCTGCTGCGGCACCACGGACGCGCACGTCCGCGCCCTCGTCGCCCTGGTGGAAGGGCGCAAACCGCGCGCCGTGCCGCACCATCATCGGGCCTGGGTCTCCGGCCTCGAAGCGGTCGAGCTGACGCCGGACAACCGGCCGCTCCTGGTGGGCGAACGGACCAACGTGCTCGGCAGCCGGAAGTTCAAGCGCCTGATCGCCTCGGGCGAGATCGAAGCCGCCGCCGAAGTCGGCCGCGCTCAGGTGCGGGCGGGTGCCCAGGTGCTCGACGTCTGTCTTCAAGATCCCGACCGCGACGAGCGCGGGGACGTCGAGGCGTTCCTCGGCCGGCTGATCCGCCTGGTCAAAGCTCCGCTGATGATCGATTCGACCGACGCTCAGGTGATGGCGCGGGCGCTCACCTATTGCCAGGGCAAGTCGATCCTCAACTCGATCAACCTCGAAGATGGCCGCGTCCGCTTCGACCGGGTGGTGCCGATGGCGAAGAGCTTCGGCGCCGCGCTGGTGGTCGGCACGATCGACGAAAAGGGAATGGCGGTCACGGTCGAGCGCAAGGTCGAGATCGCCCAGCGCAGCTTCCACCTGCTCACCGACGAATTCCACGTCCTGCCCGAGGACATCTGGTGGGACGCGCTGGTCTTTCCCTGTGGCACGGGCGACGCGGCCTACATCGGCTCCGCGGCCCAGACGATCGCCGGAGTGGCGGCGCTCAAGGAACAATTTCCGGAGGCGAAGACGATCCTCGGCGTTTCGAACGTCAGCTTCGGCCTGCCGGAAGCCGGGCGCGAGGTGCTCAACTCGGTCTTCCTCTACCACGCGACCAAGGCCGGGCTCGACGCCGCGATCGTCAACACCGAAAAGCTCGCCCGCTACGCCGACATTCCGGAAGAGGAACGCGCCCTGGCCGAAGCGCTGATTTTCCTGCCGCCGGGCGACGTCGAAGGCTCGGAGCGGGCGGTGACGGCGTTTACCGCCTACTTCCGCGGCCGGAGCGGCACGACCGCGAATAAAGCAGCGCGCGCCGATCTGCCGCTCGAACAGCGGATCGCCCGCGCGGTGGTCGAAGGATCGAAAGAGGGCCTCGAAGCGGACCTCGAAGCCGCCCTCGCCGATCCGCGCTGGCCCGCGCCGCTCGATCTCATCAACGGCCCGCTGATGGCCGGCATGGCCGAGGTCGGCCGCCTGTTCAACGACAACCAGTTGATCGTGGCCGAGGTGCTCCAGAGCGCCGAAGTGATGAAAGCCGCGGTGTCGTTCCTCGAACTGCGGATGGAGAAGGTGGAAGGAAGCACCCGCGGCCGGGTCCTGCTCGCGACGGTCAAGGGGGACGTTCACGACATCGGCAAGAACCTGGTGGACATCATCCTGTCGAACAACGGGTTCGAGGTGATCAACCTCGGGATCAAAGTTCCGTCCGAACGCTTGATCGACGCCGTGCGCGAGCACAAGCCGGACCTGATCGGTCTCTCGGGCCTGCTGGTCAAATCGGCACAGCAGATGGTGATCACCGCCGACGACTTCCGCGTCGCGGGCATCGACCTTCCTCTCATCGTCGGCGGCGCCGCGCTCACCCGACGCTTCACCCACCGGAAGATCGCGCCGGCCTACGGCGGCCTCTGCACCTACGCCAAAGACGCCATGCACGGCCTGTCGCTGGTCGAACGCCTGACCGATCCGGCCGCCCGTCCGGCGCTCGAACGCGAGGTGGCGGAGATCCAAGCCGCCGACCGGATGGACGCGGTAGAGGCCAGCGCGCCGAGCGAGGGGAGCGCGGCGGCCCCCGTGATCGTCCGCCGCGATCTGCCCGTGCCCCCGCCGCCCGATTTCGAGCGCCACGTGGAAGATCTCGATCTCGACAAGGTCTGGAGCTTTTTGAATCCGCAGATGGTCTACGGCAAGCACCTCGGCCTGCGCGGTTCGGTGCGGAAGCTCGAAGAGGCGGGGGACGAGCGACTGGCGAAGCTCCGCGCCCTGATCGAAGAACTTCAAGCGATCGGCCGCGAAGGCGCGATCCACGCCCGCGCCGTCTGGCGCTTCTTCCCCGCTGAGGCGGAGGGAGACCGAATCGCGCTCCGCTGCCCGGAAAGCGGAGCGGTCGCCGCCGAGTGGACCTTCCCGCGCCAGGCGCGCGAAGGGGGCCTCTGCCTTTCGGACTACGTGCTCGCGAACGACTCGATCGCCCTGTTCGTCACCACCGCGGGTGAAGGGGTTCGCGAGCGGGTCGAAACCTGGAAAAAGAACGGCGAGTACCTGAAGAGCCACGCCTTCGCGGCGCTTGCTCTTGAAACCGCCGAAGCCGCCGCCGAATACCTCCACCACCGCCTACGCGCGGAGTGGGGCTTCCCCGATCCCCCCGACCTGCCCATGATCGACCAACTCGCCGCCCGCTACCGCGGCAAGCGCTACAGCTTCGGCTACCCGGCCTGCCCCGACCTCGCCATGCAGCGCCAGCTCTTCGCCGCGCTGGCTCCCGAGGAGATCGGGGTGCACCTCACCGAAGGGGACATGATGGATCCGGAGGCGAGCGTGTCGGCGCTGGTTTTGGAGCACCCGGACGCTCGGTATTTTGGGGTGTAAGAGGGCCCACCGCGAGGGCAAGCGATCTGGTGCGAGGATGGAGATTGCTATACTCCTGGCCTATCAGCAATTGGCCTAGGAGATGCCCGCAAGCAACGATCTCTTCGAGCCGCTTTCGGTCGAGCTGGAGAATGTCCGTAAAACGGCGTGACCTCGTGGCCACGCCCCCCGGCCGCGGCTTCCAGCGTCAACTGTTCATGGAGCAAAGGTCCGAGGAGATCGGCGTCCACCTTACCGAAGGCGACATGATGGATCTGGAGGCGAGTGTGTTGGCGCTCGTTTGCCTCACCCGGACGCTTGGTATTTCTGGGTGTAGGAGCCGAAGACGATTTTGGTGATGGTCCTATGCCGGAGTTGTTGCTGCCCAGGAACCAAATATGGGAAACTGTGGGCTACTTAAGCAGCGAAAGTCGCGTAGTCAATCGGAGGGAACTCTTATGAGACTTAAGTTGGCCCGCCTCGTTCAACTGGTTTGTGCACCTTTGCTCTTTTTGCCCCAGCCCCTCCTTTGTATGCAAAGAAGTGACGACACTGCGGCCTGCGCTGCCTGCGGAGCGTTAGGCGGGGGGATCGTATTCCTGCTCGTCGCAATGATTGCTCTCAATATCGCCCTCCTCGTCTGGGTCGCCCGCGATGCAAAGAGTCGAGGCATGGACAGCGCGGTACTCTGGATGATCCTGGTCATGGTCACCGGAGTGATCGGCCTCGTGATCTACCTTTTCTCAAGGCCCCAAGGTGACCTCGTCAAATGTATCCATTGCGGGAACGGACGTTTGCAGGCGAGCGCTAAATGCCCGCATTGCGGAAATTCCTGAAGCGCCCTGAAACCTATCTCCTGGCGCTCGGCATTTTCGCTGGCGCGACCGCAGTTGATGCAGTTCGAGCGCCGAGGGATCAGGTGACTGTGCGGGTGTTCATGGCGTCGGTCCGTGGGTACCAGAGGTGGGGTCGCCCCATGCTGGCTAATCGTGTCGTTTGCAGGTATCGACCTTCCTGTTCGGAGTATTCCATTTCCGCCGTTCGACGCTTCGGCATTCTTCGGGGTTTGAAGCTCTCGATCCTGCGAATTCAATCCTGTACCCGGAGAGTTGCTCTCGGCACCTCCGATCCTGTTCCCCAGGTCTGAATTCTTCTCCTCTGGCACTCGTCTTGCTAAAACCTCGCTTTCGGCCGGCTGCACGCCGTTTCGACACTTGAGTAACGGTGGCGAGCCCTCGGGCGCCGAAGTCTGTGTCGTGCCGATGTAACCGTTTGCATGTTTCTGACGTAGAACAAATAGTAGGCGGGATTCGGGTCGCTCCAACGAGCTTCCTCGACTCCTAAGATTTTCTCCCCGAGCTCCTCCGCAAGGTGCCTCCGAGACGGCGAACCGCCTTCTCGATGGCGGGTTACGCCCGAGCCTCGCCTGCCCACTCAATCGAAAGGACCGAAGGTCATGTCGTTCTCTTTACGCCTCCTGTTTCGGGGCTCTAGTCTCTTTGTGCCTTCCCCACGGGGTGATGGTCTCTACGCGCTGCTCTGCCCCCGGGGAAGCGGCGCCAACCCTCGCCTTCGCTTCAACTCGCGCGACCTGGCCGAGGCAGGCACGGACCGGCCGCTCGGCTGGTCGGCTCGGCCGGCCAGCGCGACCGCCGGCTTTTGGCCGTTGGCAGGGGCCGATCTCTCGCTCGTCATTCCGTCGGCGATCCGGCCTGCGCAAACTCCGGGAATCGCGCTCGAAACCGACCTCGAAGCCGATCTTGCCTCGGTTGGGCTCGGGCCTCAATGCCTCGCGCCGCGGCTCGGCGGGGCCGCCGACCTCGCCGCCGCGGGACTCGGCGCACGGCTGCGGCTTCCTTCGGGGACCTTGGGTGCCTGGTCCGCGAGCGGCTGGCAACGGCTGCGGACCGGCTGGCTCTTCCGCGGCGATGCGGCCGGCGGGTGCGCCTTTCTACTGGCGGAAATCGCTGCCGACTCCCTCGAGATCGAAGACCTCGAAGGCGGGCGCCAGCTTCGCCTTGCGCCGCATGTTCGCCAGATGCTGGAGCTCGAAATCGAGCCCGCGGAATCGGCACCGGCCTTTGCAGTTGCGGAACGGGAACTGGCGGGTGTCGGTTGATCGCAAAGACGAAAGTTTGGCGCGACTTTTGCTTTTTGCTCGCGTAATCTGTGGCGGGCTTTCGATGTCCACCGATTCCGGCCAACAAGGAGGAAGAGAGGTATGAGCTACCCCCTGGAGGAAATCGAGGGTATCGGCGCGGCCTATGCGGCAAAGCTCGGCGCTTGCGGCATCCAGACGACCTCCGCGCTGCTCAAGCGGTGCGCGGATCCCAAGGGGCGCAAACGGATCGCCGCCGAGAGCGGCGTCTCCGAAGAACTGCTGCTCAAATGGGCGAATCTCGCCGATCTGATGCGCGTTCGCGGGATCGGCCGGCAGTACGCCGAGCTGTTGGAGGGGGCCGGTGTAGACACGATCAAAGAGCTGCGGACGAGAAAGCCGAGCCATCTGGCCGTCAAGATGGCCGAGGTGAACAAGGTGCGGAAACTGACCCGGCGCATCCCGATTCCGAGCATGATCGAGGAGTGGATCGAGCTGGCGGCGAAGCTCGCCCCGGTCATCACGTACTGATTTGGTTACATCCCTTTTGTAGTCTTTACCTACTGCCTCTCACTCCCGCCAATCGCCGAGCGGCAGGATCTCGCATGGCGCGCCGGCCGGTTGCGGCGGCGCGCCCGCGCGAACCCGAACGAGAGCGGTGCCGAGCGCGAAAGCGGCCTGGTCGTGCGATCCGCGCGAGAGCCTTGGGGTGGCACGGATCTCGCCCGGACAAAACGCCACCTCCGCGGTCAGAAAACGGTCGCGCGGCCCCGCTCCGGGCAGGGGCGCCGCGAGCACCGCGGGAAGAGCGCCGTGCCAGAAACCGTCAGGAACGCCGAGCCACCTCCGAAGGGCCGGGCGGACGAACAGCCAGAAACAGGCCATCACCGACGCCGGGTTGCCGGGCAGGCCGAACACGATCCCGCGATCGTGGACCGCGAAGACCAGCGGCTGCCCCGGCTGGATCGCCACCTTGTCGAGCACGATCCGGCAGCCGAGCCGCGCGAGCACCCCTTCGACCAGATCGTGCTCGCCCATCGAGACGCCGCCGCACAGGAGCAGTACGTCGTAGCCGAGACCGCGCTCGATCAAGGCCGACAGCTCCTCCTGCCGATCGGGCGCGATGCCGAGCGATTCGGCGGCGAGCCCGAACGAGCGGCAAGCCGCGAGCAGGAAATCGGTATGCGAATCGCGCAGTTGCCCCGGGGCCGGCTCGACCTCGGGCGGCACCACCTCGTCGCCGGTCGTGAGGATCGCGACGGTCGGCGGCCGGATCACCGAAACCTCCTCGTACCCATGGGTGGCGAGCAGTGAGAGCGCGCCCGGCCCGAGGCGGGCTCCGGCGGGAAACAGGGGATCGCTCGCGCGCAGGATTTCGCCGCGGCGGCGGATATGGTCGCCCGCGGACGCCCCGGCGCGAAAGATCACCCGATCGCTGCCGCCGTCGGTCTGTTCGACCGGGATCACGCGGTCGGCGCCTTCCGGCAAGGGAGCGCCAGTCATGATTCGGACCGCGGAGCCCGCCGGCAGAAGGAAGCCCGGCGGATCGCCCGCGCGGATCGCCCCGACCACCGGCATCGGTGCTCCGCCCGGGGCGGAATCACCCCCCAGCGCATAGCCGTCCATCGCCGAAACGTCCGCGGCGGGCACGTCCACCCGGGCGGCCACGGCTTCCGCGAGCGTCCGCCCGGCCGCCTGGCGGCGCGGCAGCGAAACCGCCCGCGGCGGGCGGCGATCCAGCTCGAGGGCGATGCGAGCCCAGGCTTCCTCGGGGGCGATCATGGATAGGGCTCCTCGGTTCTTCGCCTCCAATGGTATCCTTTCGCCCGATCCGACAAGAGAGCGGGGCATGATGCAGTCGCAAATGGAGGAAGACCTCCCCCCCACCGAGGAGACTTCGTTTCAATATCGAGGGAGCCTCTCCGAGGTTGCCCTGCCGGAGATCCTCTACACGATCGACCGCTTCGGGGTGCCGGGCCTGATGGAAGCCTCGCGCCTGGGGTCGGTCAAGAAGATCTTCCTGCGTGAAGGCAATGTCGTTTCGGCCAACTCGTCCGACCTCGCCGACAGCCTCGGCCACCACCTGGAACGAAGCGGCCTGCTCACCCCCCAAGCTTTCGCCGAGGCGATGGACGCCCGCCGGCAGACCAACCAACGGCTGGGGGTGTTGCTGATCGAGCGCGGCCTGCTCACTCCCGCCCAGGTGTACCAGGCGATCCGTCAGCAGATCGAGGGGATCGTCTGGAGCCTGTTCGATTGGCCGGACGGTGAGATCCGATTCAAGATCGGCGGCTTCCGGACGCCCGACGCGATCCGTATCCAGCTGCCGATGCGCCAGGTGATCCTGCGCGGCATCGAACGGTCGCAGAACGCCAAGACCCTAGTCGCCCGGCTGGGCCGCAAAGAGACGGTGTTCGAGGCCTGCTTCCGCACCGAGGATCTGATCGAAACCGCGCTCGACACCGACGAAATGCGTCTTCTCGAGCTGGTGGACGGCCGCCGCACCCTGTTCGACATTTGCACCCAGGGACCGCGGGGGGTGGCGGAAAACGGCAAGCTGCTCTACGCTTTTCACGCGCTGCAGTTGATCCGCCGGTGCGAGGTGCCCGCGCCTCCGGTCGCGGAGTCCCCCCTTGACGAGGGAACGGGGGCGATCCGCATCCGGTTCAAGACGGCCGCCCCCAGATCCGGTCCCTGAAGCGCCGCCGAACCCCTTCGAGGAGTCGCTCCCAGATGCCGATCTACGAATACCAATGCCTGGTGTGCGGCACGCGCACCGAGCACCTGCAGAAGTTTTCCGATCCCCCTCTGCCTGCCTGTCCGAAATGCGGCGGCGAGGTGAAGAAGCTGATCTCCTCCCCGGCGTTTCAGTTCAAGGGGAGCGGCTGGTACGCCACCGATTACGCGGGCAAGAGCGGCGGGGCGGCCAAGTCGGAATCGACCTCGTCCGAGGCGAAGGACGCGAAATCGGACGCCGCCAAGAGCGAGAAAAGCGACGGTGGCTCTTCTAGCCCGTCGGAGAGCAAGGCGGAATCCAAGAGCGAAGCCAAGCCGGAAAAGAAGGAAACCGCGGCCAAGGGGGACTGAGGGCTCCACATGGACGCGCCCCCTCCCTCTCGAATCGCCGTCGTCACCGGCGCATCTCGCGGTCTTGGGTCAGCGTTTTCCCGGGTACTCGCCGAAGAGGGTTTTTCGCTCGCGCTCGGCGCCCGCGATACGGCGGCTCTCGAACGGGTCGCGGGCGAGCTGCCCGGCAACCACTTGGCCCATTCGCTGGACGTCGAAAACCGGGCGAGCGTCGAGGCTTTCCGCGATGCCGTGCTCGGGCGATTCGGCCGGGTCGATCTGCTGGTCAACAACGCGGGGATCGGCATCTTCAAGCGCCTGGACGAGCTCTCGGAGGAGGATTTCGATCGCCAGTTCCGGGTGAACGTCCGCGGCGTCTGGCTCGCGACGAAGGCATTCCTTCCCGCGCTCGAAGCGGCCGGCGGAATGGTCGCGATGATCTCCTCGGACGTATCGACCCGGACCTTTCCGAACGGCGGCGCCTACACCGCGACCAAGTTCGCGCTACGGGCGCTTGCCCGGACGCTCCAGCAAGAGCACCCGAATCTGCGCGTCCTGGAGCTGCGCCCCGGCGCCACCGATACGTTCTTCGCGGGTTCTACCCAAGGGGCCGAAGGGAAGGATTGGTTCCTCCGCCCCGAATCGGTGGCCGAAATCCTGCGCCTCGCGGTGCGGCTCCCCTCGGAGGTCCGGCTGGAGGAGGTCGTGCTCCGCAGCCGGTCGCAGCCGCCGGAGTATTGAGGGGTGGCCATCCGCCGGCCTCGAGCCGACCCAGGGCGATGCCCTGGGCTGAGACGACACGGCCCTTCAGGCCGTAAAAGCGCGATGGGGAGTTGTTTTGCGACCTGAAGGGTCGCGTTCCGTCAGCCCAGGGCATCGCCCTGGGTCGGCTATGGAATCAGGAGCACCTTTCCCGAGCTCTTCCGGCTCTCTAGGAACGCATGCGCCGCGGCGCCCTGGCCAAGCGGAAAGCGGGCGGCAATCGTCATCTGGAGGGTGCCCTGGCGGACCCAGCCGAACAGCTCTGCCGCGCGGGAGCGGCGATCCTCCCCGGTGCGTAGGACGTTCCAAAGATCGCCGCCGGTGATTCGCTTCGACGTGTCCATCAACATCCGGGGATCGACGAGCGACGGGTCGCCTCCGGCCATGCCGAAGAAGACGACGTGGCCGCCGGTCCGCGCCGCGGCGAAGCTCTCCATGAGGGTTGAGCCGACCGAATCGTAGACCACGTCGACGCCCTCTCCGTGTGAGAAATCTCGGGCGGCGCCCACCCAGTCGTCGCCATAGAGGGCGGTCGTTGCGGCTCCGGCCGCGAGGATCGCCGCTGTCTTCCCTTCACTGGAAGTAAGCCCGAGCACCCGCGCGCCGTGCCTTTTCGCGATCTGCACCAGCAGCAGCCCGACCCCGCCAGCCGCCGCATGGACCAGCACGGTCTCCCCCGGTTGGACCGGGTGGCTGTCGCGAGTCAGGTATTGGGCGGTGAGCCCTTGCAGCAGCAACGCCGCGGCGGTCTCGAACGAAATGTCGTCCGGCAACGGGATCAGTTTTTCGAACGGCACCGAGACCAGCTCCGCGTTCGCGAGCGGATGGTCCGCAAAGCCCACCCGATCGCCAACCTTGAAAGATGTCGCGGTCCCTACAGCCGGCTCGATCGCCTCCACCACGCCCGCCGCCTCATATCCGGCGATGAACGGCGGCGCACCCACCAGGTGGTAGTTCCCGCGGCGCCGATAGACGTCCGCGAAATTGAGGCCGATCGCTTTCGTCCGCACCAGGGCATGCCCCGATGCGAGAGCCGGAGCGGGGATTTCCCGCAGCTCCAGGACATCCGGCCCGCCGAAGGAGTCGAAGACGAGAGCTTTCATGGGCGCCCTACCTTTCGTCCCTCGGCTCTCGTTGGAGCATCCGTCAGCTCTCATTCGCCTCGGCCAAGACGGCGGAGATTAAACCAGGAGAGAGGTACATGGTCGTTTGGCGAAGATCCTCGATGGCTGCCCCGAGGTCCGGCAGGAGGCCCTCTTTTCGTGCGCGGATGAGAACTCCGAGAGTTCCCGTGTAGGTCAAGCCCCGCTTGGCCGCGACGCTTCTTCCGAGCGCATCGTCAAGAAGCAGTAGGCACCCAGGATTGGCCATGCCAAGGGTGATCACCTCGGATTCTCCAGGACCAAGGTCCGCGACCGTGGGCACCAAGACCGTGCTCGGGTGAGATTGAACGTGAACCCAAGACAGAGTCGCGAGATCTGGGGTCGAGCAGCCTAAAGCTGCCCCCTTTCGCAGCTCAGCTTCGACCGCAAGAGGTACATAGAGGTTCTGGTACAGATCTCGAAGGAGGCCAAGCCTTTCGATCTGGTGAAGATAGAAGAGAGGGGAAGTGTTGCTGATCACCCTTCTGTCAGGCATTGGCGACGTCTTGCTTCAGCTCCGCGAGCGTCGTCTGGAACGGCGAAACCTGGTACTCGCGCAGGGCGAGTAGGAACTCCACTCGCTCCATTCCCGCGAGTCGCGCGGCCCCTCCCGAGGAGAGCTTTCCCAACTCGAAGAGTTTTACGGCGGCCAGGGTCATCACATCGCGCGCGAAGGTCTCCGGATTCATGTCCAGACTGCGCAGGGCCTCATCGGGAACTTCGAGTTGAATCGAACTCATGGTCTCGGCTCCTCTGGCGCTTCGGCCATTCTCGACGAACTGGCCCGATACGGCAACCTCGGGAAAAACGACGCCGGAGCGCGCCCTACTCCGCCTTCTCCACCCGCACGTCCAAATCGCCGTAGCGGTCGCGATGGATGGTCAGCTCCCAGGGGTTGCAGCAGACTTCGCAGTCCTGAACCTGTTTGCCCCATTGGTCGGACTCGATCGCGACTTCGATCCGTTCGCCGCAGTAGGGGCACTGGATCTCGACCCAGTCGCTCATTTCTTGGGGGCCTTGCGGGTCTTCTTTTCGGCGGCTCGGCCGAGCTTCTTGACGATCTCGAATTCCGGCTTGGCGACCGGCTGAATCGACAGCCGCATGCCTTTGCGGATCACCATCATCTCTTCGAGCCCGGGAGTCTCTTTGAGCGCTTCGAGCGGGATGATCTCGGGGAACTTCTC
>DATMZU010000621.1:0-20153 GCA_035607435.1 Thermoanaerobaculia bacterium | reverse complement strand
GCTGACGGACGGGGAAAGATTCGAGTTCGACCAGATTCGGGCGATGACCGAAGGACCGCTGCAAACCGGCAACCGCCGAATCCTCGAAGCCATCGAGGGCGATGACGCCGTGCTGGAGATCGGGCCGGAAATCACGGCCCTACGGCAGCACCTGGTGTTCTGGTTGAACAAGTTCGACCGGGTCTTCACCGCGAATCGGGCCATGTGCCTGTTGTACACGGGGGTGGAAGACGGCGTTCCGTTTCCTCCCCGAGTGGACGCCGCGGTGAAGACGTGGTTGCACCGGCACAAGCCCGGAGCGTGAGCTTCGGTTGCAATAAAAAGTAACACTTGTTACATTGTCGATGTGGAGATCGCGCCGGCCGGCCGTCCGCCCCATCGCTTGGGTCTCGCGCCGAACGTGGTGGCGATGCTCGCGACGTTTCTCGCGCTCGGGCTGGGCGAGGAGCTTTGGGTGCGGTTTCTCCCGAAGTACTTGGAGGTTCTCGGCGCCGGGGCGGCGGGGATCGCGATCTACGGCGCGCTGCGCGATCTGCTCGATGCGGTCTACCCCTACCCGGGCGGCTGGCTCGCCGATCGGTGGGGGCGGCGCTCGGCTCTCACAGTCTGCGCCGTCGCCGCAATCGCCGGCTATCTGATCTGCGGGATCGCGCCGAGCTGGCCCTGGGTGCTCGTCGGCACGGTACTCGCGATGGCCTGGAGCGGCCTCACCCTGCCGGCGATCTTCGCGGTGATCGGCGATCACCTGCCGCCGGGTTCCCGGGCGACCGGCTTCGGCGTCCAGGCGATCTTGAAGCGGCTGCCGATCCTCGTCGCGCCGCCGCTCGGCGGCTGGCTGATCGCCCGCTACGGTCTTGGGGCAGGGGTCCGCGCGGGAATCGCGGTGACGATCGCGCTCGCTTTCGTGGGGATCTGGGTCATCCGCCGCTACTTTGCCGAAGCCGCGCGCCCTCCCGCCGACCTTCATCGCCTCGGCCGCCTCTGGCGCGAAATGGCGCCGGGCTTGAAGCGCCTGCTGGTCGCCGACGTCCTGGCGCGCTGGGCCGAGGGGATTCCCAAGGTCTTCATCGTGCTCTGGGTGATCGACGGACTGGGCGCTTCGAGCGCGCGCTTCGGCGCCCTCACCGCGCTCCAGATGGCGACCTCGACCCTCGCCTACCTACCGCTCGCGCGGCTCGCCGACCGCATGGACCGCAAACCTTTCGTGCTCGCGACCTTCGCCTTTTTCGCGCTGTATCCGCTCGCGCTCGTCACCCTGCCCGGCGCGCTGGGACTGGCCGCGGCGTTCGTCGTGGGCGGCCTGCGCGAGGTGGGGGAGCCGGCGAGGAAGGCCCTGATCGTCGATCTCGCGCCGAGCGGCGCGCGCGGCCGGTCGGTCGGGCTGTACTACCTGGTCCGCGGGCTCGCGGTCTTCCCCGCGCCCCTGGTCGGCGGCTGGCTCTGGTCGCTCGACCGGCGCTGGCCCTTCCAGGTCGCCTGCGCCGTCGGCATCGTCGGCTTCCTGTTTCACTCCCGCTGGGGCCCGTCCGGGGCTCCGCACGCTTCCGAAAGGAGCGAGGTCGGATAACCTCTCTGCCGTGCCTTGGATCGGTTTGAGCTACTCCCTGCCCGCGGGCTCGGCGTCCTCCCGGAGGGTCGCCGTCTGGCGGCGATTGCGCCAACTCGGGGCGCAGTCTCCGGCCGGCTCGCTGTCGCTGCTGCCGCCCACCGACGAGAACGTCGAGGCGCTCCACTGGCTGGCGGAGGACATCGGATCTTCTGGCGGGGAGGCGATCGTCCTCCGCGTCGAGCGGCTCGAAGGGGCTGCGGAAGGGCTCCTGATCAACTCTTTTCGTGAGGCGCGAAACGAAGAGTACCGGCAACTCGCGGCCGAGTGCGCGGAGCTGGCCGAACCGCCGGAAGCGAGCCCGGCGGTCGGCGCGCCATTCCGCTCTCGCCTGGAGGAGCTGCGGCGACGGTTCGCCGAGATCGCCCGTCGGGACGCTTTTCAGGCGCCGGAGCGCGCGACGGCGGCGGCGGCACTCGCGCGGCTCGAAGCGGCTCTACGCGGCGATCGGACGGCCCAGGACCTGGTTCGCATCGAGCCGGCCGCCCCGGCGGATTACCGTGGCCGGCGCTGGGTGACCCGGCCGCGGCCGCACGTCGATCGCCTCGCCTCGATCTGGCTGATCCGGCGGTTCATCGATCCGCAGGCACGAGTGAGATATGGCGACACGCCGCGTCGGGGCGAAATCCCGTTCGACCTGCCCGGAGTCCCCTTCGGCCATCGCGGCGGGCGCTGCACGTTCGAGACGCTGGTCGCGGCGTTCGGGTTGGGCGGCGAATCTGGCGAGCCGGGCGATCCAGCCCTCGCCCTGCTCGCCGAAATCGTCCACGAGATCGACCTCGGCGACGGCACCTCCGCGCGCCCGGAGATCGCGGGCCTCGACGGCATCCTGCGCGGCTGGCTCGCCGCCGGCTGGACCGACACGGCGATCGAAAGCGCGGCGATCCCACTGTTCGAGGGCCTCTACGGCTCGCTGGCGGCCGCAGAGGCGGCGTCTCCAGCCAAGAAAGCTGAGGCGGCGTTCGGCACGAAGGCCGGATCCGCGAAGCGTCCCCGCCGAAGTTCAGGCTGACTCAGACATCGAACTTGTGACTAAACGCAAGTCAAATTGCGTTTGGTGCGACAAATCGCCAGGTTGGTGGCATGTAGACCGCACTTCCTGGGCAGCAGCGCCTTCTCGATGCCTGAGAGCGCAAGCGGGTCATCTGGCTGACCTGGTTCCGGCCGGATCGTGGGACGCTCCTGGACGAAGCAGGCTGATTCCTGCCCTGTAACGCACTTCCCCCTCACGCGCCCATAAATTTAGTGAACGGTCATCCAGCCTTCCAGGTTGGGAGTCGCTGTTGTCAGGAGAGCTGAAATGAGACAGAAGAATGCGATCGCCCTGTCAGTGGTTGGTCTGTGCCTGCTATTGCCTCTCGCCTTCGGCTGCCGGAAGCCAAAGCCACCCGAGGAGACGGTCGTCTCCGACACGTTGCGCTTCAAGGGCAAGGTCGTGGAGGCGCTGCCCTCGGGCGAGGTGATTCGGGAGATCGCCGTCGTCCGAGGCAAGGAATTTCGCTGGCAGGCGAAGGTGGAAAAGCGCGTAGGAACCCCCGAAATTGAACAAGACGTCGCCTCCAAGCCCCTCGATCTGAACGCGATCAGCGTGGAAGATCTGGCGGAGAGTTTGCGCGGGCTGGCCCTCTATCGGGGGCATCAGTTCCTGGAGGTGGAGCCCCCCCTCGAGCTGGCGCGGCTGGTCAAGGAGCACTACCGCCTGGTGCGGAAGGGTGCGCCGGAAGCGGAGCTGGAGCGCGTGTTGCGGAGCGTGGCCGCCGAGCAGGGGAGCGCAGCTCGGACCGCCAGCTTCGAGGCGGTCGAAAGAGCCGTCGAAGGCAGTGGGAAGACGGGGCCGATCGCCGGGATCGTCCACGGCGCGGACGACCGGTCGGTGTTCGACAACACGGCCTACCCTCACCGGGCGCAGATCGTCTTCGACAACACCGACAGCACGAACTCGATCGACGGCTCTGAGGGCTCCGGCACTCTGATCGGGCCCTCTACCGCGATGTCGGTCGCCCACGTCTTCTGGGACGAGGCCAATGACACTTGGGAAGCGGACCATCTCTGGGCACCGGGATTCGACAGCCAAGACGCGGACTCCAGCCCATGGGGTTCCTGGTTCCGGTGCTACTGGGTGACGATCCCGCTGGCCTACACGAGCAACGAAGACCAGAACCCCTGGGACTTCGCCGTGGTGGACTTCAATGTGGGTTGCAACTCCGTCGACCACGGGGTCAACTCGGACCGACCGGGAAACACCGTCGGTTGGTTGGGCCACTACACCGCCTCCGAAAGTAACATCGAAGGCCGGACAGGTTACGTCCGCGGCTACCCTGGCGCCGGGACCTGCGGCAACAGCGGGCAGGCGTGCGACGTGCGGGTGTGGGGCGACACCTCCGACGGGGGCGAGAACGACGTCAGCTCCGACGAGATCCGCCACCAAGCCGACACCAGCGGCGGACAGAGCGGCTCGGGTTTCTACCACTATGCCGATCCAAGCTGTGGCGGCTGCGACTCGGGTCCATACCTGGTGGGCTTGCACCGGGCCGGGGAACCATCGAGCAACCGAGCCCGCCGGTACGACTCCACGGTCCTCGCTTTCGTGCAGGCCCACAGCAGCGATTTTTGAAGCGGCGGGCTGGGGCACTATTTGCCAGACCGGCTGCCTGTTGGCTCGGCCTCCCGCTACCGCTTGACCAGCACCACCGTCTGGGCATCGCCCTTGGCCGCCGCGCCGAACAGGGTGCGGGCCTGCTCGCAGGCTTCGGGGGTCGCGAACAGGGCTTGGCCGAGGTCGAAGCGCCTCTTCACGACCAAGGTGCGCTCCGCTTCGTGGCGCTCGATCTCGGTCGCGTAGGTTCCCGCCGGTCCGGTGGCGCGGGTGGGCGCGGGCGTCGCTTCGATCTCCCAGCCGACGGGCCAGGAGACGTGGAGCTCGACCTCCTCGCGGTAGGGGTGTTCGAAGAGGATCGGCGAGCGCCGCGCGCTTCCCGGTTGGGTGAACGGCTGCGTCGCCGGGCCGACCGGCCGGCTGGGGAAGAGCGTGACCTCGTCGCCGAGGGCTTCCTCGGCGCGCTGCGCCATCGTCCAGGAGACCTCCACGGTCTGTGCCTCGACCGACTCGGCGACCGTGACGCCCGAGATCACGGTGTCGCCGAAGCGTCGGCCGAGCTCGTCCTTCCAGGCCTCGGCGGTCTTCTCCGGCGATTCGCGCCAGCGGAGCCGGCCGACCGCCGAATGCCCCTTGAGCGCGAGGCTGCCCGTGCCGCGCACGGTTCCGTGCTCGTCGATCGCCAGTTCGATCCGGGCGTTCTCGGCGTTCGCCTCCGCGGGGGTCGCCGGCAGAACGAACAGCTCGGGCTTCTTGTCGTCCGGGATCACCGCCGCCGTGCCTTCGTAGTCGGCGAGCAGGCGGCCGAAGCCGAGCCTGCGGTCGCACGGGTCGAGGAAGATCCGCCCGCCGTCCTCGGGACCGAGATCGACGGCGACGAGCACGCGGTCGAACCAGGCGGGGCTGGCCGCGTCGAGGCCAATCACGCCGTTGCTGCGCGGCGCCGCCCAGACCGGCTTGGCGTCGAGCTTCGCGGCCCGGAGCATCGCTTCCAACAAGGCGGCCTTCTCGGCCGGCCCGCCATGGCCGTCGCGCAGCACGGCGTCGACGGAAGGCTGTTCGTCGGCGAGGAAGATCCCGTTGCCGGCCTTCGGGCCGTCGGTGTCGGTTTCGATCTCGTCGCGCACGAAACGGTAGATCGCCTCCGCCTTGGCGCGCCGGCCGGCGAGGGTGCCGGCCAGGCTCGACGCCTTGCGGCGGGCGTCGCCGTCGTGGCGAAGCGCCTCGTCCCACGACTTTTCGAGCAGGAGCGACGTCGAGTCCCAGTCCTCCAGCAGGCGCCGCTTGATCATTCCCTCGTCGTAGGCCAGAGGCAGCAACATCATCTGCGTGGCGAGATCCTCGAACGGCACCTGGTACGGCTCATCGGGCACCGGTGGCAGGCGTTCAGCCCAGGAGCGCAGGGTTCGGCTCTGGCGGTCCCGGCCGCGCTCGAACTGGACCCCGACCGCGAACGGGTCGCGGAGCCACGTCTTGACCGCGAGCGTCGGCGGGATGAAATAGAGGATCTCCGCCGACAGGACCGGGATCTCGTCGGAGAAGAAGAACGGACGGAGGTAATAGATGCTGTCGAAGCGCAGCTCGTACTCGGCGTCCAGGATGGCGCCGACGGCGACCTCCGGAAAGGCGATCGAGGTCGAATAGGACTTCTCGTTCTTCGACCGCCGACGTTCGAATTTGGCGTCCTTGGGGAGCGGCACGATGCGGCCGTCGGGGAGCACGGTCCGCGCCGCAAGGCTGTACAGCCGGTGGAAATCGCTGTGCCGGATCTCGATTTCACCCCGCTCCTTGCCCTTGTCGGTGAGGATCTTCACCCGCTCGCGGACGATCAGGCGCGAGGAGAGGTCGCGGCTGTCGAGATCGAGTAGGTGGAATTCCGCCTTGCGGAACAGCACCACGGCCGACGCGGTCGGCGCGCCGGGAACCTGCGCGAGGTCGCGTTCCGCGGGGGTGATCGGCGCAAACTCGGCCCGCGCGGGAGGCACGAGCGCCGCGCCGAGCGCGGTCCACAGGAGGGCAAGGCGGAAGTGATCCCGAGTCATGTCTCCTCCGAGCACGAAGTCTACGGGCGAGCGAGAATGCTGAATTGTAGCAGCCGGAAGAAAAGAGCGGATGAAGCGCCGCACCCGGACGAAAGAGGCGAGGCGGCGAGAAGCCGCCCCGCCCACGTCGGCTAATTCTGGTGTGGGTTGTTCTCGGCGAAGTACTCGTGGCTGTCGGCGTTGTCGACCGCCTTGTTCGGATTCTTGGTCGCGAGCTTCTTGCAAGCGGTCTGGCCGTAGGCGTTGTCGTTGGTGCCGGCGACGACCGTGAAGTGGCTCGTCTCGTGGACCAAGGTACCGGCCTTGGAGTCGGTGCCGGTCGCCGGGGCGGCGAAGAACGCGCCGCACAGGTGAACGTGGTACGGCTGGTTGACGAAGACGAACGCGTAGAGCGAGTTGTCCGACGCGCAGTCGCAGTCGAGCTGGAAGGTCTGGCCGGCGAAGGCGTTCTTGATGCTGTTGTAGTGCGCCTGGACGGTCGAGTACCGCGCGCTGGTATAGGCGCCGAACCAGGTCACGTAGCGGGCGTCGGCCGCGCGCGACGCGGTGGGCAGGTTGACCAGGAAGTTGTACGACTCGGTCGCGTAGGTCTGGGCGTTGGCGAGCGCGCTGCCGATCGACGTGATGTTGCCGTTCGAGCAGTTCAGGAAGGTGGGGGTGAGCGCCCGGCCGCTTGGGCGCGGGGACGGCAGCTCGATCGGCAGTCGGGCGCCGCTCAGGTCCTTACCGGAAAGAGTCAGATCCAAAGCGTCGGATTCCAAGGCGTCGAACGAGCCGACCGCGGTCAGGCCTTTCCGGTAGTCCTCGTGGACGAAGTCGATGCCGGCCGCCGCGTAGCGCACCGTGTAATGCCCAGGCTTCCGCATGTCATAGACGACGGACAGGTCGAAGGTCACCGAGGCGCTTTCGCCCGCCGGGATACGGACGTAGTCCGAGAGGCTCGGCGCCGCCCGCTTGACCAGCCGACCCGTGTAGGCGACGCGCAGGCCGTCGCGCTCGACGACGAACAGGTCGCCGTCGAAGCCGGCGAGCGGGGTCTTCCACTTGAGGACGAGAAGATCGTCCGCGCCCTGGTTGGCGAGCGTAAAGCGCACGTTCACGCCCTCCGCCGTGGTGAGCGCCGTCCGCTCCATCGACAGGCTGGGTACCAGAGCGGTGCTGCCGGGCGAGGCCATCGCCGGGATTCCGGCAACCGCGATCAGACATAACGAGACGACGATCCACTGGACCTGTTTCCGCATGAGGCCTCCCTCTTCGGGGTATGAGATTCCCGCATTAGCGCAGGAGTACTTGAGAGTGCAAGCTGACTAGAACTGCAGTGTGGCGCGAATCTCGGAGCGTGACAAGGCGCGGCAGCCGACCGGCGAAGCCGGCGATCCCCACGCTGGGGGATCGCCGGATCGCGGCCGGGTCAGTTCGAGGTCAGTTGAACGGCGTCGTTGCGGTCGAGCAGGCGACCGGTGTCAGCGGCTTGCCCAAGGCGGGGGCCAGCTCGGGGGACGGGACGTCCGTCACCACGCAGGCGGTGTTCGAGAGCGTCGTCGCCAAGGTAACCGCGAAAATCACGTTTCCCTGGGCGCCGGCCGCCACGTTGCCCAGCGGGAACGTGCAGACGGATCCCGCCGAGTTGTTCGGCGCGCAGCTCCAGCCCGCCGTCGAAGCGCCCGGATTGAACACCGTGTTGCCCGGCACCGTGTCGGTCAGGAAGACCGGATCGGCGTCCTGGTTGCCGGCGTTGGCGTACTTGATCTTCCAGCTGAGGGTGTTGCCCGGCCGCGCGACGTTGAACTGCGCAATCTTGGTGATCGTCAGAAGGGGAGCCGCCGTGGTGCCCGTGCCCCTTTCCGCGCAGTGGTTGCCGGGATGGATGCAGGCCGTGTTGTGGATCGTCGAATCCCCGGCCAGCAGCTTGTTTTTCACCTTGACCGCGAAAGTCGCCGATCCGCCGCCGCCCGCAGTCACCGTACCGATCGCGAGCGTGCATTCGGAGCCGGCCTCGTCGTTCGGCGTGCAGCTCCAGCCGGGGGTCGAGAAAGTCGGCTTGAATACAGTGTTGACCGGCACCGTCTCGGTGAGCGTCGCGCCGACCCCGTCCCCGTCGCCGATGTTCTCGTAGGTCAGCGTGTAGGTGATCCGGGTGCCCGGGTCCACGTTGAAGGGCTGGTCGTCTTCCTTCTCGAGAGTCAAGAAAGGCCCGGGCAAGATCCGGACCAGGAAGGCGTCGCCGCCGCCCGCGGCGGCCGGCTGGATCGAGCCGGAATTGTCGCCGGGCAGCACTTCCGAGGTCGATCCGCCCACGACGTAGATCGCCTGGCGGGATTCGTCGAGGGCGACCGCGTAGCCCGTGTCGGACCCGGGCCCTCCGAGTAGGGTCGAGAGCTCGACAAGTTGCCCGGTGACGTCGAACCGGGTCATGAATCCGTCGCTGTCACCGGCGAACTGGGTCTGCAGCGTATTCGAGGGCCCGAGCGGGGCGATCGGAATCCCGTCATCCGAGGTGATGCCCCCGGTGACGTAGGCTCGTCCTGATGAATCGACCGCGACCCCCTGGCCGCTGGTCTCGCCGTCGAGAAGCCCGCCCAGGAACGTCGAGTAGCCGACCGCGTCGCCCGCCGGCCCGAGTTTGGTCAGGAACGCCGCCGTGCCTTGGAAGGGGTTGCCCGGCTGCATCGAGCCCGGTCCGACCCCCGTAAAGACGGTCGAGTCGGTGGTCCCCACGACGTAGGCGTTGCCCGCCGCGTCCACCGCGAGGCCGCGAGCATCGTCGTTCTTCTCGCCGCCCAGGAACGTCGAATAGACCAGCGCCGCGCCGGACGGATCGAGCTTCGCGACGAACGCGTCGTGGAAGCCGTTGCCGCAGTCAACGCCCGGGGGAGCCGGCTCGACCACCCCGGCGGTGACCGGGAAGGCCGAGGAGCAGGTCGTGCCCACGACCACCGCGTCGCCCGATCCGTCCACCCCGACCCCGGCGGCCTGATCCTCCTCGCTCGCCCCGAGATAGGTCGAGTAGAGGATTGCGCTTCCGGTGTCGTCGATCTGCGTCACGAAGGCGTCCGTGCCCCCGTCTTGGCTCGGTTGGAGGGAGCTTCCGGTCACGCCGATGAAATCGGTCGAATCGGTCGCGCCCGCGACCACCGCGTTGCCCGATCCGTCGATCGCGATGCCCTTGCCGGTGTCGAAACCGGAACCGCCGAGGTAGGTCGAGTAGAGGAGCGCCGAGCCCGCCGGGTTGAGCTTCGCCGCGAAGGCGTCCCCGTCGCCGGCCAGGCTGCTCTGGATCGAGGCGCCCGTGACACCCGGGAAATCCGACGATTGCGTGTCGCCCGTGAGATAAGCGTTCCCCGCCGCGTCCACTGCGATCCCGTTCACCGCGTCGAACCCGTCGCCGCCGAGATACGTGGCGTAGAGCAGCGTGGCGCCGGTCGGATCGACCTTCGCCACGAAGCCGTCGTACGAGCCGCCGGAGCTCGCCTGGAGAGCGCCGGGCATCCCCGGGAAATCGGTCGAGGCGGTGTACCCCGCGAGGTAGACGTTCCCGGAGCCGTCCACGCCCACCGCCGCGGCGCTGTCCTCCTCGCTGCCACCGAGGAACGTGTTGTTGATGAACACGGGGTCGATCACCAGCGGTAGCTTTCGATCGTACTTGCCGAGCGCGAACCCCACCTCGGGCGCCCCGGTCCCCTGGGCCAGGATCTGGTACCGGACCTCGATCGGGCGCCGCTCGCCGCGCACCACCTGATACGCGATCGGACGGGCGGCCGTCAGTTCGGCCTCTCCCGCGCGCCCCGCGCGCAGAATCAGCTCGCCGGCCTTCCCGATCTCGACCGCCGAGGCACCCTCGTAGACCAGGCGGATACGCCGCGGCTCGGCCTTGGCGTCGAGGAAGAACGACTGTTCGACCCGGCGTTCGTTGCCCGAGAAGACGACGTCGGTTCCCGGATAAACCTCTTCGTAGCGCACGCCCGCGAAGCTCGGGACCCGCAAATGCCAGGCGCTCGGATCGTTGCCGAGGAGGTAGTTGCTTTGCGTCTTCATCCGGTCGATCCCGAGCGGAGCGGTTCCCTCCGCGCCGCCTGCGAGCCGCAGCCGCATCGTTCCGGTCGTCCCCGTGGCGGACATCGCATTGCCGAGGCTGAACACGGCCCCCTCGCGCCCCAGGAACAGCCGATATCCCCGCCCGCGGGCGAAGAAGCGGACGTCGCCGTCTTTCACCTGGCCGACGTTCTCCTCGAAACGAATCGGCAGCTTCGCGGAGAAGTCCGCGGCCTTCCGCGCCGCGGGGCGGAGCGCTCGATCGGCCGTCGCCGTCCCGAAACTTGGGGCGACAGGGCAACAACCGACGAGGGCGGCCATCGTCAGGGCGACAAATCTTCCTTTGCGGAACGACTCGTGGAGAAAGTTCTTTCTCGAAGGTTCATTCTGGTTCATAGGTCTCTCCTTGGATCGGACGAGGCTATCGCTGAAACCGCGGCGAGGAGCAACGTTTGTGTTCAATGACGCCCCACCGTACGCGAAGGATCGATCAGGGTCAAAACGATATGCGTTGTTGCATAGGTCTATTGCAGATCGTGTGCGCGCGCTCCGGCAGCGGCTCGTCCCGCCGATATCAAGCGTATGCAGCGGATATAAAGCTTGTCGAAGGCGAGACAATCAGCCTGAGAGAGGGAGACCCGCAGGGGGCAGGACGACGCCCCCTGCGAGGGTCGAAAGACCGGTGACTGGCAGTTCGATCTACAGAGTACCGCCCCGCACCGCCCGCGCGCGCGCCGTGGAGGACTTGAAACTCGTGCCGAGGGCACCGTAGTTGTCCACGTACCACGCCGTGGAGGGGGCGGCCTTGCGGGTCGTCGAGGTCCAGTAGATGGATTGGAAGGTGCAGCTGCCGGTCAAGGCCGAGACTCCGGGCACGCAGTTGTTGAGGAACGCCGCCGGCACGGCCCATTGGTTTTGGAAATCCTCAATGCTTAGAAGCTCGCGCACGTTTGGGATGCGCCAGTCGCCGTAGCCGCCGAGGCCTTCGCCGTTCACGTCCTCCAGCCAGTCCCAAACGGTTTCTTCGGCGCCGTTGCCCGACCACCAGTAGATGTTGTCCTTGTCGTGCCGGTTGCCGTTGTCGCCTTTCTTTTCCCAGACGAGTCCGGTGACGTTGTCGGTGATCGTGCCATCGCCGTTGTCCGTATAACTCAAGGGCGAACCGGCTCGCACCGTGCCGTCGTCCGGCACGGCGACCGCTCCGGCAATGCCGTCGTTCTTGTCGGCCTTGTAGGCCGTGGTCTGACCCGAGGCCGGCAGATTCGACCGGCCCCGCACGGCGCGCACCCGTGGCGCGGAGGACTTGTCGTACGGAAACAGGAGGCCTTCATTGAAGTTCACGCCCCACGCCATACCTGTGCTCCGAGCCCAGGTGGTCGAGGTCCAATAGCCGGTGATCGGGTTGCAGCTGCCGGTAAGAACGGTGATGCCCGAAACGCAGTTGTTGTTGAACGCGGCCGAGATCATCGGCGCGCCGCTCTCGTAATCCACCAGGGTCTGCAGCTCCTTCGCGTTCGGAATGCGCCAGTCGGCGTAGCCGGCGAATCCTGTGCCGCCCTCGGCGTTCACGTCCTCCAGCCAGTCCCAGATCGTTTCCTGGAAGACGCTGCCGGTGCCCGACCAGTAGTAGCCGTTGTCCTTGTCGTGCAGCCCGCCGTTGTCGCCCTTCTTTTCCCACATCAGGCCGGTGTTGTCGTCGGTGATCGTGCCATCGCCGTTGTCCGTGAAGCTCAGCGTGCTGCCCGCCTGCACCGCGCCGTCGTCCGGCACCGAGACCGCGGCGGTGATGCCGTCGTTCTTGTTCGCGGTGTACGAGGTGGTCTGGCCGCTGGCCGGAAAGTCGAGGGCGGATGCGGGGATCGCGATGCCCGCGGCGACGGCTACGAGAGAGGCGAAGAATTGGATTGCTATGTTTTTCATTTCCATTTCCTTTCGAGTGAATATTGCATGCCGCGAATTGCGGAAGCGTCGGTATTGGCGAATCGCCGCGCATTTCGTTACAGATGCCAAGAGAAATTGGTTTTACATCAGGAATGGCAACCGAGAGGAGGGAAAAGACGAAAGCCGCCGATCCGATACGGGCCGGCGGTCTCGAGCCGAAAAGGTTTCTATCAGGCGAGAGGCAAGGGGTCAGTCGTCGTCGCCTCCCCGAACGATCAAGGTGTAGTTGACGCCCCGGACGGACTGGTCGGGATTCGTCATCTGAAAGTTGAGAGAGTGCCGGCCCCGCTTGAGCGGCTTCAAGAACAGGAAGTAGCCGTCCGCCACCGCAGGGGTTCGATCGCCCGCGGGGAGACCGAGATCGGTGAGAAAGGAGGGGTCGGGAACCCGCAGGGTGAACCCCCCGGGCGGACTCTGGGTACGGAACGCGAAGAGATCTTCGATCGGCTCGCCGTCGAGCGTGGCTTCGAAAGCGATGGAAGGTGCCACGGGGACGTCGTTGTTCACGTCGCAACGAACTCTTTCCGCATCCGTCGCGAGCTGGGAACAAGGATCGTCCGACGCGGGAAATTCCGGCGCGAAGCTGACGAACACGCCGCCGAGGGACAGGAAAATCGACTTGCCGGAAGGAATTTCGCACGACCGGTTGACGATGCCGTCGAGGGTGCTCGCCAAGAACCAGACCTTGCCATGCTGGTTGAGGTCGCAGTACCGGCCATCGGGATCGAACACCGGATTGGTCGCGATCGGCTCGGTGACAAGCCAGTTGGTCCAATCGGCGGCCAGCTGGTTGTACGACTTACCGGAGAACTCCTGCCCGGGCTCAACGACTTTGTTGCCGGCGTGGGCCGCCGAAGCCAGGAATCCGATCGCCGCTACGATTTGCCAAAGTTGTTTGTTGATCTTCATGACGCTCTCCTCGTAAGTTTTTTTGTGGGGTCCGAACATAAAACCGCGGTCCGGAATGGGCCGCGGTAAGCTCGACCATCTGATCAATCGGGATTCGAGGAGAAAAGGCGACAGGAGAACGAAAAGTTTTTTGAGGTCAGTCGTCGTCTCGGGATCCGTGCGCGATCAGGCGTCTCGCGTCGGCAACGATCTCCTCGATGATCTCGGAGGCGGGTTGGACGCGCACGGTTTCGAGCAAGCTTTCCGAGCCGGCGGGCATGTCCATCTCCTCGAAGTCGCCCGCGGTGTCGCGGGTGGGCACGATCGCGCTGTATTTCGGCATGTCGTACGGGACGTTGAAGACGCCGGGGAACAGGAGCGTCGAGCCGATCACCGGAGGCTGGGTCGAGGCCGGCGTGGTCACCGCTCGGGTCGCTAGGACGCGCTGCGTGGCGTTGGGGAATTCCGGGCCGAAAACGGTGGTGAATTGGGTGGCGTGGCTTCCCTTGGCATGCACCAGGCGGTCCTTGTAGCCGGGGTGGGCGTACGACTCGCTCGACGCCGCGAAGCGGGTGCCGATCCATCCACCGTCGGCCCCGGCGCGCAGGGCCTTGACGAGGCTGCGACCGTCGGCGATGCCCCCGGCCGCGAGCAGAAGGACGCGATGAGGCACGCGCTTTCGGACCTGGGCGAGGAGCGCGAGGGTCGGAATCGTCAAGTTGTGATTGTGGCCGCCGGCCGATTTACCTTGGACGACGATCGCGTCGCAGCCGAGGCGGGCGGCCTGTTCGGCAACGTCTACCGACCCGGCTTGCACCCAGACCCGCGACCCCGCCGCCTGGAGCTGATCGACCCATATTTTAGGCGGCAGGTTGAAATGGAACACCACAACCGGTACGCGATGGCCGGCGGCGATGTCGATGTGATCCTGCGTGGTGAAATCGCCCATGGGACCGGTGGCGAGAATGAAGTCCACACCGTAAGGATGGCTCGTCCGGCTCGCGATCTCGGAGAGGCGCGCATCGACCACGGGAGGAGGTTCCGGCGCGGCGCCGTAGACGCCGAGGCCGCCGGCATTGGAGACCGCCACCGCCAGGTCGGTCAGCCCCACGAAAGCCATGCCGGCGCTCGCGATCGGGTGGCGGATGCCGTAGTCGCGGACCAGGCGCGTGTCGAGCGAGACGTCGTCCCCGTGGTCGTCCGCCTCGCGGTCGTCTTGGGCGGCGCGGGCGGGGTTTACGCCGAGGAGGGTGATGGCGGAGACGCCGCCCAGGATGCCCAACGCCTGGCGGCGACTGAGGGTGAAAGAGCTGAAGGGGTGTTGCGGATCGTCGTGAGACATGGATGAACCTTTCAAAGAGGAGAGTCCGAAGAGGGGAGCGGCCGGTTTCGTCCGTGACGCGCCCGCAAGGCTTTAACGGGGTGCGTCAATCTGGAGAATCGGAATCCGGAGAGAAAAGACGACAGGGGGACGGAGAAAAATAAAGAACCCGCCGACCGGGTGGGCCGGCGGGCGGGTCCGAAGGAGACGGTCGAGCGCAGCGAGGCTTTACACGGCGGACAAGGAATCCTCGACCTGTTGGAGGAGACCGATCAGTGTCGCGATCCTAGGATCGACGGAGCCGTCCGCCTGGGCTCTCTCCAGCCAGGTGACAGCCTGCCCGAGGAAGGCGATGGCCGCTTGGTTGTTGCCGTTTTTGATCTTCTCCAGCGCCCCGTTCTTGCCGTTGGGGTTGCCGAACAGGGCTTTGCGCGCCTTGTCCAGATCTTTGAGGACGTTACTGTTCGTGGTGCCCGCGATGATGCCGTCCAGCAGCGGGATGATTTCTTCCACCGCCTGCTGGGGCGTGACCACCCGAACGTCCGCCGAGGTGGCCCCCACGCCGCCGTCGTCGTCCGTCACCGTCAGCGCGATCGGGTGCGTCCCGGCGAGAGTGTAGCGATGCCGGTGCGAGACCGCGCCGGTCCCATCGCCGAAGGCCTCGTTGAAGGTCGTAAAGGCGCTCTGTGGTTCGATCAAGCCGTCGCCCCAGGCGATCGTCGCGGTTTGATGATCGAGCACGCCCGGATCGCTGAAGCTCGCACCGGCGGTGACCGGTACGCGGGTCAGGACGAAAGGCACGTCCACGCCCACCTGCCGCCCGGCGCTGTCGGTGACGCGGAACTGCGTCAGCTGCGGTGCCACGTTGCGGACGTGGACCTTGGCGGTGGCCAAGCCCACCGGGCCGTCGGTGGGGTGCTGCGCCTGGGCCGGTACGGTGACGTCGGACGGACCGTCGAAAGCGAGCGCGTTGAAGGTGACGGAAGACCCCGTGGTCTCGAAGCTGCCGTTCAAATCCAGGTCCCACTTGAGCGCGAACGGCGTCGCGTAGTAGCTGTCGCAATTATCGAGGAAGTCGACCGCGTCCACCTCTTGATCGATGTCGTCCGTGCCTCCGTCGTTCAAGACGAATTTGAGGTCGGGGTCTTGATGCATCGTGCCGTCGCCCACCAGGGTTTTCGCCTCGTCGATTTCGCCGCCTTCATGATCGATCGCGAAGATCGAGCAGCCGGCGGGGGCGAACCACTTCCACGATCGGGCCGCGTCGGCGTGGTTCACGATGAAGGGTGGGTTGGGAGACGGCTGGGGAATCAGCAGGAATTCCAGGCGAGAGAAGTCGTCGAAGTCGTCGCGGTCGAAGTCGTCGAAATCGACGGTCGGGTAGAGCGAGTGGAAGTCGGTCCCCTCGTAGAGCTGGATCCACGCCTTGGTGATTGGCGCTTGCGCCGTTCCGGTGAGGCTGGTCGTGCGTCCCTCATCGACCTCGAAGAGTCCATCGATCTTGGCGGTCGGCAGCAGGGTGGGGCTCCCTTCGCGCACCATGTCGCGATGGCGCCACTCTCCGGCCTTGACGGTCCCGTCCGGCCCGTCGTTGTCGTGCTCCGTGGCGTAAAAGATCAGCTCGCCGCTCGGGGTGATGTGGAACCCGGTGGCCGCCGCGGTGTTCGCCAGTTTGTCGCTCCCTCCGGTGCTCGGAAACGGGGAGATTCGCTTGCCGTGAACCAGCATCGTGAGCTGGATGTCGTCGCCCGGCGCGCAGTCCGTGGTCTGCCGATCGACGTGGAAGAGATCGATCCGGTCGTGGTCGCCGAACACCGGATTGCCGCGCGCTCCCGCCATGTAGAGATCGCCCAGCTCGCCGTTGGGGCCCGCCTCCCGTAGGAATTGGAAGGTCTGGTGCGGGTCCTCGACCTCCGGCACCCTTGTGCTCGACACGAACTCCCATTGGAGGTCCGGGCTCGATAGATCGCCGATCGTCGAACGGTAGAAGTAGATCGGATCGTGGTCCTCGAACCCGCCCTTACCGCCATCAGGTAGAGGCCGTTTTCAAGCGGGGTGACGCCGAGGCCGTCGGCTCCTTCGAGGGGCTCCCTGTCCGGATCGTAATCCGGCCTGTCCATGGGTGCGAACTGGCTGCGAAACGCCGGGGCTTCCGGGTCGCTCACGTCGAAGAACAGGATCGCCGTCGGATGCGGCGCCACGTCGTAGTTCGGGTCCGGGATCGGCGGCAGCGGGAACTGTGGCGTCGAATTCGGGTTCGGGATCGTCGGCCGTTTTGGGGATTCGTTTGCGATGGCCAGCATGTGTCCGACCAGCTGCATGCCGCCCGGGTGGCCGTAGACCCGCTGCACGGGACCGGGGCCTTCGCCGTTCCTGAACACGAGGCCCGGCCGCTTGGCCGGATCGGGATCTTGAGGATCGCCGCCGACGACGGTGAAGAAAATCGTCGCGACGTCCTCCGCGGGCGGCGCGGTGTCATCGACATGGACGCCTTTCCTCAGCCGGTTGCTCCGCAGGCGCTCGCCGTTCTTGTCGCGAGAGCCCATCTTGAAGACGATCAGGTTGCCGTTGCGCGTCTCGCCGGGCGAGTCGTCGCAGACCAGCTCGTCCGGAAGCACCGGAATGTCCGGCGTGTTGCCGCTGCGGGTGACCAGGAAGAAGGGAGTACCGTCGGCGCCGTCCACCCGCGTGATCGCCTGATAGTGCCGGCACTGGCTCGGGTTCGGCGTGGTGCTGCGGTGGAAACCGAGCGGGTCCGCCAGCTCGGTGAGCGCCTTGAACTGTTCGATCACGTTGGGCACGAGTCGCAGCCCGTCGGCCCGGTTGCTTTGTTGGGCGCTCGCAGGGAACGGAATCAGCAGCGACGCGAGCGCCGCGGCTTGGAGAATCGTCTTGGTTTTCATTGTGGCCTCTTTGGAGTAGGCATGCGCCTTCCGACGCTCTTTGGAGCGCGGCGGCGCCGCCGGTGTTTTCAGGATGTCGCCGCGTCCGGGGACCGGTGCGGCGTTTCGACTATCTGGTGTATCGAGATTTGTGGCGGAAAGGCGACAACGGGCGAAAGAACCAGCAGGTTCAAAGCGGAAGGCGAGAACTATGGCGTGGCCGACAATGTCCCATTGGGAGGTTGCGCGCCGGACATATTTGTCCGATACTCGTGCCGTGAGAGGGAACGAATTCGTCCGCCGCGTTCGCCGGATCGGTAAGGAGCGTGGAATATCCGTCGATTTCGCGGCGGAACGCGGAAAGGGAAGTCACGGCACGCTTTATTTGGGGAGTCGCTTCACGGTCGTCCGTGACCTGCGGGACGAGCTCAAGACGGGAACTCTGCACGCCATGTTGAAACAGCTTGGACTGACGCTCAAGGACATCGAAGGATAGGGAGGCTACCCCGATGGCCCACGAATTCTCGTACCCGGTGGTTCTGACCCCCGACGAAGTCGACGGTGGATTTGTTGTGACGTTTCCCGACCTTCCCGAGGCCATCACGCAGGCGGAAGATGTCCCGAGTGCTTTGGATGAGGCCGCCGATGCTTTGGAAGAGGCGATCGCCGGGCGCATCCGACGCGGCGATCCGATTCCAAAACCGTCCGCCGGAGCCCGCGGCGGCCCAGAAGTTCCGGTGCCGGCGTTGACCGCGGCCAAGGCCGCGCTCTACCTGGCGCTGCGGGAAAGCGGGATTACCAAGTCCGACTTGGCGATACGGCTCGGCTGCGACGAGAAGGAAGTACGGCGGCTCCTCGATCCTCGCCACCCCTCCAAGCTTTCGAGGATCGAGAAGGCCCTCTCAACGCTCGGCAAGGGCCTGTCCGTTTGGCTCGTCGACGAGGCGGCATAGGTCGCCGCGGCGAGCAACGGAAGCGCCTACCGCGACCGGTACCGCGCCGCCATCGCAGGCCGGCCCCAGGCTTTGTAGAGCGCCGCCAGGCGGGCGAGGTTGTCCTGGGCCTCGCGGGTCTCTTGGCCCTCGGAGCCGGGCGTCGCTTTGAGAATCTGAAACGCCCGCAGCAGGTGGGACTCCGCTTCGGGGAAACGGGAGAGCCTGGCGTAGGCGGCGCCGAGCAGGCTCTCGGTCGCCCCGAGACGCCAGTCCCTGGCGCCGACGGCAGCTTGCTGGACTTCCAAGGCGTGAATCAGCAGCGGCTCGGCGGCTTCGGGGCGCCCCTGGTCGAGGTAGATCCGCGCCAGCCCCACCTCGTGACGGGCCACGGTCGGGTGGTCCGGCCCCAAGGCGGGCCGGGAGATCGCCAGGGCTTCCGCGTTGCGCGACTCCGCTTCGGACAGCTTGCCTTCCAGCCGCAGGACGAAGGCAAGGCCCGCAAGGCGCTGCGCGTAGCGAGGGTGTTCGGTTCCCAATGCCTCCCGGGTGATCGCCGACGCCTCGCGGTACATCTTTTCGGCCACTACGTAGTCGCCACGTTCGGCGATCGTGCCGGCCAGGTTGGCGAGCGCGGTGCCGACGTCCGGGTGTTTCGGTCCGCGGGTCTCGCGGTTGATTTCCACGGTTGCCCGAAACAACTTCTCGGCTCCGGCTCGATCGCCCTTGTGCTGGAGCAGGTGCGCCAGATCGTTCATGCTGCTCGCCGTTTCGTGGTCGCGAGGCCCCAGCACCTTCCGCCGAATCGCCAGGGCCAAACGGCAGTGAACCTCCGCTTCGACGAAGCGCCCCTGGTCCGAAAGCACCCGCCCCAACTCGCTTTCGGAGACGGCGGTTTCCGGGTGCTCGGGTCCGAGAAACTTCCGGCGCATGGCGAGCGCCTCTTCGAGGGTGATCCGCGCGGCGTCGAGCCGTGCCCGCTGCCCTTCCGTCACGCCGAGGTCGTGCAGGCTTTGAGCCAGCTCGCGGCCCGGTCCGAGGGTCTTTCGTCCGATGGCGACGGCTTGCTCCAGGAGAGGCAGGGCCTGCTCGTAGGCGCCGCGCCGCTGCAAGATCCGACCTAAAAGGGTGAGCAGCTTGCCCTGCATCTCGGGCTGGCCGGCCAGATCGCGTTGCGCCTGCGCCGCCCCGGCGTCGAGCAATCCCTCCACCGTGGATTCGCGGCGACCTTCGTCAAACGGGTCGGTGCGAGTGAGCAGGCCGATCAAAAAGTTGCTCACCTGCTCGGCTTTCTGCGCTTCGAGACGAACCCGATCTCTCTCTTCCGCGAGCCGGGTCCCGTAAAACGCCACGACGCCCGCCAGCGTCAGTACCGCCAAGGCGGCGGCGGAAAGGCTCCGTACGTTGCGGCGGGAAAACTTGGCCGCGCGGTAGGCCAGCGAGTCGGGGCGGGCGAGGATCGGCTCTTCGGCAAGGTAGCGGCGCAGGTCTTCGCCGAGCGCCGCCACCGAGGCGTAGCGCTCCTCGGGCCGCTTCTTCAAAGCTTTGGCGACGATCGTGTCGAGATCGCCGCGTAGGTCGCGCCGCAGACGTTCGGGCGTGGTCCCCCGCTGCGTCGCGACGTGAGGGTCGGTCACCCCGTCCGACGGGCGAGCGGGGTCGGTCTCCAGGATCGCTCGGAGCATCTCGGCCGGCTTGGTCCCCGGGCCTCCGGCGGGATGGCGGCCCGACAGCAGGAGATAGAGCAGGGCGCCCAAGGCGTAGACGTCGGTGGCGGTGCTGACGCTCTCGCCCAGGATCTGCTCCGGCGCGGCGAACGCGGGGGTGAAAGCGTGCCCCGCTTCCCGTGTCAACAGGGTCGCCGCGCCGCTTTCGGTGTCGAGCAGTTTGGCGATGCCGAAGTCGAGCAGCTT
>DATMZU010000618.1:0-13879 GCA_035607435.1 Thermoanaerobaculia bacterium | reverse complement strand
CTCGTCGGACCGGCGTTCAACGCGCTCCGCAAAGGGTGGAAATCGATCTCCAAGCCGACCAAACGGAAAGGGCTGGCCGCGGTCGATTTCTCGTTCCGGCCGAATCCGGAACGCTGGGCAGAGATCGTCGGATTCGCCGGCCGGCAAGGCGAGCGATGAGCTACCTGTCGCGCGCGCTCCGGGCCTACGCCGAGCGGCAGCTGCCGCGGGTGTTGACGCAAATGGACCGCGATCCGGATTCGCCCCGGTTCGGCAATTTCGACCGCAACCACTGGCACTACAAGATCCGCGATTTTTCCTCGGCGATCTTGCAGCAAGGGGCTTTTACGCTCGACGCTCTGCTCCGCGACGACCTGGAAATGCCGTGCGATCCGGAGCGGATCGAATCTTGGGCCGTGGCGGCTATCAATGCGCTCGCGGCCCAAGTGCGGCGCGACGGCGGGGTGGACGAATACTTCCCCTTCGAGCGGAGCTATCCGGCCGCGGCGTTCGGGCTCTACGCCGCGGCGCGGCTGGCGCTCGATTGGAAAACTTCGCACCCGGAGCGTCTCTCCAAGATCGATTGGCGCGGGCTGTCGCGGCTTGCGGCCCACTTGGATTCCCAGCAGGAGACGGAAGCCTCGAACCAGCAGGCGGCGGGACTCGCGGCTCTCGCGCTCGCGGCGCGGCTGCCGGAGATCTCGCCGCGCTCCTCCCGTATCGCCGAACATGCAGAGCGGTTGTTCGCGAGCCAGCATGCCGAAGGGTGGTTTCCGGAATACGGCGGCCCCGACTTCGGCTATCTGACCGTGACGATCGATGCGCTGGTCGATTACCACGACGCGACGGAAGACCCGCGCGCGGTGGAGGCGATCGATCGGGCGGTCGAATTTCTTAGCCTCCTGGTCGGCGCCGATGGGCGGCTCCCTTCGACCCTCAACAGCCGGAACACCGATTACGTGGTCCCTTACGGTCTCGCCCGGACCGGTGCGCGCAACCGCCGCGCGGCTTGGCTGGTGGAAACGCTGTTTCGGGATGCGGACGACCCGGCGCATTTTCTCTGGGCGACCGACGATCGGTACCACAGCCATTATGTCTACGCGAGCGTGGTTCGGGCGCTGCCCCATCTCGATTCGATGCTCGCGGGCGAGCCGCCGGCCGAACGGAGCGGCCTGACGTTCGAAGGCGCGGGCTATCGGATCGTTTGGAGCGCGGATCGAAGCTGGAGCGCCGCGATCGGTCTGCGCAAAGGGGGGCTGGTGCGCATCCATCGCCGCAACGCGCCCCCTCTGCTCGATCACGGTTGGCGGGTCCGCGTCGGCTCGGCCCTTTGGACCAGCAATTGGTGGCAAGGGGCGGAGGCGCGGATCGAGGCGAGAGGCGAGGGGGACGATCACCTGCGGATCGCGGGAACCTGTAGGAAGGCGAGCTTTCTGATCCCCACCCCTTGGAAACACGCCGCTTTGCGGCTCGCTTCGAAGGTGCTCGGCGCGCGCCTCCTCAAGCCGCTGCGGCGGCTGTTGATCTTCAAGCCGCAGAGAGAGAATCCGAACGCCCCGCGCTTCGAGCGCGAGATCGAGGCGAACGAGCGGGGCGTCGCGGTGCGCGACCGCCTGACCTTTCCGCCGGGCGCCGTGGCGGAACGGAGCCCGCGGCAGAACCTGCGCCATGTGGCGAGCGCCGAGAGTTTCCACCCGGAGGATCTTCTGCCGCCGATCTCCGCGCGGATCGAGAAGACGGCCACGGGGCTCTCCGCCGAGTGGCGGTTTCCGGAAGAGGCCGACCGGTGATCGCGGCCGAGGACGCGGCTCCGCCGGATCAGGCGGCCGACCGCAGCTTTCGTTTCGCGTTGTTCGGCCTTTTGGCCGGAGCCGCCGTGCTCTTCTTGCTGGGAATCACCTGGGGACTGCCGAGCTGGCGCGGATGGGCGGGAGACGAGATCCGGCCGAACCAGGTGGCGGCGGGTTTCCATCGCGCGTTTTCCGGCGGCTGGCACACGAAGTATCCGCCGCTTCATTTCTATGTCTTGGCGATCGTTCAGACGCCGCTCCGCGCGCTCGCCGGGATCGGCCCGGTGCCTGGCAAGGGGCTCGATCTCAATAGCTGGCTTTTCGTCCTTTCCCGCCTGATGAGCGTCGCCATGGCGCTCGGCGCGGTGGCCGCGATCGCCGAAGTGGGGCGGTCGGTCTCGAATCCGCGCGCCGGGCTGTTCGCCGGAGCTTTGGTCGCCCCCGGCGCGCCGTTCGTCTACTTCGCGAAGACCGCGAACGTCGAGATGCCGTTCCTGTTCTGGTTCGCGCTGTCGCTGGTCTTCTTCGTTCGCCTGCTCGATCGGCATCGGATGCGTGACTACCTTTGGTTCGGGGCCTGCGCGGTGTTTGCGATCACGAGCAAGGACCAGGCGTATGGGCTCTACCTCCTGGTGCCGTTCGCCGTGCTGCCCGGCCTGATCCGGGCTCGGGCGCAGGAGGGAGCGCGCCCTGGCCTGTTCGCCGCCCTGGTCGATCGGCGCATTCTCTCGGTTCTGGGCCTCGGGCTCGGCCTCGCCGCGGTGATCTACAACTGGCCCTTCAACCTCGGCGGATTTCTCGCCCACGTGCGCACCCTGCTCGGGCCGCAGTCGGAAGAGGCGAAGGCGTTCGCCAACACTCCCGCGGGCCATCTCGGCAACCTGGTCGAGAATCTGTCGCACCTGCGGTTCTGCATGGGTTGGCCGGCGTTCGCGGCCGGCGCGATCGGCGCGGTTCACGCGGTCGCAAGGGCGCGGCAGAGGGAACGGACGCTCCTCCTCTCGCTCGCACTTTTGGGCGGCTCGTACTACCTGTTCTTCCTGTTGCCCATCCTGTTCAGCCGCGACCGTTACGTGCTGCCGCTGGCGCTGCTCCTCGCGCTGCCGGCCGGCCGTCTCCTGGCGGCGATCACATTCTCCCGTCGAGCGACGCTACGCGGGCTCGGCCTCCTGGCCGCCGCTTCGGTTCTCGCCTACGGCGGCCTCTACGCCCTGTCGGTCGATCGACGGATGGTGCATGACGCGCGCTACGACGCCGAGGCCTTCGCGCGGGAGAACGGCGGCCCGGCGGATTCTTTGGCTCTCGGTCGGGCGAAGCACGCGCCGCGGCTGCCGCATGCCGGCTGGGGGGGCTTTCCGGGGGTACTCGCCCGCCGCGCGCCCGAAATCGTCGCGGTCAACGTGATCGACCTGCGCACCCCCGCCGAGCATGCGGCGTACGAAAAGCTGCTCTCCGGCGAGCTCGGCTACTTCCTCGCCAAGCGCTTCGAGTGGCGTTCGCGCTGGGACATCCTGGATACTCAGGGTACCTATTCGAGCCTGGTGTTCGTGAACCCGGAGATGGCGCTGTTCCGCCGCGACCCGTCGTTGCCGCGGGGTCACCGGGGCAGTCGCCGCAACGACCCCTTCGAAGAAGAAGAACCGGCGCCCGACGAGGAGTGAGAAGAGGAGCAAGCCATGACAGAGGGTCTACTCGAACGAATTTTCGGCATTCGCGCGGCCGGATCGACCCCGGGGCGCGAGGCGCTCGGCGGCCTCGCGACGTTTCTCACCATGGCCTACATTCTGTTCGTCAACCCGGTGATCCTCCAGGCGGCCGGCATGCCGCTTCCCGGGGCGATCGCCGCAACCGCAATCAGCGCCGGGATCGCCACCCTGGTGATGGGCCTGCTCGCCAACTACCCCGTGGCCTTGGCGCCCGGCATGGGGCTGAACGCGTTCTTCGCCTACGGCATTTGCATCGGGGCGGGCGTGCCTTGGCAGACCGCGCTCGGAATCGTGTTCTGGACCGGGATTCTGTTCGTCCTGCTCACCCTGGTCGGCGCCCGGGCGTTCCTGGTGCGCTCGGTGCCGCGCGTCCTCACCCTTTCGGGCGCCATGGGCATTGGCCTGTTCATCGCGTTCATCGGCTTGCAACAAGGAGGACTGATCCGCGCCGATCCGAACACGTTGGTGGGTCTGGGCTCCCTCTCATCGCGCCCCGCGCTGCTTACTCTGTTCGGGCTGGCCGTCACCCTGGTGCTCTACGCCCGAGGCATCCGCACCGCGATCTTCTGGGGGCTCGCGGCGGGAATCGTCGCGGCGTTCGCCTGCGGCGCGGTGGCATGGCCGCACGAGATCGCGCGGGTTCCCCGTCTCGACCTGCCGGGCTTGGAAATCGACCTTCTGGGCGCCCTCTCCTGGCGTTACCTGCCGTTGATTCTCACCACCCTCTTCTTCACCCTGTTCGACACCCTCGGAACCTTGCTCGCGATCGGTCACCAGGCGGGGCTCGCCGGTCCTTCCGGCGACTTGCCGCGGCTCGATCGCGCGCTCACCGCGGACGCCACGGGAATGGTGGCCGGCGCGCTGGTCGGAACCTCGGCGGTCACCTCCTATATCGAGAGCGGGGCGGGGGTCGCGGCCGGCGCGCGAACCGGCTTCGCGAACGTGGTGACCGGCCTGCTGCTGCTCGGTTCGTTGGTGATCTCGCCGCTCGTGGAGGTCGTGGGGCTGGGAGTTGACGGCCGCTATCCGATCACGGCGCCCGCGCACGTCCTGGTCGGCATTTTAATGATGGGGGCCGTGCGCGAGATCGACTGGAGCGATCCGACCGAGGCGGCACCGGCGTTTTTTACCGCGCTGCTGATGCCGTTGACGTTCAACATCGCCCACGGGCTGGCCGCGGGGTTCATCGTCTATCCGTTGGTCAAGGCAGCCGCGGGCAAAGGGCGAGAGGTCCACCCGGCGCTCTGGGGACTCGCCCTGTTGCTCGTACTGCGCTACGCGTATCTGCCGCTATAAAGCGGGCCGCACGACACGGACGTGCGCCCCTGGGACCGGACAGATGCCGCGGCGGAGCCGATCAGTCCGAGAAGACGTCGACGCGCTCATCGTCCGCGACCTCGGCGAACGAGCCGGCGCGATGGAGGAAGCGCAGCAGGCGAATGAAGCCGGCGAGCATTTCGCCGAGCGCCTGTTCCTCTTCCTCCGGCAGCGGCCGGTCGAACCCGAGCATTCGATAGACGTCGACCTTCGGTCCGGCATCGCCGCCGGGCGTCGGTCCTCCCCGCCAGGCGGAGGCCCAACCGCTCGGGCTCTGCGGCTCCGGCCGACGTCCCGTCGGCGGGCGCTCGTTGACGATCTGGAGCGCGTTGTGAAGTTCGGCGAGGTCGCTGCCGAGCGCCTCGAGGATCTTCTCGAGCGTATCCAGAGACGGCTTCTGTTTGCCGGTTTCGTAGGCCGAGAGCATCGCCTTGGTGATTCCGGCCGAATCGGCGACCTGATACTGCCTCTTGCCCTGGCGGTCGCGCAACCAGCGCAAGGATCTCCCCAAACCATGAAAGATTGGCATGGCGACAACGATACCGCGGCCGATCTTCCTTGGCAACCGTAAGCTCAGTTCTTTCAATAACTTACATCCTGGCCCGCAGTAGCTTGCGACCGCAACTTGTTGCTTGACAAAGACAAGATGCAGCGCCTAGAGTTGTCGGCAACGAGAAAATTTTTTGCCGCAATGCTGCCGACGACTTGCTTTTTTCTCTTTCCTGGGCGCCGAATTTCCGTCCCGGAGAGTGAGCCGCCCGGCAGAGGAGGTCAAAAAGTGACGGCGAGCCACCCCGACCCATCCCTTCTGGAGCGCTTTTTACGAGGCGAGCTGGACTCGGACGAGCGCAAGAGCGTCGTCCGCCATCTGATCGGTGGCTGTACGGTCTGCCGCAATCTGGCCGGCGATCTCTGGCAGGCGCCCCCTTCGCGCCCGGCCTCGGCTCCGACCGGCAGAGCCAAGGCGGAGCCCGAACCCGCCGATTACCGGGAGGGAATGAACCGCGCGGTTCGTATCGCCCGCGAGAGGCGTCCGGTGCTCGCGGCGGCCCGGCAGAGAGCCCCCGGCCTCCTCGCCGAGTTGCTCGCGGCGCCGCCTTCGGAGCGGCTCGCCCTGGCGCAAAGGGAGCCCCGTTTCGCGATTCCCCCGCTGTGCGACGAAATCCTCGCTCGGCGCGCCGCGGTCTCGGCCCGCGCCGAACCCGGACCGGCAGGGGGGCTCGGAAAATCGGCGGACCGATCGGTCGAGGCGCGGCAGCTGGTGGATCTGGCGCTCGTGGTCGCCGAGCGCCTCGATGCCTCGGAGTGGGGGGTGTCGATCGTCCGCGACCTCGAAGCCCGGGCTTGGGCGCACCGGGGAGACGTGGCGCGCGAAGCCGGCCTTCGCGAAGAGGCCCAGCAAGCATTCCGCATGGCGCACTCGCTCTATGCCCTGAGCTCCCAGGATCCTTGGGAGTGGGCCGAGATCTCCCGATACGAGGCGCGCTTCGAGCTCTTCCGCGGCCAGGCAGCGGCGGCCACCGCGCTCGGCCTGGAGGCCGCGACGCTCTACAGGAAGCTCGGCGAGCGAGACCTTTTGGCCGCGACACTCGCCGAAGCCGGGCCGATGGCGGTCCGGGCCGGGCGGCCGGATCTCGCGATCGAGGCGCTCACCGAGGCGATCGAGCTGATCGATCCTGCGCGGGAGCCCCGCCGGCTCGCCTGCTGCCTGCGGGGACTCGGCGCCTTGCTCCTGGAGACCGATCGCGCGCGCGAGTCGCTGGGACATCTTTGGCGCGCCCGTTCGCTCTTCGAACGGCTCGGCGATGAAGACGAGATCCTCCGCGTCCGCTGGAGCGAAGCGCGCGCCACGCTCGCCGTGGGCAACCTGGCCGAGGGCGAGGCGGCCCTGCTTTCGGTGCGCGAAAATCTGCTGGCGGCGGGGCTCAGCCAGGATGCGGCAGGCGTGCTTCTCGATCTGGTGCAGCTCTATTGGAGTCAGGGGCGCCGCGGGGAGATGCTTGGGCTGTTCGGCGAGGTCTTTTTACCTTACCGCACGCGCGACCTCGAACGAGGGACGATCGCGGCGGTCCTGATGCTGCGCCGGGCGGTCGAAACGGGAAGCGCCACGATCGAGATGGTTCGTGAGATCGCGCGCTACCTGGCCGCGAGCCGGCCGGTCTGCCGCTTGGGATAGATCCGGTCGGAGCGCAAAAGGGCGCTCCGACCGGGGCGGCGATCTTTGCCCCTACTTCTTCTGCTTCTGCTCCCACTCCTCGCGAGTGGGGACCGTGATCGGATCCCTCTTGGACTTGGCGAGCTCGCGATTTACCGCGGGCACGTCCTTGGTGCGAAACGCTTCGAGCTTGGCTCCCGCTTCGGCGAGCTGTTTTTCGAGCTGTGCCTTGGCGTCGAGCTGGGCCTTTGTCGGCCGGCCATCGTAGCCGTTGATCCCACCGTAGGCGGCCGTCAACTTCTCGCGCAACTGTTCTTCGCCCGACAGCCAGCCGCCGGGTCCTGTCGCGACCAGGGTCTTGTACAGTTCCCAGATCTGCTTCGACAGAGCTTCGAGCGGCTTTTTGGCCGGATCGCCGGCCTTTGATTCCGCCGCTTTCGCGTCGGCCTGGGCACGGACGTCGGCCAGGGTCTCGGCGACATAGGTGAGTGTCGCGAGCGAGTTGTACGCTTCGAGCGCCGCGGCGTATTGCGCCGCTCGATCTTCGGGCGTGTGCTTCGCGCGCGGATCGGTTCCGACCCGAATCTCCTCGGTGAGGATCTGGCCCCCCTTGGTCAGCTTGACCGTGTAAGTGCCGGGCGGTACGCGCGGCCCCGCGAACGAACCGCCCGAGATCACCAGCGAAGTCGCCGCCGGAAGCTTTGGCGGCGGCAGACGCATCGACCAGGGAACCCGATTGATCCCTTTCCGCTTGCCGGCCGGCAGGGTGGCGAGCAACTTGCCCGCCGCGTCGAGCACCTCGATCTTGAGGTCGCCGATCACGTGGCGCTTCTTCAGGTAGTAGACGATCTGCGCGGAATCGTCCGGGTTCTGGCCCGTGAACTCGTCGTCGCCGTTGAACTCCTGAGGCGCCGCCTTGATCGTCTGCACCGCGGTCCTCGCCGGCAGGAACGCCACTTCGGCATCGCGGATCTCCGGGGTAAGCCGCCGGATCGGGGTGAGGTCGTCGATGATGTAGATACCCCGGCCGTGGGTGGCGAGGATCAGATCGCCATCGCGGGGATGGATCGCGATGTCGCGCACGGCGACTTTCGGGAGATTGCCGGTGAATCTCGCCCAGGTCGCACCTCGATCGACCGACAGGTAAAGGCCGAGCTCGGTGCCGACGAACAACAAGCTCGGGTTGACCGGATCTTGCCGCACGACGTGGGCATACCCGGCCAGAGCGTCCGTGGCGAGCGACTTCCAGGTCTGACCGAAATCGGTCGTCTCGTAAACGTAGCTCTTCATGTCACCCGTCGTGTGGTTGTCGAACGTCGCGAACGCGGTTCCCGCCTCATACGGGCTCGGCTCGATCGTCGAGACCCAGGCGTTCTTGGGCAGCCCGGCGAGATTCTTCACCAAGTTGGTCCAGGTCTTGCCCCCGTCGCGGGTAAGCTGCACGTTGCCGTCGTCGGTGCCCACCCAGATCTGGTTCGGGTCTTTGGGGGACTCGGCGACGGTGAAGATCGTGGTGTGGTTTTCGGCGCTCGAATTGTCGATCGACAGGCCGCCCGACTGGCGTTGCTTCTGCTTGGCCGGATCGTTGGTGGTGAGATCGGGCGAAATCTTCACCCAAGACTCGCCATGGTCGAGGCTTCGGAACAGGAACTGGCCGCCCAGGTAGAGCACTCCGGGCCGGGTCGGCGATTGCGCGATCGGCGTATTCCAATTGAAGCGGTAGTCCGGATCGCCGCTTCCCGGCGCGGGCTTGACGTCGCGCGACTCCCCGGTCTTGACGTTGATCCGCGCAATCGCCCCACCTTGGGATTCGGAATAGACGTAGTCCGCGTCGGCACTGTCGCGCATCGCCCAAAACCCGTCACCGCCGCCGATGTTCTGCCAATGCCGGTTGCGAATCCCGCCGGGCGCCTCGGAAGGCCCCATCCAGGAACCGTTGTCCTGAAGGCCGCCGTAGACGTTGTAGGGCCGCTCCATGTCGTACGTGACATGGTAGAACTGAGAGACTGGTAGCGCTCCGACAAAACGCCAGCGGGTCCCCTGGTCGTAGGAGACGTAGATCCCGCCGTCGGTGCCGAGAATCAAAAACTTCGGATCGCGAGGATCGATCCACAGCGCGTGGTGGTCCGAATGCGGCCCGTCGCCGAGACCGCCGCTGCTGAACGTCTTGCCGCCGTCTTGCGACACGGTGGTCGAAAGGCCGGGCTTGTAGATCGTGTTGAAATCGGTCGGATCGACGAACAGGTTGGCGAAGTAGAACGGCCGGACCTGGAGGTTGAACGCCGAGTTGATCTCGGTCCATGAGCCGCCGGAATCGTCCGAGCGGTAAAGCGCCGTGCTCTCGGATTCGACTAAGGCGTAAACGACGCTCGGCCGCGACGGCGCGAGCGCCACGGCGACGCGGCCTTTCAAACCGGCGGGCAGGCCGTTGCCGACCGGCTTCCAGGTATCGCCGCCGTCGGTCGATTTGTAGAGGCCGCTGTCCGGCCCTCCGGAGCTGAACGACCAGCCGGTGCGGCGGAAGGTCCACATGCCGGCGTAGACGATGCGCGGATCTTGGGGATCGACGCTGATGTCGGAGCAGCCGGTGTCGGGGTTGGCGTAGAGCGTCTTCTTCCAGGTCTTGCCGCCGTCGGTGGTCTTGAACACGCCGCGCTCTTCGTTGGCGTTCCACAAATGGCCGGTGGCGCACACCCAGACCGTGTTCGAATCCTTCGGGCTCACCTGGATGCGCGCGATCCGCTCGCTGTCGGCCAGCCCCATCTTCTGCCAGTTGTCGCCCCCGTCGGTCGATTTGTAGACGCCGTCGCCGTACGAGACGCTGTTGCGGGTCCACGACTCGCCGGTGCCGACCCAGATCGTCTTCGGGTTCGACGGATCGACGCGGATCGCGCCGATCGACATCGTCTGCTCGTCGAAGATCGGCTTAAAGGCGATGCCGCCGTCGGTGGATTTCCAGACCCCGCCCGAGGCCGCGCCGACGTAGATCGTCAGCGGGTAGGTCGGCACGGCGTCGATCGCCGCGATGCGTCCGGCCGTGGTGGCGGTCCCGATCGCGCGGGCCGACAGGCCGCCGAAGGTGTTGGAGTCGATTTCCTGCGCCGCGGCACGATGGGCGCCGAGGGCTGAGACCGACAAGAGGGTTGCTGCGAAAGCCGCGACGCGGCCGCGGATGGAATGGCTCAACGAAGGCATGGTTCTCCCTTTCCGACGGGACTTTTAGCTTCGAGCACCGGCCCGGAGCGGGCGGCTGAAACGCGAAGGGCTCGCGCCGCACGGAGTCGGCGCGAGCCCCGAAGGTGAGAATCTTCTACTTGGGCTGCGGAGCCGCGGGCGCGGCGAGGCTCGCCGGCTTGCCGAACCGATCGGCCTCAAGGGTCGGATTGATCTCGATCTTCTCGATCGTAATCGAAGAGCTGCCCGGCCCCGGAGCGCCCTTCTGCTTGATCTCCGAAGAGAAGAAGTAGATCCCTCCGTCGACCTCCTTGTAGTCGCCGTAGGTCGTCACCGTCTCGACCTCCTGGCCGCGCACCATGCTCTTGCCCTCGCTCTGAATCAAGAGGGAAGAGTCGACGTCGAAATAGTCGGTCTCGACGTCGCCGCTCTTCTTGGTCACTTTGAGCTTGTAGGCCGGCGCTCCTTCGAGATCGACCTTGCCGAGGAGCTCGACCTGGTTGCCCTTCTCTTTGTAATCGACGTACGGGCCGTCGAAGTCGGCCTCGTCCTTCATCGACTTGAGCTCGTCGTCCGACATCGCCTCGGCTTCCTTCTTGCCGAGGAACGGCATCAGCTGCCAGCCGGAGGTGCCGTCGGACGTGATCACGGCCGTCATGCCCTGGATGACGAATTCCAAACGCATTTTGCCCGGTCGGGCGAATTCGATGACGAAGGGAGCTTCGATCCCGGGACCGAAGGTTCGCTTGCCGGTGGCGCGGATCGACTGCACGGATTTGATCTTCGCGAGCCCCCCGCGGGCCTGAATGTTTTTCTCGATCACCTCGTCGGCGGTCTGTGCGAAGGCCGAAGCGGCGAACAGCGCGGCGACGGCGAAAGTCATCAGCGATTTGCGATACATGCTCGTTTTCTCCTCTTAGGCGGTGCGGTAGGGCGAGATGCTTGACGGACCCGGCCGACGACTTACTTTTGACCTTTGGGGCCGCCCTTGAGAATACGCCTTTCGCGGGGAAAAGTTCGCGGCCGGACCTGAGCGAGCCTCCGATACCTTGCCCCTCGCGCCCTCGCCCGCTACGCTTGGCCGCCAAACTTCCCCAGGGAGGGCATCCATGCGCCGCACGATCCCCCGTCTTCTCGCGCTCGCCATTCTGCTCTCGCTCCCTGCGTTCGGCGCGGGCGCGGCGATCGATCCCGCGCTCCTCGCTGGCCTCAAGGCGCGATCGATCGGACCCGCGGCGATGAGCGGCCGGATCGCCTCGATCGATTCGGATCCGCGCGACCCCTCGGTGATCTGGGTCGGTTCCGCCACCGGCGGCGTCTGGAAATCCGTGAGCGCCGGCCTGACCTGGGAGCCGGTTTTCGACGACCAGCCGGTCGCCTCGATCGGCGCGGTCGCGATCGACCCGACGAATTCCTCGGTGGTCTGGGTGGGAACCGGCGAAGGCAATCCGCGCAACAGCGTCTCGATCGGCGAAGGACTGTTCAAAACCCTCGACGGCGGCAAGACCTGGAAGCGGATGGGGCTTGAAAAGACCGAGCACATTCACCGGATCGCGATCGATCCGCGGAACCCCCAGGTCGCCTACGTGGCGGCCCTCGGCAAGATCTGGGGCGAGAACCCCGAGCGCGGCGTCTACAAGACGACCGATGGCGGAGCCACCTGGCGGCGCGTGCTCTACGTCGATGAGCGCACCGGCTGCGCGGACCTGGTGATGGACCCGAGCAACCCGAACAAGCTGTTCGCCGCGATGTGGGACTACCGCCGCTGGCCGTACAAGTTCCGCTCCGGCGGCCCCGGCTCCGGCCTGTTCGTGAGCCACGACGGCGGCGACAGCTGGAAACGGCTCACCGAGGACGATGGCTTGCCGAAGGGCGACCTCGGCCGGATCGGCCTCGCGATCGCCCGCTCAAACCCGAAGATCGTTTATGCGCTGGTCGAGGCCAAGAAGCCGGCCCTCCTCCGTTCGGAGGATGGAGGCGTCTCATGGGACACGGTCAATTCCGATCCGGACATCAACGATCGGCCTTTCTATTTCGCCGACATCCGCATCGACTCGGCCGATCCGAATCGCCTTTATCGGCTGGAAGTCACGCTCGACGTCTCGACCGATGCGGGCAAGACGTGGAAAACCCTGGCGGGAGCCAACGCGGCGCATCCCGATCATCATGCGCTCTGGGTCGATCCGGTCGACCCGAACCACCTGATCGACGGCAACGACGGAGGCGTATTCACCAGCCGCGATCACGGCGACACCTGGTCGTTCGCGGGCGGCCTGCCCCTCTCTCAGCTCTACCACATCCGGTACGACAACGACCTGCCGTACCACGTCTACGGCGGCCTCCAGGACAACGGCTCATGGCGCGGCCCCTCGTCGGCCTGGGAGGTGGGCGACCTTCGAAACCTGCACTGGCAGGAGGTGGACTTCGGCGACGGCTTCGACACCGCCCCGGATCCGCGCGATTCCTCCCAAGGGTACGCGATGAGCCAGGGGGGCGCGCTGATCCGCTGGAATTTGAACACCGGCGAACGGAAATCGATTCAACCGGTGCGCGCAAAGGATGGCCCCGAGCTGCGCTTCAACTGGAACTCCGCCCTGGGCCTCGACCCGTTCGATCCCGACACGATCTATTACGGCAGCCAGTTCGTCCACAAATCGACCGACCGGGGCGAGACCTGGACGGTGATCAGCCCCGATCTCACGACCAACCGCGCCGAATGGCAGCCGAAGGAGACCGGCGGCGTGACTCAGGACGTGACGGGCGCCGAGAATTTCACGACGCTGCTGGCGATCGAGCCGAGCCCCAAGGCGAAGGATCTCCTTTGGGTAGGTACCGACGATGGGCGCCTGCACGTCACGCGAAACGGCGGCAAAGACTGGGCGAGCGTCGAAGGCAACGTCCCCGGCGTGCCCGCGAACACCTGGATTCCCCACATTCACGCCTCGACCTACGACCCGGCGACGGCGTTCGTGGTGTTCGACGACCATCGGCGCGCGAATTACGCGACCTACGTCTACCGGACCGACGACTATGGCAAGACCTGGAAGAGCCTCGCAACCCCGGACCTTCGAGGGTACGCGCTCGCGATCACCCAGGATCCGGTCGCGCCGAACCTGCTTTTCCTGGGCACCGAATTCGGCCTCTGGTTCTCGCTCGACGGCGGCGGCAAGTGGTACCCGTTCCGCCAGGGCCTACCCACCGTTTCGGTGATGGACCTCGCGATCCAGCCCCGGGATCGGGATCTGCTGATCGCCACCCACGGACGCGGCATCTACATCGTGGACGACCTGGAGCCGCTGCGCGAGCTGACCGCGGCGACGCTCGCCGAGCCGCTCCATCTGTTCCCCATAGGCGACGCCCAACAATATTGGGCCTCGCGCTCGACCGGGCCGCGGTTCCCGGGCGGCAACGACTACAAGGGAAAGAATAAGCCCTATGGCGCCGCGCTGACGTTTGTCCTGAACGGTCCCGATCTTCCGCATCCGGACGCGGCCATCGAACGCGGGCGCAAGGACGCCAAGCGAAAGACCGACGCCGCGGCGCCCGAAGGGAAGAAGCCCGCCGACGGGAGCTCCCCGGGCACCGAGGGCGACAAGAAGACGAAAGTGCAGATTCAAGTGAGAAACGCCGCGGGCGAGCGGATTCGCTCGTTCGAGCAGAACGCCACGCTCGGGATCAACCGGGTGACCTGGGATCTCCGAAGCGACCCGTTCAAAGAGCCGCCGACCAAGAAGCCACCCTCGCCTTTCCGCTCCGGT
>DATMZU010000608.1:0-17582 GCA_035607435.1 Thermoanaerobaculia bacterium | reverse complement strand
GCACGTCGACCGAGTTGTCGGCGTGCGCGCCGCCGTTCAACACGTTGAGCATCGGCATCGGCAGAACGTTCGCCGAGGGTCCGCCGAGGTAGGCATAGAGCGGCAGCTGCGCCGCTTCGGCGGCGGCCTTGGCGACCGCGAGCGAGGTGCCGAGGAGCGCGTTGGCGCCCAGGCGGCTCTTGGTCGGGGTGCCGTCGAGGTCGATCAAGGTCCGGTCGATTAAAGCCTGAGCCCGCGCGTCCTGGCCTTTGAGCTTGGGGGCGATGTGAGCGACCACGTTGCGCACGGCCTTGGTGACCCCTTTGCCCTGATAGCGCTTGCCGCCGTCGCGCAACTCCAACGCTTCGCGGCTGCCGGTCGAAGCGCCGGAAGGAACGGCGGCCCGGCCCCCTGCTCCGCCGTCGAGAAGGCAGTCCACCTCGAGGGTCGGATTGCCACGGGAGTCAAGGATCTCGCGGGCGACGATGTCTTCGATGACGAACATGCCTCTCCTTCAGGGAATGCGGGGCCCCTGGCAATTTCTTTCAAAGGTTAGCCGTAAAGTGTGGTGATCTCAAGCTTTTTCCCGCGAAAGGGACATTGCCGCAAGCCCCGGGGACCCATTCGAGCGGTGTTAGCATTCGCCGGTCATGACGGCAACCTCGGGAGACGAAGAGAGCGCGGCCGGCAGGGAGGAACCCCGGCCGAGCCCCAAAGAGCTGCGCCTGACGCGGTTCTTTGCCGCGTTCGCCATGACGGCGTTGGTCGTCGCCGCGCTTTGCGGGTTCGGGTGGTGGCGGGCGGCGCGGAGCCGGACCGACCTTGAATCGCTTTCGCCAACGGCGCGGCAGGAGCTTTTCGATCAGGCGCTGCACGACAATCCGGGGGCGTTCGTTCCCTCGTGGTACGCCCCGGGGATCGCCTATACGCTCCGGCCGCGGCAGAGAGTTTCGGCCTGGGACGACACCTTTACGGCCAACGCGCTGGGGTATCGCTCCGGCCCGCCGGTCAAGCCGGCCGGTACGTTCCGGGTCGTGTTCGTGGGCGATTCCTGGACGTTCGGGATGGGCATCAAGGAGCAGGAGTCGTTCCCGCGGCAGTTTCAGGCTCTGGCGAAGGATCTCGGCGCTTCGCCGGGACATCCGGTCGAAGCGTGGACGCTCGCGCTGCCCGGGTACAACACGCTCAACGAGATCGCGGCGCTCGAATACTTCTACCCGCGCCTGGCGCCGGATGCGGTCGTCCTCGCGCCGTGCAGCAACGACATGGACAGCTCGGGGGTCGTGTTGCCGAACGGCTCGCTCGCCCGCTCCCAAGCCGAGCGGGACGAGTTCGGCGACGACCAATCGCGCGTCTACCGGGACCACCAGGTCGCCTCGTTCACCTTCCTGTCGCGCTGGCGGACCTGTTTCCGCGCGATCCGGGCCGAGGAAGAGCGCCTCGGCGCGCGGAAGGTGCCCTTCCTTCTCTTCTTCACCGCGATCTGGGAGGAGCCGTTCGTCCACCGGCTGATCGCGGAGTCCGGGGTGCGCGCGCCCTACGTGATCACACCGAAGTTTTTTACCACCGGGCGATGGCGCAACCCACCACCTTTCCGGCACGGTACGCCGAAGGCCAATCGGATCTACGGCCGGATGGTCTACCGCGGCGTGGCCGAAACTCTCGGTTGGCCGGCCGCTCCGGCGGCTGGAGACGAGAGCGACGTACCGGTTCATCTGAAAGTGCCGCCCGGCGATTGGGTCGCGGCGAGCGATCGGCTTTTGGCGGCCGAGACCGCGAAGTCGATCCCCGAGGAGTACGAGCCCGGTGCCGGCCGGGACGATCAATGCGTGGGGCCGATGGATTGCGCGACCGGTCTGACGGGTAAGGCAACCACCGTGCTCGTTCGTCGCCGGGCCGGGGCGAATCAACTGTCCGTGGTCCTTCGCCGGCTGCCGGAAGTCGCCTTCCTCTATCCGTTGAGCGTCGAGCTGAGCATCCCCTCGCCTACCGGGGGCACTCGATCCAGGGTCGTGATCCCGGCGGACGGCGCCGAGACGCGGAGCTTTTCGCTCGACCTGCCGGCCGATCTGCCCGCGGGGACGGCGCTCGACGTCGTGGTGCGCGCGGCGGGGGCGGGCATTGCGCCGGAGGGCTTCGCCGGCCGGTCGTTGCGGATCGTACGGATCGGCCAGGAGTAGGCGGCTTTTAGTGGCCGAGCGCCTGCTCGATCGCCGCGCGGATACGCTCTTCGAGATCGGCGGCGGTGGGCGTCGGGAGCTCGGGCGTCGCCGCAGCTTGCGCCGCGCCGGTCCGCTTCTGGAGGCGGTCGGAGAGGCGCGGACCCCCGGAACCGGACGCCGGCGGGGGAAAGAGCGCTCCGAAGTAGAGGTGGTTCGGCACCTCCAGATGGCGCAACGCTTCGAGCAGGAGCTGGAGGGTGATCTCCTCGCTCCCTTCGAGCGCGTCCGCCAAACCGCGCAGGCGGGTCGAACGGGCTTGGAGCGAGGCGGCGGTCTGGCCGGAGGAACGGATCAGGGCATCGAGCAGACGGGTCGCCCGAGCAGCTTGGTCGTCGAACATGAACCGATTCTAGCAGTCGCGGAACGGCCAAAAGCGCCTTGCCGTTCGAGGCTTTGGTGTGTAGAGTGAGGTAACGGTTTCATATATCAATAGGCGTATCCCCGCCTTGACACCGGTGTTCTTTGCTGGTAGCTTCCAGTGAAGCTTTAACCCTTTATCCGTAACCGGCCTTGTACAAAGGGCTTTTGGGGGCAACCGCGGTGTTCTTCTCGCGCTCGAAGGGTGTCGTGGGACTCGACATCGGAAGCTCGGCCATCAAATTGGTCGAGCTGAAGGAACGGAAGGCCGGTGAGTTCCACCTTCAGCGTCTGGGGGTCGAGCCCTTGTCTCCCGAAGCGATCGTCGATGGTTCGGTGATGGACTCGGCGCTGGTCGTCGACGCGATCCACCGGCTCAACGATCAGACCAAGGTCAAGAACACCAACTACGCCACTTCGCTTTCCGGCCACTCGGTCATCATCAAGAAAATCCAGCTGCCCGCGATGCCGCGGGAGGAGCTGGCCGAGTCGATCCAGTGGGAGGCGGAGCAGTACATCCCGTTCGACATCAACGACGTCCGCCTCGATTACGTCGTGCTCTCCGAAGGCGAGCCGGGCCGGGACCAGATGGACGTGCTGCTGGTGGCGGTCAAGCTCGACAAGATCAACGACTACGTCTCGGTCGTCCGTCAGACCGGCAAGGTGCCGTCGCTGATCGACGTCGACGCGTTCGCCGTGCAGAACTGCTACGAGGTCAACTACGACCTCGACTCCCGGAAGACCGTCGCCTTGATCAACATGGGCGCCGCGGTCACCAACATCAACATCCTGTCGCGCGGCACCACCGTGTTCTGGCGCGACATCTCGTTCGGCGGCAATCAGTTCAGCGAATCGCTCCAGCGCGACCTGAACCTCTCGTTCGACCAATCCGAAAGCCTGAAGCGCGGCCAGCCGGTCGATCGCTACGCCCCGGGCGATGCGCGCACCGTGCTCGACGCGGTCTCCGGCGACATGGCGAGCGAGATCCGCAAGACTTTCGACTTCTTCTCGGCGACCTCGTCCGAGGGACCGGTCGACGAGCTGATGCTGTCGGGGGGCTGCGCCCTCACGCCGAATCTGGCCCAGGTGCTGCGCGAGCGGTTCTCGGTGCCGGTCGAGATCCTCAATCCATTCCGCCGCGTCCGCTTCAACGAGAAGGACTTCGACGCGGCCTGGCTGCAATCCGTAGCACCGATGATGGCCATCTCGGTCGGGTTGGCGATCCGCAAGCTGGGAGACTAGCGCGATGATCAAGATCAACTTGATCGCCGAGGGGAAGCGGCCGACGTCGGTTCGAAAGATCAAGCCGGTCCTCGAAGGCAAGGATCTCGCGCAATGGGCGCTGGTCGCCTCGATCGTCGGCTGTCTGATCGCCTTCGGCGCCTGGTGGTGGCTCCTGCACCGGCAGATCGTGACCAAGGACAACGAGATCGCGGAGGCCGAGGCGAAGGTGGAAGAGCTCGCGCCGGTGATCCGCCAGGTCGAGGACTTCAAGCGGAAGAAGGAAGAGATCGAGCGCAAGCTCGGGGTCATCGAGAACTTGAAGAGCGCGCAGCGCGGGCCGGTCCATGTGATGGACGACATCTCGCGTGCGATGCCGGAGCTACTCTGGCTCGACCGCTTGAAGATGACGGCCTCCAACATCGAGCTCGAAGGTCACGCGTTCAATACCAACGCGGTGGCCAACTTCATCGAGAACCTCGACAAAATGCCGGCTTTCGAGGAGCCGACCCTGCGTTCCACCGAAGAGCAGGCCGGCGGGGTGTATCACTTTACCCTCAACTTCAACTATTCGTTCGCGCCGAAACCGCCGGCCGAGGCCACGCCGACGACGCCCGGCGCCCCCGGCGGCCCCGCCACTCAACCGGGCGCCGCCCAGACCCAGCACGGGCCGGCCTGAGGGAGAACCGTGAAAACCGGACTCGAAGGTAAGCCCTGGTTCTACGGCTTCGGCGTCGGCTTGCTGGTCGGAGCCGTCCTGCTGCTCGCCGGTTACTTCCTCAAGCTCCAGCCGATGAAGGAAGAGATCGAGTCGAAGGCATCGCAACTGGCCGAGCTGCAGCGGAAGATCCAGGAAGGCCTGACCTTCCAGGCCGACCTGCCGCGGCTGCAAGAGGACGTCCGCAACCTCGAGCTGAAGCTCGACAAGTCGCTGCGCATCCTGCCGACCCGGCGCAATACGCCCGACCTGCTGCGGAAGATCCGCGCTCTCGCCGAAGCCGGCGATTTCAACCTGCAGCGCTTCACGCCGGGCGCGCTCACGGACAAAGACTTCTACAGCGAATGGCCGATCTCGGTCGGCGTCGAGGGCGGATACCACAGCCTAGCCCTGTTCTTCGATAAGATCAGCAACTTCTCGCGGATCATCAATATCGAGAACCTGGAGATCTCCGCGTTCAGCGCGCCGAAGAACCCGCACACGATCAACGCGACCTTCATCGCCAAGACGTTCGTCTACAAAGAAACGCCTCCGCCCGCCGCGCCTACGCCGGGCGGTCCGGCCGGCCGGCCGGGCAATCCTGCCGCGACCGGTCCGGCGGACCCCAATGCTCCGGCCGGCGGATCGCCGCTGTCGAAGTCCTCGGCCGCCAGCCGGGGAGGGAGCCCGGAATGAAGCCGCGCGCGATCTTCGTCCTGCTGGCGCTGCTCGCCCTGGGGCTGGGCCTCGCGGCCTCGGCCCAAACCGCGAATCAGCCCGCGATTCCGACCGCCCCCGCCGCGGCCCCCGCGGGTGAAGCGGGCGGGTCGGACCTCTCCAGCGACGACTCGGATATGGGCAACATCGAGCAGATCCTCGAGGGCGAGGAAGAGGTTCTCTCGGGCGGCGGCTACACCTACGACCCGGGCAATCGCCGCGACCCGTTCAAGTCGTTGTTGACCAAGCCGGACCGCTTGGAGCTGCGCGGACCCCGACCGGAAGGGATCCCCGGCCTGTTGATCGACGAGGTCGACCTGACCGGCATCTTCAAGACCAAAAAAGGATTCGTGGCGCAGGTAAAAGCCGCAAATCAGAACAAGAGCTACCTGCTCCGCGAAGGCGACCAGCTCTACGACGGCGATGTCGTCGCGATCCGCCGCAGCGAGGTGGTATTCAAACAGATCGTCCAGGATCCGACCGCGCTCAAGCCGTTTCGCGAGGTCGTCAAGACGCTGGGACCCTGATGAGGGTTCCATTACCAGCGCCGCGGTCGAGATCCGTGACGGAGGCGAGTGCCATGGGAGATGTACTGATGAGAACGCTGGGTTGCAGAGGGCGACGCTTCGGCGTGCCGCTCGCGATCGGGGTCCTGGCCCTAGGCCTCGGGTGTACCTCCTCGAAACCCGCCCGGGTGGTCGAGGCCGCTCCGGTCGATTCGACGCGACCGGGATCGACCGCATCCGCCGAGGTGCCGACTTCCGGATCCGCGAGCGAGGTGCGCTCGATGGAGGTGAGGGAGGGTGCGCCCGAGACCTACCTGGAGCTCGGGGCGAGCGCGCCGCTGGTGTGGACCAGCTTCCGCAACGCGGACGGCCAGGTGGTGCTCGAGCTGCCCAATTCCAAGCCCGGTCCCGATCTCGCCGATCTCGCGCCCAGCTCCGGCCTGGTCTCCTCGGTGCGCATCGAGCGCGACAGCCAGGGGACGCGGCCGCTGATGCGGCTCGTCCTCCAGACCCGGCAGGAGGTGGAGCATTCGGTCACCGCCGAGGGCAACGGCCTGCGCCTGAAGCTGATGCCGGTCGAGGGCCAAACGGCGGCGGCTCCGGCGCCCGCGGAGAGCCTCGCCTACGAACCGGTGGGTGAAGAAGCTCCGACGCAGGAGCCCGTCGAGACTGAGGCGGCGCCCCAGGCGCCCCAAGCGACCACCTCCGGGTCGTACGAATCGCCCTCAAGCGGCGGTCTCGGAACGCCCGACGCCCCGGTGTCCGCCCCTGAGCCGACCGGCACCGCCGCCACCCGTCTCGACGAGATCGTGGTCGCGCCGGGCGTCGGAAAGGCGACCATCCGGCTGGCCGGCGACGGCGAGTTTCCCTACACGACGTTCGTGCTCGACGCCCCCAAGCGTTTCGTGCTCGACCTGCCCGGTGTCACCAACCGGACCAAGCGGCCGTCGATCGCGGTCGGCGGGCCGGTCGATCGGGTGCGCGTGGCGCAGTTTCGCGGCGCGCCGGACCCGGTGGCTCGGGTGGTGTTCGACCTGAACACCGAGGATGCTCCGAACATCCAACGGCTGGGCAATACGCTGGTCGTCACCTTCGGCGCCTCGGGCGCCACGGCGAGCTACGAAGCCCCGGTGCGGACGGCGTCCCTGGCACCGCCGCCGTCCCCGCCGGCCGCCGAGGCCCCGGCCACCGAGGAATATGCGCAGAAAGAAACCGGTGGCTCCGAGTCGAAGCAGCCGACGGCGGTCTACGTGGCGCCTGCCGCCCAGGCGCGTCCGCAGGCTCCCGCCGGTCCGAGCGATCTCGACCTCGCCGCACGGCCCACGGGCTCGACCCCGCCCCGGGCGCAGGCTCCCGTCGTGCGCGCCGTGGAGCCGCGCAAGCCCGGCAGCGTCGAAGAGGCCGGCAGCACCTCGAACCCCGGCTCGGTCTCCGATTGCATCGGCGGCGGCACCGAGGATCGCAAGTACGTGGGCGACCCGATCGACCTCAAGGTCACGAACGCCGACGTCACGGACGTCCTGCGCACGTTCGCGCAGATCAGCGGCCTGAACATCGTCGTCCAGCCGGGCGTCACGGGCCAGGTCACGGCCGAGCTCGAAAACGTCCCCTGGGACCAGGCGCTCGCCCAGGTGCTCAAGATCAACGGCCTCGGCTGCGAGCTCGAAGGCAACGTCATGCGCATCGCGCCGACCGCCATCCTGCGGCGCGAGGCGGGCGAGCGGCAGGAGTTGGCGAACGCCCGCGCCCTCGCCGTGCCGTTGCGCACGGTGCTCAAGCGGCTGTCCTACGCGACGGCGCAGAGCGTAGCCGGCGTGCTCCGGTCGGGAACCTCGGGCATCCTGTCGCAGCGCGGCTCGGTGCTGGTCGATGATCGGACCAACACCTTGATCATCAAGGAGCTGCCGAGCTATCTCGACACGGTGATCGCGGTGATCGAGAACCTCGACACCCCCGAGCCGCAGGTGATGATCGAGGCTCGGATCATCGAGACGACCAAGAACTACTCGCGTTCGCTGGGCATCGACTGGGGCGTCAACGCCGTGGCGGATGCCGCTCACGGCAACACCACCGGCCTGGTTTTCCCGAACAACGCGCGCGGCAGCGGCGACGTCAACCTGGCGACGGGCGGCAACAACGGCGCGATCAACCTGCGCCTGGGCAACGTGCTCAACACGTTCACTCTCGACCTGTCGCTCCAGGCGGCGGAGAGCGACGGTCTGATCAACATCCTGTCGGCGCCGAAAGTCGCGACCCTCAACAACCAGCGCGCCTCGATCCAGAGCGGCGTCCAGATTCCGATCCAGACCGTCGCGAACAACACCGTCACCGTCCAGTTCGTCAATGCTACGCTGCGCCTCGACGTGGTGCCCCAGATCACCGCCGAAGGTACGGTTCTGATGCAGATCGACATCTCGAAGCGAGAGCCGCAGGTGGCTTTGCTGGTTCCGGGATCGACGAACGCGCCGATCTCCACCAAGGATGCGAGCACGCGGGTGATCGTGCGCGACGGCGGTACCGCGGTGATCGGCGGGATCTACAAGATCTCCAGCAACGACGGCAATGCCAGGGTGCCCGGTCTCGCCAACATCCCGCTGCTCGGCTACCTCTTCCGAAACAAGACCGTGAGCAACACGAACGAAGAGCTGCTCATCTTCATCACGCCGCGGATCATCAAGCTTTAGGACATCGGCTGGAGCGCTCCCATGACGAACAAACTTCGACTCGCCTCCCTCGCCCTCCTGGTTCTCGCCGGGTTGTCGTGCAATTCGCGCACGGAACGCACGGAAGGATCCGTTCTCCTGACCGTCAGCACTTTCGATCAGCTGCCGGTCAGCATCTCGGTCTCCAACGGGCCGACGCAGCTGGGCAGCATCACTCTGCGCAGCGTGAACAAGGACCCCACCGGCACCACCAGCAGCCTCCAAGACATCCAAATCCGCTCGTACGAGGTCCGCTACGCGCGGCGCGATACGGGCACGCGTTTGCCGCAGCCCCTCGTCGAATCGTTGTTCGGCAACGTCGCGGTGAACTCGACGACGGTCTTCAACAACCTGGTTTTCCTGCGGACGGCCCAGCTCTCCTCGCCGCCGCTTTCGGATCTGGAGAACTTCGGAACCGACCAACAGACCGGCAGCCGGGTGATTCCGCTGCGCATCACGCTGCGATTCTTCGGCCGTACACTTTCGGGGACCGACATCGTTTCCGATGCGGTTTCTTTCGACGTCGAAGTCGTCCCCTGACGTAGGAGCTCAGACAATGAACCCGCTGCGTAAGTTTTTATCCGTCGTGCTCCCGGCTGCCCTCTTGGCGCTCGCCGCGTGCACTTCGGATTCTCCGTCCGAGCCTCGGGTAGACCCCGTGCCGCCGGTGCCGCCGGCGCCTCAAGTCACTTTCAACATCACGGTTACGGCGAGTCCGTCGACGCTCGCGATCGGCAGCGGCCAATCGAGCACGATCACGGTTCGCGCGGTGCGCGCGGATACCGGGCAGCCGCCCGCCAACCTGACTCCGATCACCCTGGCGACCTCGCTGGGCACCTTCGGCTCCGCGACCGGCGACATGCAGATCACGCTGCAGCTGACCAACGGCACGGCGCAGACCGTGCTGTTCCCCGGCAGCAGCTCTGGCGTCGCCACCGTGCGGGCGACGCTCGATTCGAGCGAAGGTTTCGCCAACGTCCAGATCGGCGCGGGCGCCACGTTCTTCATCTCGTTCGTCCAGCCTTCGATCATCGATCCCCAGGGCGGCGAGACGGCGACGATCCAGGGCGGCGGGTTCGAAAGCCCGGTCCGGGTGACCATCGGCAACGCGAACGTACAGGTCCTCTCGGTTGCGCCGGATCGTATCCGCATCGTCACGCCCTCGGCCGCTCAGGCCGGGGTCAACGTGGGCGCGGGCCAGGCGGTGCCGGTGACCGTCGGCGTCACGATCAACGTCAACGAGCCGGAGCAGAAATCCGATTCGCTGAACGCGGGCGTCACTTACGCGACCGGCGGCGGCGGCATTCAGCCGGTCATCACCTCGGTCACCCCCTCGTCCGGCAGCAACGACGGCGGTACCCGGATCACGATCAACGGATCGGGCTTCCAGTCGCCGGTCCAGGTGTTCTTCGAAGGCGGCAGCCCGCGCATCTCGGTCGAGGCCCCGGTGGAATCGGCGGCCGCGAACCGGGTGATCGTGCTCTCGCCGGCCGCCCGCGGCTTCGGTCAAGGCTTGCAGAATCAGAGCGTCGACATTCGGGTGAAGAACATCAACAGCGGCTTCGAAGGCTCGACCACCGGAGGTTTCCGGTACGGCTCGAACGTCTTGATCACGGCCGTCGGCCCGACCGAGGTGGTCTACAACCAGCAGGAGCAGGTGGTCATTCAAGGTCAGGGCTTCGACGAACCTCTCACCGTGAGCCTCGCGGGCGTTGCCGCTTCGGTGCAGCAGGTGACCGGCACCCGCATCGTGGTGCGGTCGCCGGTCGTTGCGATCTCCAGCTGCAGCGTACCGAGCGGTCAGGTGAGCGTGGTCAACATCGAGACCGGAGACGGCGCGAACTTCGCCGGACCGTTCCGATTCCGTCCGATCACTCCGGTGATCACCTCGATCTCGCCCGACACCGGGTCGCGGCTGGGCGGTACTACGGTGGAGATCACCAGCGCGGTCAGCAAGTTCACCGGCTTCGACATTTTCGGTGCCCCGCCGATACCGATTCGGGTGCTGGTGAATTCGCAGCCGGCGCCCTTGCTCAGCGCCGAAGCGGGCAGGTTGAGAATCACGACGCCCGCGTTCACCGGGACGTTCCCGACCCGGCCCTGCACGGTGGGAAATCAGACGGGAACGCAGATGCTGCCGGCGCCCGTGCCGGTCACGGTGACCAACCTGAATACCGGTTGCTCCGATACGATCGCCAACGGCTTCACGTATCAGCCGGAAACGACCGACTGCATCATTCCGCCCCCGCCGCCCCCGACGGCGCCGGTTGCCAACTTCAGCTTCTTCCCGCTGAGCGCGGCGACTCATACCGTCCAGTTGACGGATACCTCGACCGGAAACCCGACGACCTGGCAGTGGGATTTCACCAACGACGGCTCTTTCGACAGCAGCGCACAGAACCCGCAGTTCAACTACCCGGCCGCGGGGTCCTTCGCCACGAGGCTTCGGGTCTCGAACGCGGCCGGCTCGGACGAGGTCGTTCTGCAGGTCACGGCTCCTTAGCAGGACGCCATCTCCTTCTTCACCTCGGGGCGGTCGCCTGGACGGGCGACCGCCCCGGTTCGTATACTGAGGCCATGAAAAGTCGCTCGCCTCTCGCACTGCTCGCCCTCCTTGCCCTCTTCGCCGTCGCCATCGGCCTCGCCTGCGGTAAGGCGAGCCCCACAGCGCCGAGCGGTACCCTCCTCACGATCAGCGCGTCGCCCACCCGCATCAGCTCAAATGGGACCGCGACCATCAGCATCATTGGCCGCACCGCAACCGGCACTCCCTTGCGCAGCGGCACCGAGCTGCGCTTGGCGACGAGCCTGGGCTCGATCGAGCCGCTGGTGACCACCAACAGCAATGGCGAGGCGACCGCCACGCTCCGGGGTGACGGCCGCCAGGGAACCGCGACGGTCGAAGTCACGACCGGCGTGGCGGACACCCCCCCCATGACCAGCACGTCCGAGCCCGTTGGTAACGCGTCGGGCACCGGGAGCGCCACGGTGACGGTCCAGATCGGCAGCAACGTCGGCGGAGTGTCCTTGCAGGCGACGCCCTCGACGATTTCGCTCACAGGCTTCCCTGCCGGCGGCAAGAGGATCGACCTTCTCGCGCTGGTGCGGGACGACCAAGGCAACCCGCTGCCCGATTCCAACGTCAACTTCACCTCCGAGATCGGCGTTCTCGATTCGCGAGGGCGCTTCCTGACCACCAACAGCCGGGGCGAGGCGTCGGATCGGTTGACGGTTCAGCTGGGCGAGCTCACGACGTTCCAGGCGACCACCTTCGCGGTCAAGGTGCGCGCCTCGCTGGGTTCCGGCACCCAGGAAGCCACATTCGACGTGCGAATCCAACGCGAGACGCCGGTTGCCAGCTTCATCGAACACAGCAACGGCGGCAATCGCGTTCGGTTTGAAAACACGACGACGGGCGCCGAGCCGATCTCGTATCAGTGGGACTTTACCAACGACGGCACGATCGATTCGTCGGAGAAGAACCCGACGCACGACTACGGCAGCCCGGGCAGCCAGACCGTTCGGCTCGTGGCAACCAACAGCGCGGGAACCGACACGGAGGTCCGGACGATCACCGTCCCCGTGCAGTAAGCGCCCTTTCCGTCACCGATCTGCAAGTGTTGCGGCCACCCGCGTCAAGCCGGTGGCCGCACTGCTTTCCGGCGGGCTCGAATCGCGCCAAACCTGCTATCATTCAAGGGTTTCCGACGAAAACGACCGACGGACGAAACACGGCATGGCGAAGCTTAAAGACCTCGATCGACGCGAAATCCGATGACCGACCAGCCGTTTCCCGATCGTGTGACCCAGCTGCGCCGACGGTGGGAAGCGGACCGGACCTCACGGTTGTTTTTGCAGCTCGCCGAGGAGTATCGCCAGCTCGGCCGCTTGCGCGAGTCGGTCGAGGTGCTCGACGCCGGGTTGGTCGAACATCCCGGTTATCTTTCGGCCCTGGTGGCCAAGGGGCGCTGCCACCTGGAGCTGGACGAGCCGCAGGCGGCGCGGGAAGCCCTGGAACGTGTGGTGCGCCAGGATGCGACCCAGGCCGTGGCGAGCAAGTTGCTGGTCCGCGCCTATATCGATTTGGGCGAGCTCGCCCGGGCGCGCGAGCGGTTGTCGCTCTATGCTTTGTTGCACGAAACCGATCCGGACATCGCCGAGCTCCGGCGGCGTCTCGAAGCGCCCGACCTCGCGCCGCCCCTTGCGGCCGTCGCGATCTCGGGTACCCACGAACAGCCCGGCGCCGAACCGATCGGCGCGGAGGTTGCGGCCCCGGCCCGGAGCGACGCGATGAACGAAGACATCTTCGACTTGAGGTACCCGGCGCACCCGCAGGTTGCGATTCCGCCGAGCGACGACCTGTTCGGGCTCTATCGGCAACCGGAGGTGCCTGAGCCTCCCAAGGCTGCGACCGAAAGGCCCGCGGGCGAGATTTTCTCCGGTCTCGGCGGCGGGGAAAACCATCGCCGCTGGGCCGAGGGGCTCGCGTTCGGGGGCATCTTCGACCTGCGGGTTCTGGACATTCCGCCGACGGTCTCTCTCCCGCCCGCCACGCCGTCCGCGCCCAGAATTCCCGAACCGTCGCCGAACTTCGCCCCGGCGCCGAGCCCGGCACCCAGGCTCGGCTTCGAGCCGCCGCCGTTCGCAATCGAGACCCTGGGCGCCACCGAGCCCGCCATCGAGATCGAACCGGAGCCCCGGATCGCGCCCCAGCCCGAGCCTGAAAACGAAACGGTGACCCTGGCCGAGCTCTACCTGCGCCAAGGTCACCGGGACGAGGCGTTGCGAATCCTCGGCCAAGTATTGCGGCGCGAGCCCGAAAACGTCGCGGCGCACGATCTCGCCGCCCGCATCCGGGGCGAAGCGGCGGCTGCGGCGGCCCAACCGGCGCCCGAGGAATCGGCGTTCACCACGCGTCTGGAGCCGATCCCCGCGGGCCCGGCGATTCAGGCGCCGCTCTCGCCGCTCTCTCCGGTCGCCGCCGCAGAGGCCGCCGAGTCCCTCGCGCCGGTCCCGGCCGCCGCCGCGGCTCCGAGCCAGGTCGTATCCAAGACCCAGAGCAAGATCCAGCTTCTCACCGCCTACCTGGAGCGGCTCCGCCGCGGGAGCGCGCCCGGTGTTTCTTGAAGTCCTCTCCCGCATCGCCAACCGGATCGACGGGGCGATCGCCCTCTCCCTGGTCGCCGCCGACGGCATCGCCGTCGAGTCCGTCTCTAACGATCCCGAGCTCGACCTCGAGGTGCTCTCGGCCGAGCTGATCGCCCAGGCGCGGTCGATCGGCGAGAACCACCGCGAGATCGCGATGGGCGAAGTGCAGCAGGTATCGGTCACCACGGACCTCGGGACCGTCATGGTAAGCTCGCTGACCAAGGATTATTACCTGCTGCTCGTCCTGGGTACGGAGGGCAGCTACGGCCGCGCGCGATTCGAGATGCGCCGGGCGCGTCTGCTCTTGGAGAGCGAGCTCTCTTGAGCGTCGGCCCCCGACGGACGGATCGCGGTTCGGCCCGAATTCCGCCAAGGAAACACGAGCCTTGTTGACTTTCGAGCAAATCAAAGAGCTGGTCGAGCTGATCGCGTCGCGCGGCCTCCACGGCATGGAGGTCGAGCGCTCCGGCTTCCGCCTGAAGATCGAGGGCCAGGCCCCGGTCGTTTCTCACGTTGCGAACGCCGCGAGCGCCGCGCCGATCTACGTCGCCGCCGCTCCTGGCGAGTCGGGCCCGACGAGCGTCCAGGCGGCCGCGCACCTGCCCGGCATCGACGCGGCTTCCCCGGTCTCCGCTCCGGCCGCTCCCGCCGGCCCCGCCGACCACGTGCTCACCTCGCCGATCGTCGGCACGTTCTACAGCGCCGCCTCCCCCGACGCCCCGCCGTTCGTTTCGGTCGGCAGCCGGGTCAAGAAGGGCCAGGTGCTGTGCATCATCGAGGCGATGAAGCTGATGAACGAGATCGAGTCGGACGCCAACGGCGAGATCGCCATGATCTACCCACAGAACGCCCAGGCGGTCGAGTTCGGCCAGCCGCTGTTCGCGATCCGCGTCTCCTGAGCGCCCCGCCGGCACGATGTTCAAAAAGATTCTGATCGCCAACCGGGGCGAGATCGCCCTGCGGATCATCCAGGCCTGCCGCGAGCTCGGCATCCAGACCGTCGCAGTCTATTCGACCGCCGACCGCGACAGCCTGCACGTCACCTACGCCGACCAGGACATCTGCATCGGCCCGCCCCCCTCGAACCAGAGCTACCTGAACATCTCCAGCATCCTTTCGGCCGCCGAGATCACCGGCGCCGACGCGGTGCATCCGGGCTATGGCTTCCTGGCCGAAAACGCCCATTTCGCCGAAGTTCTCGCCGAGTGCAAGATCGGTTGGATCGGCCCGCGCCCGGAGGTGATCCGGATGATGGGCGACAAGGCGAACGCCCGGCAGAAGGCGAAAGACGCGGGTGTGCCGGTCCTGCCCGGGAGCGAGCAGCCCTTGGCCGACGCGGACGAGGCGCGCGCGCTGGCGGACGAGGTGGGCTATCCGGTCATCCTCAAGGCTTCGGCCGGCGGCGGCGGGCGCGGCATGCGGATCGTCCACGAGGCCTCCGAGATCGCCAGCCAATTCGCCACCGCCCACGCCGAGGCGGAAAAGGCGTTCGGCGACGGCTCGATCTACCTCGAAAAATATCTGGTCGAGCCGCGCCACATCGAATTCCAGGTGTTCGGCGACCATCACGGCACGGCGATCCATCTGGGCGAGCGCGAATGCTCGATCCAGCGCCGGCACCAGAAGCTGATCGAAGAGGCGCCCTCGCCCGCGCTCACCCCCGAGCTACGCGCCAAGATGGGCGACGCTGCGGTCCGGCTCTGCCAGGCGGTCTCCTACGAAAACGCCGGGACGATCGAGTTCCTGCTCGACTCGGACGGCAGCTTCTATTTCATGGAGATGAACACGCGCATCCAGGTCGAGCACCCGGTCACCGAGATGGTCACCGGCATCGATCTCGTGAAGCTCCAGATGCACATCGCCTCGGGGGAAAAACTCGAAATTCCCAGCGGCCTGCCGCCGCGCGGCCATGCGATCGAGTGCCGGGTGAACGCCGAAAACCCCGACACCTTCGCCCCCTCGCCGGGCCGGCTCAAGACCTTCCATCCGCCGGGAGGTCCCGGCACCCGGGTAGACACCCACGGCTACGAGGACTACACGATCCCACCGCATTACGACTCGCTGGTGGCCAAGCTGATCGTCCACGACCAGACCCGGCCCGAGGCGATCGCGCGGATGTCCCGGGCGCTCGACTTCTTCGTCGTCGAAGGAATTCACACCTCGATTCCGCTCCATCGCCGGATCATGCGCGATCCGGAGTTCCAGGCCGGCCGGCTCTCCACCCGGTTCATGGAACGCTTCCTCGCCCGCCAGCCGGCCCCGGAACCGGGTTCGAAATGATCCGGGAGCGGCCCGCGCCGCCCCGGATCTACGCCATCGCCGACGCCCAGGCGCTCGCACCGCTCCCCCTCAGCGAGGGGGTTGCCGCGATCGCCGAAGCGGGAGTCCGCTGGATTCAGCTGCGCGCCAAGCCTGCAGGGCTCCTCTCGGATCTCGATCTCTACCGCGAAATCGAAGCCGCCTGCCGCCGCGTGGAAGGGGGGCCGGCCCGTCTATGGATCGACGATCGCGCCGACCTCGCGGCCCTTTTTCCGCGGTCCCCCATCGTGGGGCTCCATCTTGGGCAGACCGATCTGCCGCCCGAAGCGGCGCGCCGGACGATCGGCGATCGACTCGCCCTCGGCCTTTCGACCCATGACGGCGCCCAGGTCGCCGCGGCGGACCAAGACGAAGAAGTGGATCTCATTGCGGTCGGCCCGATCTTCCCGACGACCGGCAAAGAGCGCCCCGATCGCGTGGTGGGGCTCGACTTCGTCACCACCGCCCGCGGTGTCACGAGCAAACCTTTGGTCGCGATCGGCGGAATCACGACAGAAAATGTCAGTCATGTCCTCGCCGCGGGTGCGGATTCTGCCGCCGTTCTCGGCGCGATTTGCCGTGGCGGAGACGCCCGTAGAGTCGGCCGGAACGCCGCCGCGCTGCTCGCCGCCGCGGAGGCCGCTTGAAGGTCTTCCTGGTCGGCTTCATGGGCGCGGGCAAAACGACGGTCGGCCGCCTGCTCGCCGAACGCCTCGCCGTCCCCTTTCTCGATCTCGATCTGGCGATCGAAGAGGAAGCCGGGCAATCGGTGCGCGAAATCTTCCTGCAACGGGGAGAGGCCGCGTTTCGCCAATGGGAAAGGGACGCTTTGGAGCGCTCCGCCGCGGCCAGCGCCGCGGTGATCGCCACGGGGGGCGGCACGTTCGCCTCGCCAGGCAACGCCGAGCTGATGAAGAGGAACGGCCTTACGGTCTGGCTCCACCCGAGCTTCGCGACGCTCGCCGCGCGGATCGGTTTCGAAGGCAAGGAGGATCGGCCCCTGTTCCGCGACGAAACGCAGGCTCTGGCGCTCTATCGAGAACGCCTGCCGGCCTATCAATCCGCCGACGTCACGATCGAGGTGGGGGCCGAAGAGACCCCCGAGGAGATCGCGGCGCGCATCTTGCTGCGGTTACCCCGCTGATCTTATTGCCCGCTCCAATTTTTCCGAGTCCGGCGCAAAAGTTGAGGGTCGCGCCAAAACGTTGAACCAAAAGCCTTAGGATGTGGCATCGCAAAAATGAAAGGCCGGACGTGCGCTACCTGATTCTGTCCGACATGCACGGCAACTGGGAGGCCTTCGAGGCCGTCCTGCGTCGCGCACGCCGTAAACGAGCCGACGTCATCCTGGTCCTGGGCGATTTGGTGGGGTATGGCGCCGCGCCGAACCAGGTCGTGGAGGCCGTGCGCGACCTCGGCAAGATCCGGATCGTCCGGGGCAACCACGACAAGGTGGTCGCCGGCATCGATTCCGGCGGCCAGTTCAACGCCAACGCGCTCCAGGCGGCGATGTGGACCAACCGCCGCCTCACCCCGGCGAACCTGCGCTACATCCGCGAACTGCCCCAGGGGCCGATCGAGGTCGCCGAAGGGGTTTCGATCTGCCACGGCTCGCCGCTCGACGAGGACACCTACGTCTTCTCCGACCTCGACGCCTGGGAGATCTTCTCGCGGCACCCCGTGCCCATCACCTTCTTCGGGCACACGCACATCCCCTCGGTGTTCAGCCTCGACG
>DATMZU010000601.1:0-10735 GCA_035607435.1 Thermoanaerobaculia bacterium | reverse complement strand
TCCGGAGTGTTGCGGGTGATCCCGGCGCCTTCGCTCACGTTCGACGGCATCAACAGCACGAGCGGCATCCTACCGCCGGACACGAACGGCGACGTGGGTCCCGCCCATTACGTCCAGACCACGAACTCCTCGACCAGCGCGATCACCGCGGTCGGCGTCTTCGACAAGACGACCGGCGCGCTGCTGGCGCCCGCCTTCTCGATGGCGACCCTGTTTTCCAGCCTCGGCGCGGGCGACCCGTGCGCGGCCAACGACGACGGCGACCCGATCGTGCTCTACGACTCGTTCGCCGACCGCTGGCTGATCTCGCAGTTCGTGATCGGCACGGAGCCCACCCGCCAGTGCATCGCGATCTCGCAGACCGGCAACCCGCTGGGCGCCTACTTTGCCTACGACTTCATCATGCCGACCGACGCCGACGGCAAGCTCAACGACTACCCGCACTTCGGCGTCTGGTCCGACGCGTACTACATGACCGACAACCAGTTCAACACCGCGGGCACCGCGTTCGAGGGCGGCGGCATCTTCGCCTTCGACCGCAACAAGATGGTCGCGGGCGACCCGACGGCGACCTATATCTACTTCGACATCTTCGGCATCGACCCGAACGCGGGCGGCTTCCTGCCGACCGACGCGGACGGCGTGGTGCCGCCGCCGCCGGGCCTGAACCAGCTGGTCATGGAGTTCCGCGCCGACGAGTTCGGCGACCCGATCGACGCCCTGCGCATGTACGAGGTCGTTCCGAACTTCGCCGCGCCGATGTCCTCGACCGTGACCGTCCGTCCGGACCTGGCGCTCGCCCTCTTCGACGCCCGCCAGCCGTCCGGCCGCGGCGACATCGAGCAGCTGGGCGGCGCCGCCCTCGACTCGCTTTCGGACCGCCTGCTGCACCGGCTCCAGTATCGCAACGTCGGCACCTTGGCCGTGCCGCAGAACCGCTGGACCGGCAACTTCGGGGTCAACGTCAGCGGCGTGAACCCGACCTCGGCGGCGACCTACCAGATCGCTCCGCGGTGGTTCATCCTGCAGAGCGCGGGCACGGCGCTGCCGACCGTGCTCGACCAGGGGACGCACGCGCCCGACGCGGGCAACGGCGCCACCGGCGCGAACCGCTGGATGGCCTCCTCCGCGCTCGACAACCAGGGCAATCTGGGCATCGGCTTCTCGCGCTCCAGCACGACCCTGCGGGCCGACATCATGATCGCCGGCCGGCTCGCGAGCGATGCGCCCGGCTCGCTGGTGCAAGGCGAGACGGTGATGTTCGCCGCCGCCGGCTCGCAGACTTCGGCCTCCAATCGCTGGGGCGACTACAGCGCGATGTCCGTGGACCCGGTGGATGACTGCACCTTCTGGTACACCCAGGAGTATTACTCGACGGTCTCGGGCGCCAACTGGCGCACGCGGATCGGCAGGTTCGTCTACCCGAGCTGCACCGCGCCGCAGAAGGGCACGGTGGTGGTCAACGTCACCAATTGCAGTTCGGGAGCGCCGATCCAGGGCGCCACGGTCAACATGACCGGCGGCTTCGTCAACTCGACGAACGCGTCGGGTGCGATCGTCAGCAACTTCATGGCGGGTCCCGGTGCCTACACGGTCACTTCGAGCAAGACCGGCTTCCTCTCGGGAGTCGGATCGACCGCTCCCGCGGTGGTCACGAACGGCGGAACGACGACGGTCAACGTCTGCCTGACCGGCGTCGCCGCGGTCTCGCCGGGTGCCGCCACGATCTCCGCGGAATCCTGCACTCCCGCCAACTCCGCGCTCGACCCGGGCGAGACGGTCACGCTCTCCCTCTGCGTGCTCAACAGCGGCACCGCCGACACGACGGCCGCGACGACCGGCACGCTCCAGGCGACCGGCGGCGTTCTCACCCCGAGCGCCCCGCAGAATTATGGCGTGATCGTTTCCGGCGGCCCCGCGGTTTGCCGCAACTTCACCTTCGTGGTCGATCCGGCGCTCGCCTGCGGCGGCTCGGTCACCGCGACGCTGCAAATCCAGGACGGCGCCACCAACCTGGGCAACGTCGTGTACAACTTGATCACCGGCACGCTGACCGGCCCGGTCGTGACCAACACGTTCAGCTACACCGGACCGGCGATCGCCATTCCCGACGCCGCGCCGGGAATCACCGCGAACGTGCCCGTCTCCGGCTTCGCGGCGGGCAGCCAGGTCACCGACGTCAACTTCCGCTTCGACACCGGCGGCGCCTGCACCAACGCGGTCGGCAACCCCAACGCGGGCCTCGATCACACGTGGGTCGGCGACATCGTGATCAACATCGCGGCGCCTACCGGCCAGAACGTGACGGTGATCGATCGGATCGGCGTCCCGGCCTCTACTTTCGGTCTGAACGCCGAGAACTTCTGCTCGGTGACGCTCGACGACGAAGGCGGCTTCCCGCCGATCGAGAACACGGTCCTCAATCCGGTGGTCGGCAACTTCTCGCCGAACAACCCGCTGTCCGGCTTCGACACCGTCACGGCCCCGAACGGCACCTGGGTGCTCACCGCTTCGGACGGAGCCGCCGGCGACTTCGGCAGCCTGCGCCGCTTCTCGCTGATCATCGAGACGACCGGCAGGGTCTGCTCGACCTCCTGCATCCAGGCCTGCGCGCTCACCTGCCCGGCGAACCTGTCCACCAACAACGACGCCGGGCTCTGCAACGCCACGGTCAACTACCCGGCTCCGACGAGCACCGGCGCCTGCGGCACGATCAGCTGCACGCCGAATTCCGGCTCGATCTTCAACGTCGGCACGACCAACGTCACCTGCACCGATTCCGGTAGCGCGGCATCCTGCGGCTTCACCGTCACGGTCAACGACGTCGAGCCGCCGGTCGTCAACGCGGGCACCTGCCCGCCGATCGACGTCGTCGGTTCCGGCGGCAATCCGGTCAACTACACGCCGCCCAGCGCGTCGGACAACTGCGGACCGGTGGCCGGCAACTGCACCCCGCCGCCGGGATCGATCTTCCCGAGCGGCACGACCAACGTCACCTGCACCTTCCCCAACGGCACCCAGCCGCCGCTGACCTGCACCTTCCCGCTGTCGGTCAACGGCTCGGTCATCGACATCCCGACCCTCTCCGGTCTCGGCTTCGGCGGATTGATCTCCCTCCTGGCCGCGGCCGCCTTGATCGTGATGATGCGCCGTCGGCGTAGCGCGTAACCGGGTAGAAGCGGCCGCGGGGTACTTCCCGCGGCCTGCACATCCAGGAAGAAAGAATAAAAAAAGAGGCCCCTTCGGGGGCCTCTTGGTCGTTTGGAGGTCCAGCTCACCCGTGATCTGGGCCGGAACAGTGGTGATCCCGGCCAGAACAGTGGTGATCTGGACTAAAACAGTGGTGATCTCAGCCAGCTCAGTGGTGATCCGAGCCAGAACAGTGGTGATCTGAGCCAGAACAGTGGTGATCCCGGCCAGAACAGTGGTGATCCGGGCCAGAACAGTGGTGATCCCGGCCAGAACAGTAGTGATCTGGGCCGGAACAGTGGTGATCTGGGCCAGAACAGTAGTGATCCGAGCCAGAACCGTGGTGATCTGGCCGGAACAGTGGTGATCCGGGCCAGATCAGTGGTGATCCGAGCCGGATCAGCGGTGATCCCGACCCTCTACGCGTCGGCGGGCACCAGGTCGGCGATCCGGCCGACGTTGAGATCGTCGGTGCCGTCCCCGGGTCTCCAGAGGGTTTTCGCCTGCTTGAGTTTCTCGGCGGCCTCTTCGGTTTCCCCGGCGAGCTCATCGGCGTGGGCGGCGCAGGCGAGGGCGTAGGCGGTCAGGCGCTGACGCAGGACGTCGGACCCTTGGGCGGCCTCGGCGACCGAGAGCGCCAGATCCGCCAGGGCCTGACCGTCCTCCGGTGCCCGCGCCCCGGCGTCGAAGCTCTCTTCGCAGAGCCGCTCGCAGAAGGCCCAGGTCTGGTACTCCTCGCCATGCTCGATCACCAGGCGGCGAACGCGGTCGGGCAGAGGCTCGAATTTTCCCCAGAGCGCCCGCGCCTCGCTCCGCGCCTCTTCGGGGGTGGGCGGCGGCGGCGGAGCGTTCAGCTCGGCCTCCAGCTCCACCAGGGCCTGGTAGATCTCGAGCTGGAGATCTTCGGCGATCTCCGCCGCCAGCTCGGCCCTCTCCCGCTGCCAGTCGACCTCGTCGGGGTCTTCCGTGACTTCCTTCCGGGCGGTGGCGGCTTCGCTCTCGGCGCAGATGGTGCGAGTGAGCGCGAGGAGCTGATCGAGGCGTGCCGGGGAGACGCCGACCCCCGCGGCGAGCCGTACGAGCGTCGGTCGGAGAGGCAAGATTTTTCCCTGCTCGTAGCGCGAGATCCGTTTCGTATCGATCCCCGTCCGTTCGCTCAGATCGTGTTGGTGGCGCCCGGCCATGAAGCGGAACATCTGCACCACCAAGCCTGCCGCGCGGCGTTCCAAGGCGTCGTTCATCATCGCCTCCGTTTTTCTTTAGAGGAATCGTACCGAAAGAGGAGCCGCAAACGGGAACTTGCCCCTAAGATACCCCTACCGTACGTCTCGTAGAACGAAATTTTGCGTCAGATCTGCGCCCAGGCTCACCTGGAAGAACTTGCAGGGTGCCCGCCCGGCCATGAAGGCCGCGATCGAAGGCCCCTCGGAATAGGAGTCGGTCATGTCCGCTTCGTCTCCCCGCCGCCTGCCGCTCTTGCTTCTCCTCGTGGGCCTGGCCGTCCCGAGCCACGCCTCCGCGGCGCCGTGGGATTTCGGGAAACTGCTGGCCAAGGCGGGTGGATACTTCTCCGCGCTGTGGGCGCCCGTCGGTTGCGAGATCCTGCCCGGTGGGCGTTGTGACGCAAGCTCCCAAGTGGCGCCAAGTGATATTGGTTGCGAGCTTGAGCCCGATGGCCGCTGTGCTTCCGGCCCGGTTCGCGAGAAAGACGGCAGCCCTCCACTTGGCGATGTCGGCTGCGAAATTTTGCCGGACGGTCGCTGCGGGACGTAGCCCTTTACGCGCGGGAATCAAAGGGCTTCGGCGGTAGCGACTCCAGCACGCCGAAGCTCTTCGACAAGGGTTCTCGCCGTTTGAGCAGATGCCGCCTCTCGTTGGGCCGCATCCCAAAACAAGCGGATTGCTGCCAGTAGCTTGTCCGGGAGTTTCTGTGACGCAAATACGTAAGCCGAAGTGATCGCGAGCTTCTTGACCTCCTGGGTCTGTCCTCTGTCAAGTTCAAGGCTTGCCAACTCCAGCACCGCCAGTGCTGCATCAACCCAGAGTCGGCGTCCCGCAAAGATCTCCCAAACTTCACGCAGAGCTAACGAGGCCTCCGGCAACCTACCCAAGCCAGCCGCGATTTGGGCAGTCAGCCAGCGAAGACGCACCACATCTAGGGTGCGCCCCAGTTCGAGCGCTGCGGCCTGAAGAGCCTCAATCCGCATCGAGGCACCGACAGCATCGCCCGCCTCGCACAGGTATGCAGCCTCGTTGAAGGCAATGGCCCAATTCAGGCGAGTATCGCCCGCGATCTGGGCGAACTGACGTGCTTCACTGAGGGCGTCGAGTGCCTCTCTGAACCGAGAATTTCGCTTGAGCACTGCGGCTCGACAGATCAGAACCCTTGTTTTCGGCAAGGGAGCGCGCGCGAGCGTGAGAGCTTTATCAAGGTACGTCAGTGCCAGATCCAGCTGCTCCTTGTAGATCAACAGCACTGCACGATGGATGAGTGGCCGTGCCCAATCGAGGGGTATCCCAACGCGTGGCACTTCGGTTCCGATGAGCGCGTCAACCTCTGAAAAAACTACCTCGGCTCGCCGAAATTCGCCGGCTGCGCACAAGGCGTTGGCTTCGAAGGATCCCGCGTAACCTTCCAGCGCAATACGAACCCCCGCGGTTCCGCCTGCTGATGTTGTTGCGCAGCGTGCGAGGCGGGCATGTTCGATAGCCTCGTCCAACCGGTTCGACGCCGCCCGCGCGCTTTCCTCGCAAAGCCGTTCGACCACCGCCCAGGTTTGAAAGGCTTCCACCCCCTCGACGAGCCGCTTCCTGTCTTCGAAGGGCATTTTGCGAAGCCGCTGCCACGCCACGTTGGCCGCCGCGCGGTCGAGTCGCCAGCGGCGGGCGCGGACCTTCGCTTCGATCCGAGCCCGGGCTTTCTCGCGGGTGTTGCGGGAAAAGCGCGAGCTGACCGTTTCGACCGTTTGCCAGTCGCGGGGGGACAATTCCGCAGGCGACCCCGCCGAAGCTGCCACCGGAAGCTGCTCCAGCGCCGCAATCGCCCGTTCGACATCCCCTTCGGCGATCGCCATCACCTTCGCCAACCGGCCGAGCAGAAATCGATCGACCGTCTGGTGGCCTTTCTCCAGCCGGCAGATCGACCCCTTGGCGAGATGGGCCTCTCGTTCCAGCCGAATCTGCGTCCAGCCGGCACGGACTCGAAGATTGCGCAGCACCACGGCGAGCAGCGGCACAAGACTCTGCGACACGGGGGATCTCCTCGGTCGAATCAATTGTGTTGTCTCTGCAATGTTACGGTGCTTTGGCCCGTCAATGCGAGACAACATCGCGCCTCCCCGCCAAAGATTCGCAAAAAATTGCGACAACAGCCCCTGAGGTACGCCTCGCAATCGTCAGCCTAGGAATCGGCCAAGCCGCAGGCTCATTCACGCGCGAAATATCGCGTGAAGAAACCGGCCCGTACCCCCTGGGCGGCATCGGGCGGCAACTTGAGGGTCGCCAGCCTCTACCCTCCCTGCATGAGCACCTCTTCCCCCCTTGAGGACCGGTCCGCACCGGACGAGTTGAGGCGAAGGCTTCCGCGATGAGCAACCCGTTCAAACGCCGCTGGGCGGAAATGGCGCCATTCCGAGAGGCGGTTCTGGTCCACTTCACCCGGCCCAGGCTCCGCGACCAGCTTCAGAAGGCGTGCGAAGAGATCGCCCTGGAAGCGCTGGAGCTGGAAGAGGGGGCGGACCTCAGCGAGTCATGGCTCAAAGTCGGATCGCGCGCCGGGATCGGCGATCTGTGGCATACCCAGCAGTATTTCCAGACGCTCGCCGCGACCCGGCGCGTCTCGATCGTGACGGAAGAAGAAGACTTGCTCTGTCAGTTTCTCGAAGCCGTCGCGGAAGCTCTCGCCCGGTTGATCGCCGACCTGGAACGGCAACTCGGCCCGCCGCCGCCGGAGCTGCCTCCCGACGCCATGGGCCGGCCTGCGAATTGAGGGAGGGCTCGCTCCGCCGACAGTGTTCAGATGGCCTTCGGGGGTCATTCGTCAGACACCGTAAATTGACGTCCTGAGTATGAAATGCTAACATCCAGCCCTGGAGAGTAATCTAGGTCCTCCTTAGAATTTTCGCCGAGGAGAGGAAGATGCCCGTTACGCAGCAGGAGCTCGGCCGCCGGATACGCAGTGCGCGCGAGGCGTGTCGGCTGACCCAAGAGCAGGTTGCGGAGCACCTGGGAGTCTCCCGACCGACGGTCGTTCAGATCGAGGTGGGCAATCGCTCCGTCTCCAGCCTTGAGCTCGACAGACTCGCTCACCTCTTCGGTCGTGACCTCCGAGGGTTTGTCTCGGAATCCTTCGACGAGGCCGATTCGCTGGCAGCCCTCTTCCGTGCGCAGCCGGATGTTCTGGCTCAGCCTGGCGTGGCAGATGCCCTGCGCGACTGCGTAACTCTCGGTCGAGAGATCACCAACCTGGAGCGCCTGCTCGGCATCGACCGGGGCGTAGCGGCGACGGTGGCCTACCCGATGCCGCTTCCCACCAACCGTTGGGCGGCGATCCAGCAGGGCGAACGGCTGGCGGGTGAGGAGAGACGGCGGCTCGGCCTTGGCGACGCGGCTCTCCCTGACATTGCGGAGCTGCTGGAGACGCAGGGCATCCGTACCGGCGTCATCAATCTTCCGGCGGATGTTTCGGGACTCACGCTGAACGACCGCGCGGTCGGATTCTTCGTCATCGCGAATCGTAGCCACCACATCCTTCGGCGCCGTTTCTCCCTGGCGCACGAGTATGCGCATGTCCTTGCGGACCGAGATCGTTTCGGGCTCGTCAGCCGATCTTCCGAGAGGGACCATCTGATCGAGGTGAGGGCAAACGCCTTTGGAGCCAGCTTTCTGATGCCCGAGGAGGGTATTCGGCAATTCATCGCAGGCTTGGGGAAAGGAATGCCGAGCCGCGTCTACGCCGATGTCTTCGACGGGGCCGAGAGCCTGGATGCCGAAGGGCGGACGACGCCCGGAAGCCAAGTCGTTCAGCTCTACGACGCGATCCAGATTGCACACCACTTCGGCGTCAGCCGCATCGCCGCGCTCTATCGCCTGCGCAATCTTCGCTTGATCTCCAAGGGCGACTTCGACCGATTGAAAGCGCTCGACGACGCAGGGAGAGGCAAACAGATAGCGGACCATCTGGGTCTGCCGGAACCCGAGCCTGCCGAAGTCCGCGACGGCTTCCAGCATCGCATCCTGGGGTTGGCACTCGAAGCGTATCGGCGAGAAGAAATCTCCCGCGGCAAGCTCGATGAGCTGGCGGCGATGCTTGGATTCGACCGGAATCGGATCGGCAGCTTAATCGACGACGCGGGTCTCGGCGACCTCGGCGCCGAGGTCGAATGACAGTTCCTCCGCATCGAATCGTCGTCGCAGATGCCAATGTCCTCATCAATCTGATCCACACGGCGAGGCTGGATTTTTGTTGGCGGCTGGCGAATTTTGAGTTCGTGGTTCCGGATCACGTCCGCGAAGAAATCACGATTCCCGCCCAGCGAACGAAGCTCGACCAGGCCGTAGAGGGCGGACAGTTGCGGCTGGTCTCGATGACGGAGCCCGGCGATATCGAGCTGTTCGCCGATCTGGTCAGCTTCCTTGGCCGCGGCGAAGCGGCCTGTCTCGTACTCGCCGTTCGAAACGGCTGGTTGGTGGCGTCGGACGAGAAACGTCGGTTCCGGCGCGAGGTGGCCAAGCGAATCGGCGACGACCGGCTGATTGGCACCGCCGACCTCTACATCCGCGCAATTCGTTCTGGCTTGGTCACGATCGAGGAGGCGAACGCGGATAAGGCGAGCCTCGAAATGCGGCGCTTCAGGATGCCGTTCGGATCGTTTCGAGAAGTGGTAGGCGACGAACCCTGAACCCATCCTTCAGATCAACCCCGCCCGCATCGCCTTGCTCACCGCTTCGGATTTGGTGTGGACCTGGAGCTTCTCGTAGATGCTGCGGATGTGGCGGCGGACGGTGTTGATGCTGATGTAGAGGCGTTCTCCGGCCGCCTGGTAGCTGGCGCCTTCGGCGATCAGGGCGAGGAGGCGGGTCTCTTGCGGGCTCAAGGTGGCTTCGACCTGGGTCGGAGGCGGGATCTTGCGGAACAGGTGGAGCACCTTCCGCGCGATCTCGGGCGACATGGGGGAGCCGCCGCCGTGGGCTTCGCGCACCGCTTCGAGCAGGCGGGCGGGGGGAGTGCGCTTCAGCAGGTAGCCCGCGGCGCCGTTGCATAGGGAGGTGAAGACGTGGTCTTCCTCTTCGAACACCGTAAGCATCAGGGCCAGGCACCCGGGCCATTTTTCGGTCAGGTGGCGCACTCCTTCGGAGCCCCACATGCCTGGCAGGTGGATGTCGAGCAGCAGCACGTCGGGCGGTGCGGGAAGAGTGCGGGCGAGCGCCTCTTCCACCGAGCCGAACGAGCCGACCAGCGAGAACCCGGGCGTTCCGCCGACGAGCACGCCGAGCCCTTCGCGGAAGCGCGGGTCATCCTCGACCAGCGCCACTTTGATCTCTTCCGACCGGTTGGCTTCCGCGTTCATTCGGTTCTCTCTCCAGCCTTAGATGTACCACCGGCAGAAGAGGGCCGCCAGCGCATGATCATGCGCTTCGCCGGAATCGGGCCCTGCGCCAAGCCGACAGCGGCGCTTCCAGGCGGACGAGGGTTCCCTCGCCTGGAGCGGACTCGATCGTCAGTCGGCCGCCCAGGAGACCGGCGCGCCGCCGCATGCTGTCGAGTCCATGGCCGGACCGCTCGCCGGGAGCGGCGGGCAGGCCGGTTCCGTCGTCTTCGACCCGGGCGAGAAGGACGTTGCCGCGGACGGCCAGGCTCACCATGACCCGGCTCGCGCGGCTGTGTCGGGCGGCGTTATGGATCGCCTCCTTGAGCAGCAGGTAGAGCTCGCGCCGGTCGCCGGTCGAAAGGCGTTGCGCCGCCGCGGACTCCGGGGCGGAAAAGTCGAGTGCGACCCCGCGCGCTTCGAGCACGTCGGAGGCGAAGCGGCGGAGGCGGGCGATCAAGCTCGGCAGGTCGTCGCGCCGCGGGTCGAGCGACCAGACGATGTCGCTCATCTCCTCGGACAGTTCGCGCGAGGTCTCGCCGATTTCCGAGAGGAGACCGCCCGCTTCGGCGGTGCCCTCTTCCTTCGTGTCGCCCAGCCGGAGCTTGCCGACCTCGGCCAGGATGCCGATGCGCGACAGGCTCGCGCCCACCTCGTCGTGCAGGTCCGAGGCGATGCGCGTCCGGACCCGCTCGACCGCGAGGAGATTCCCGATCCGGTAGCGGTAGGCGGCCCAGGTTCCCATGGCCAGGGCGAGCCCGGCGGTCGCCAGAAACCAGCCCCGCCGCCAGAGCGGAGGGAGGACCTCGAAGGCGACCGCGGCGAGCTCGCCGCCCGGCCGGGCCGCGCCGGTCACCGCGCGGACCTCCAGGCGATGCCGGCCGGGCGGCAGGCCGGCGAGCAGGACGCTGCGGTTGGCGTTCGGAGGCGACCACTCGGGGGCGAGGCTGGCCAGGCGT
>DATMZU010000568.1:0-16054 GCA_035607435.1 Thermoanaerobaculia bacterium | reverse complement strand
GCCGGATCGGGCAGGACGATGTTGTAGAAGAGGCTGCCCAGATAGACGCCCCCCCGGCTGGCGCGGAACTCGGTGTTCACCGCGATGTCCGCCGAGAAGAAGCCGCCCCGTTCCGAAGTCCGGATCAGCTTCATGACCGTGACGGCCTGCGACCCGGCCAGACGGACGGTAAAGTCGAGCTTGCCGCAAGGGCTGCTCAGCGCGGCGGCGCTGACGAAGTTCAAGGCCGCGACCTGAATCCTCGTCGAGGCGTTGCCGCTGCTGTTGAACACGGCGTTGTCCAGACGGGCGACGACCGTGTCGTAGTCCGAGCCGGTCGCCGGAACGCCCTTCAGGATCACCCGCAGGGGAGTCGCCGAGTTCGGAGCGCCACACAACGCCTCGACGTCCCCCTTCGGGAACACGAAGTCGGTCTGGCCGTTGGATGGAGTGACCCAGAAATCCTTCCCCTTGGGAATGGTCTGGGCGAAGGCCGGAAGGGCCACGAGCGTGACCAGCAGGGTCACGAAAGCGACGGTGTGCAGGACGGTTTTGTTCATTTCGATAATCTCCTGAAAAGGTGATGTTTGAGCCGAGAGGGAGATCGATCGGCCGCGACCCCGAAACGGGCGGGCCGCGCGACCGCATCGTCATCCGGCGTCCTCGCCGGTCTCGGCTCTCAGGGCGGCGAAAGAGGAGTGGGGAAGTCGGGCGCGCCGACGGTCGAGCAGCTCCAGGATCGACCCGGCTCCCGCGAGGGTGATCAGGCAGGCGCTCGCGAGCCCGAAGACCACGAGCAGGCCGAGCCAGCGGTTGGTCGGCACGTGCGAAAAGATCAGCAGGCCGAAGCCGAGAATGATCGCTAGCGCGTCGGTCGCGACCGCCGGTCCGGCCTCCGCCGCGGCGACCCGGGCGGGCCGTTCGGCTCCGGCCGCGACCGCCGCCCGGTAACGCTCCAAGAGGTGGATGCAGTAGTCGTCGCCGATCCCCAGGGTCACCGCGCAGAAGATCGAGGTGGCGACCCCCAGGGGGAGCCCCAGCCAGCCCATCAGCCCGAACGTCCAGGCGACGGCGATTGTCGTCGGCGCCGCGCAGGCGAGCCCGAGGCGGAACGATCGGCAGAGCAAAGTCAGGATCAGAACGTTCGCGGCCAGCGCACCCAGCAGCGAACCGGTTTGGGTGCGGACGATCGCCGGGATCATCGCCTGCGAGATCGCGAGATCGCCCGCGAGATCGACGTGCGCTTGGACCGGCGCCAGCTCTTTCCGCTCCAGCTGCCGGATCGCTTCGATCACCTTGCCGGTCTTTTGGAAATTCGCTCCCTTGAGCAGCACCGTGACCACGGTGCTCCGGAAGGACTTGTCCACCAGCTCAAGCCGCCGCGCGTCGCCGCGCACGTTGCCGATGCGCCGCACGTGGAGGTAGATCCACGACGGGTTGTCCATGATCTCGCGGGCGAATTCGCGCCGCCCGCCCCACAGGTAGGCGGTGGTCAGCAGATGGCTGTGCAGCCCGAGGGCGCCCCCCACCTCCGGCCGCGCCCGCAGGCCGTCCTCGAAGCGGCCCAGGGCCGCCAACGCCGAGCCGGCCAGCAACGGGCCGCTGGCGGCCGGGATGACCGGCACCTGCGACTCCGGCGTGTCGAACGTCACTTCCGCAAGCAACACGTGGGTGCCGGAAAAGAGCCGGTCCACCCGCTCGGTGTCCTGGCGCAATCGGCTGCCCGGAGCGAAGTTGTCGATCCAAGAGTCCTGTATCGCCAAGCGCGGAATGCCGAGCGCGAACAGCGCGGTGGCCACGGCCACGGCGGGAAGCGCCACCCCTGGCCGCGCCGCCAGGCCGAGGGCCAGCCGGATCAGCCGGCGCGGCTGCTCGGCCGGTCCGGCCGCGGGAATCGCCTCCGGCCGCAGCGCCAGCAAGGCGGGAGTGGCCACCAGCGACCAGAGAAGGCAGAACAGCACTCCGAGGGCGGTGAACAGTCCGAAGCGGCTCACCGGCAAAATCGTGGAGGTGAGGAAGGACAAGAATCCGATCGCCGTGGTGATCATCGTCAGGACCATCGGCGTCGCCAGCTCGCCGAGGATGCGATCGAGGGCCGCGGCCGGAGGCTCGTCCGTGGCGCGGTGGCGGTAGTGCCAGAGCAGGTGGATCTCGCTCGCCAGCCCGATCGTGGTCAGGAGCACCGGGATCATCGCGGTCGTCAGGTAGACCGGCTGGCCGCACCACCCCATGAGGCCCAAGGTGAAGACCTGGGCGGCGCCGATCTTGGCCATTCCGAGGAGAGCGGCCCAGGCCCGGCCGCAGGAGAACCAGAGAACCGCCGCGATCACCGCGAGGGCCAGCGGCACCAAAAGGGCCAGATCGGCCAGGATGTGCTCGCCGAGCAGCGCCTCGGCGGCGGGCGCGCCGACCACCGAGATGCGATCGTCGGCCGAGGCGTTGCGCAGCGCGACGGCGGCGACGCGGTGATAGAGCGCCACGCGGTCCTCGCCCAAGCCGCGGGGATCGGACGGCCCCGGCACGCCCACCAGAATCGCGGTCGCCCGCCGGTCGTGCGAGACCATCGTGCCGTCGAGGATGTCGATCGCCTCCACGTCCCCGCGCACCTCGGCCAGGCGGGCGGGCGTGGTCGGCGGCGGTTCAAGGAGCGGCCGGAAGGTGAAACCGTCGGCGTTGAACTTTCCGCCGCTCTCCGTCGCCAGGCTCTGCACGTCTCCCGGCGCCATGCCCGGCAGTGCCGCGAGATCGCGGGTCAGCCGCGCCACGAGGTCGAGCGTCTTGGGGTTGAAGATGCCGGCCGGATGGCGGCTTTCCACCACCACCAGCAGGGGATCCTTGAGGCCGAACGTCCGCCGCACCCGGGCGTCGATCGCGATCGCCGGATCGTCCGGCGGCACCAGCGAATGTCCGTCGGTCCGCAGCTCCAGACGCAACAGACCCGGCGCCATGGCGACCGCCAAACCGATCATCAGGGCCAGGGCGATCCGCGGACTTGCCGCCGATCTCCGTCCCAAACGTGCTCCCCAGCCAGCCCTGTGCATAGTTTTGTTTACGCATCCTTTCGCCATCGACAGGCGCTACAACTATCCCAGTGCTCGATCGTTGAATTAACGCGCTGATCCGGCCCGGGCATTTTTGGAAATAGAATCGGGCGGCCAGGTATCTAAAGCTTCGCGTTATTTCGGGGGCCTTTCATGGGTCAATTACTATTCGCTTTGTCCAATCTGGGTCTGTTCGGCTATTTGCCCTGGATTCTCAATCTGGTGGCGATCATCGACGTCGTCCGCGTCGGCGCGAGCTGGTATTGGATCTGGATCATCCTGATGTTCCCCGGGCTCGGAGCCGTGGCCTATTTCGTCGTCGTCCGGAGCGGCTGGCTAGGCGGTCGGGGCAGGGCGCTTTCCCCCGCCACGGCGCGCCGGTTTCAAGCGCGTCGGCGCATTCGCGAGCTGAACGTCCAATTGACGAATTGGCGCGGCCCGGCGGTTCTGGCGGAGATGGGCGACGAGCTGCTCGTGCTGGGCAAATACGAAGAGGCGCTCCGCCACTTCCTGGAGGCGCAAAAGAACGGCGGAGAGCCGGAGGACGTCAACTTCGGTCTCGCCCAGGCTTATCAAATGCTCGGGCGGTTTGCCGAAGCGGTGCCGCCGCTCGACGAGCTGGTGAAGTCGACGCCGGACGCCTACCTCGGCCGCGCGATGATGCAGCTGGGCCGCTCGCTCGACGAGAGCGGCGAGAAGGAGCGCGCCGAGCAGGTGCTGCGGCAGGTTCTGGCGCGCCGGACGATCATCGAGGCCCAGGTCCGCCTGGCCCGCCTGTTGCTCGCCCGCGGCGAGAAGGACGAAGCCCAGCAGATCCTCGCCGAGGTCAAGAACGACTCCGCGCTCCTGCCGCGCTACCTCCGCCGCGAGCACGGCGCCTGGATTCGCGCCGCCCGCTCCCTCCGCTCCGCCGCCGTCCGCCTGCCTCGCCCGGCGATCGAAGGCGGCGAAAAACCCGGCCGCCGGCTTCGCCTCGCGCTCGCCGCCGCCGCCGCCGTGATCCTGGCTCTCCTGGTCGGGCGATACGTGCTGAAAGAGGTCGGCCGCTACGCGGAACTCCAGGCGAAACAGCAGCAGGAGCAGCAGGAGAAGCAGGAGGGCGAAGAGGGGAACGAATAGACGCTGTAACAAGCTGGCGCCAAAGAGCGCCTGCACCTGTGGAAGATGCGGTGAGGCGGGCGGAATCCAAGCCCGAAAATCCTGACTGAACGGACCCCCACAGGAGACTCCACATGAGTGAATACCAGTTGAAGAAAGCACGTCCCGGCGTGCGTTCCCTGACCCTGGCCGTAGGCCCCACCACCAGCTTCAAGGACCTCGTCAAAATCCTGGAAAGAACGCTCACCGTGCCCGAGCTGCCGGGCGTGAGGGGCTGCGCCCCCTGCCTTTCGGGGCTGGATCGGGTGTTGATCCAGGACGAAATTCTCTCGACGATTCGCTGATTCTCCCTCCGCCCGCTCACCGCCCCCTTCCGCCTGGGACCGAGAGGAGAGGCCGCGATGCCTGAAAACCTGACCGCCATTCCCAAGCTGGGCGTCGGCCTGGCGTATCAGCCCGCGCTGCGCCCGTTTCTCGAAACTCGGGGCGACACGTTCGATTACCTCGAAGTGGTGCCCGACATTCTTTGGACCGATCTCGGCGCCGGCACGGCGCCGCGCTACATCGACGACAAGGCGGGAATCGACTTCCTGCGCCGGGTGGCGGGCGATCGGCCGGTCGTGCCGCACGGCATCGGTCTGTCGATCGGCACGGCGCACCGCTTCAACCGCGGCCAGCTCGACCAGATTGAGAAGTGGCACGGCTGGTTCCAGTTTCCCTGGCACAGCGATCACCTGGCCTGGAACCTCGCCGAGCACGGCGTGGACGAGCTGAACGCCGGGGTGACCCTGCCGCTGCCGCGCGACCAAGAGACGCTCGATGCCTTGGCACCCCGGGTGGCGGAGGTGCGCCGCCGGCTGCCGGTGCCGTTCCTGCTCGAAAACAACGTCTACTTTTTCTCCATGCCGGGCGAGGAGATGAGCGACGCCGAGTTCCTGAACGCCCTCTGCGCCCAGACCGGCTGCGGGCTGCTGCTCGATCTGCACAACGTCTATTGCAACGCCAGGAACCACCGGACCGATCCGTTCCGCCTGCTCGCCGAGCTGGATCTTGCGAACGTCGTCGAAATCCACGTCGCGGGCGGCATGGAGCACGAGGGCTGGTATCTCGACGCCCACTCGGGGCCGCTGCCCGAGCCGGTCTGGGAGCTGCTGCGCCATTGCCTGCCGCGCTGCCCGAACCTCGGCGGTGTAACGTTCGAGATGCTCGGCTCCTGGTTCGTCGAGATGGGCGGCGACCGCCTGGCCCAGGAGCTGACCGCCCTGCGCGAGGCCTGGCACCGTTGGCAGCCCGTCCCGTCCCACCTGGTGGAGGTGGCGGCATGAGCGCCGCGACGTTCCAAGCGCTCTTCGCCCGCCTGGTGATCGACCCCACGTTCCGCGACGACGTGCGCGCGCAGGGGGCCACGGCGCTCGATGGCGATCTGACCGCCCTCGAACGCGAGCGGCTCCTGTTCGTCTCCGCCGATCCCGGGATGGACGTCACCCGCACGCTGCACAAAGGGTTTCGGCTAAGCAAGCTGATGGGCCAGCTGCCGCTCACCTGCGCCGCGCTCGGCAAAGAGGCGCTGGCGCGCGAAGTCGCCGAGTTCTGGCGCCGGAACCCGCCGGTCAGCTTCTACTACCTGGCCGAAGCCGTCGCCTTCTGCGATTTCCTCGCCGCGAGGCTGGAGGAGGGGATGGAGGCTCCCACCCCCTACCTCGCCGAAGTGGCGGCCTGGGAGCGCGCCGGCCTGGAGCTGCAACGCCCGCGGCCGGAGGGTGAGGTGCCGCCGCTCCAGATCGTCGAGTTCGCCCACGACCCGCTGCCGCTGCTCGCCGCCCTCCGCCGCGGCGAAGCGCCGGAGCCCGCCGAGCGGCCGTGCCTGATGATCGGCGGCTACGACGGCGGCAAGGTGGAGTGGCGGCTGGCGGAGGACTGAGCAGAGTCCATAACCCTTAGACTCGCGTTGCGTCCACCACGTACTGGCCCCCGAGGGGAAGGGGAGCCAGCCGCCGCTCCAGCCCTTGCCAGAGGGCGCCGCGCCAGGGGAAAAAGTGAATGTAGCGGGACCGGATCTGCCCGAGGCCGGCCGCGGCGAGCCGGCGTTTCGACTCGGCCAGCGGCAGCAGCACCGCATCGCGGTCGAACTCGCAGCGGTTGACCACGAGACGGGTCAAGGGATTCCACGGATTGTGCTCGCAGAGCGTCACGATGCCGTTCTTCCGAGTCACCCGCGTCGCCTCCGCCAGAAACGCGGCGCGATGCTCGGGGGGCACGTGGTGCAGCACGCAGACCGCGATGACCAGGTGGAAGCTCTCGTCCGCGAACGGCAGGGCCAGGCCGTCGGCGGCGATCCCTCGTCGTTCGGGCGCCGCGGCGAGACTGGCGATTGAAGGGTCGATCCCCCAGACGTGAGGCAGCAGGGGGCGCAGTCGCTGTTGCAGCAGCCCGACACCGCAACCGAGCTCCAGCACCCGCACCTCTGAATCGGGCAGCCGGCGTCTCGCTTCCAGGATGTGCCGCACCTTGGCCTCGAAGAAGAAGTCGTGCGGCAGGCCGGCGACCGCGAGAGCCTGATCGACCTCGCGCGAATAGTCCGCGCTGTGCTCGTCGAAATTCAAGCCGGACTCCTCGGACCGCGACGAAAGAGGGCGTCCAGCCCCTCCTCCAGGGGTCGTGCCCGGAAGCCGAGCTCGCGGATCGCGCCTTCGATGTCGTGTCGCTTGGCGCTTAACAGGCGCGCCACCTGATCGGCATAGATCGGCGGCCTCTTGAGGCCCACAAGCGCCATCGACCGGGCGGCCAAATCGAGCAGGCCGGCCGGCACGCGAACGGTGAAAGGCCGGGTCTGAAAATAAGATCCCAGGCGATCGATCAGCTGCCGTTGCGTCATCTCTTCCGGTCCCGCGAGATCGAGCACGGTGCCGGAGCCCTGCGCCATGACCGCGCGGCAGATTCCCTCGACCACGTCGTCGAGATAGATCGGCGCGAGCCGCGCACCGCCGTCGCCGACGAGCGGGATCCAACGGCCGGCGCGAGAGCGCTCGATCAACGCCGAGATGCCTTCCCCTCCCGTGCCGTAGACCTCGGCGGGCCGCAGGATGCTCCAGGCCAGGCTCGATTCCCGGACGATCTTTTCGGCGGCGATCTTCGAACGGCTGTAGGCGCCGCCCTCCGAAGAGATCGCCCGGGTGCTGACGAAGGTGAATCGAGCGACGCCGGAGCGCCGGGCTTCCGCGATCAGATTCGAAGTGCCGACGGCATTGACCTCGTCATATCGCGCGGCGCGGTTGGAGTGGGTGACGGCCGCGAGGTGCAGGACCTGATCGCACTCTTTGCACGCATCGACCAGAGAGTCCGGCAGCGTGAGGTCCGCGCGCACGGCCTGCCAACCGGCGGGCAAGGGAGCCGTGGGGTTGCGATGCAACACCTTGCCGGTCACGCCCTGCCGTTCCAGCCGTTCGAGCAGAGGCCGGCCCAGCTTCCCGGGTCCGGTGACCAGAACTCTCACCGCCCGTCTCGCCGTCGGAGCTCGCGGAGCCGGTGGAGCAGGAGATTCCGCAGGAACTGGGCGACCGCCGCCAGGTTGATGAACGAGGGTCGGCCGGTCAGACCGAGAAACGTGGTTTCCACTTCGCCGATCCGAAACCCGAGTCGGCGGGCCTGAATCATGATCTCGGCGTCGATGAACCAATCGTCCGATCGCAAGGTCAACCGCTCGTAGGCCGAACGCGTGAGGGCTTTGGGCTTGGCGTTGACGTCTCGAACTTCAAGACCTGGAAACAGAACATGGAAGAGGCCGTTGAAAACCAGCGAAAGGAGCTTGCGGACGATGCCATCTCCGCGGCGCGTACGATAGGTTTTCGCCAGGTCGAGGCTCTGATCGATCAGCAGCCGGTAGACCCGCACGAGATCCTCGACCAGAACCTGGCCGTCGCCGTCGATGACCGCCAGGCATTTTCCCGTGGCGAGAGCCAAGCCGCTGCGCATGTCCCAACCCATCATCCCTTGCTTGACCACCGCCGAACAGACGATGCGAGGGTCGTCCGCCGCCAGCTGGCGCACGATGTCCGGTGTCGGATCGTCGCTGCCGGAGAGGAAGTTTCCGACCAGCACCAACTGATAGTCGTCGATTCCGGCGTCGAGCAGAACCGTGCGGATGCGTTCTGCCAGGATGCGTGCTTCGCCGCCCGAGCGGTAACAGAGAACGACGACGGAAAGATCGGGATTCGCCGGCGGGCCCGCCGTCTCCTCGTGGAGAGGAGATTGACGATCCGCCGGCCCGGCGCGCCCTATTTCGCCCGATCCGATCATTCTTTCATTCTAGTAGCAGTGCGCGCTGTCGCGCCGAGAGGGGACCTCTCACGATGCGCTCTTCGGGGCGATAGAGGGTCGCGATGTCCTCGACGTCCGCGAGCTGCGGGTCGAGGTGCGGATCTCTCAGCAACCGATAGATCCCTTCCCGATCGTCGAAATCCATGACCACCAGCTGGTCGTAGGGGAATCGGTCGGCGCGGCAGGTGCCTGCCGCGAAACAGGCCGCGCGCCCTTCGTTCCAGCATTCGAACGCATCCGGCGCGGCCCGGCATCCGCTCCGGCGTTCGGGGGAGGTGCTCAAGGTGTGAATCGAGGGATCGTCGTAGAGCAGGATGAGCCAGCTTTGCGCCAGATAGTCGGCTTGGGTCGCGAGATAGTAACGGCTGATCCCCGCTTTGCGCAGGAGGATCGAAGTGCCGGGTTTTAGGGCCGGCGCGTTGGAGACGATCGACAGCAGCTCGTTCTGGTGGTTTCGCCACGACGAAACCCAAAGATCCTGGCGCTCCATGCCGCCCCAGACTCCGAAACCGACGAAGCACGCGGGCACGAGCAAGAAGGCCGTTCGGAAACGAGGCCACCTGTGCACCGCCCAGCCCACGCAGAGGGCGATCGCGAGCGATGCCCAAATGCGCGAGAGGATGTGCGTCCGATAGTGGAATTCGGCCAGCTGCAGGCCGGCATACGCCGCATTGGCGATCAACGCCATCAAGGCAAATAGGCCCGCCAGCGTGAGCCACCGTAGGGCTCCCTCGGTCGCAACCTGATCAGGTACTTGCTGGGGTAGTCGGCTCGAAACGCGGCGAGCCCGGAAGACGAATCCGGCGGTCCCGATTGCCGCGGCGAGTCCCATGACCCAGAGGGGAATTACCGGGGGCGGCGCCGGGTACCAGGTGGGGTGAACGAAGGCCCACCGCCAGGGCTCGAAGTTCTCCAGCCAAAGTTTGCCGATGCGCGCGAGACGCTCCGAAAAGAGCATCGACTTCATGGCCATCGCCCCATACCCGACCTTGAGGTTGAGGAAACGCCATTCGATCCGAATCGCCGGCGCGAGCGTCACGCCCCATGCGACGAGGAAGAGCAGATGCCGCCGCCAGGCCGCGCGACCGCCACGCCAGAGCAAGAGGAGCGCCACGAACGGCAGCGCGGGGAATGCGACGTCGAGCGTCCAGACGCTAATCGCGAGGGCCGCGCAGGAGAGCGCGAGCCAGCCGGCCTTGCCGCCTTCCAAGTAGCGCAGCCCGCAAGCGATCGCGAGCAGAAGCGCGAGCGCGGCGATGTTGTACCCGAGCGCGGTGAGGTTGTTGGTCAGATAATCGCTGGTCGCGGTGAGCGTCAGGCAGACCGCGAAAAACTGTACGAGCTGCCGTCCGGGAAGCAGAAGACGGGCGATCCAACCGGCGGCGAGCGCCTGGCCGAGCCAGGTCAGGCCGAACATCAGGTGCAAGGTCCAAACCGGCCAAGGTGTCCCGAGCGCCAGCCGGAACGGCAGAGTGTAAAGGCGCCGCAAAGGGGTCACCACCGGAGTGAACGCGGCCAGCCATCCCTGCCCTTGAAAATCGCGCGCCAACCGAAGCAGCAGCACGTCGTCCTGCCAAAGACCTCGAAGCGGGACCGTGAGCCCCCAAACCAGCAGCAGCAAACCGAAATAAAGCGCCGCATCGGTGTCCAGCCCAGCCCATAGCCGCCGCAGAGAGAGGGGCCGCACGGGCTGCGGAACGGCGGGTCGGTTTTCCATGGCGGTCAGCCTGCGGTACTTGAGGGCTTTTGCGATGATAGCAGGCGGCAAGATCGCATGACCGCCTATGGAGTGCGCCGACGCGTCGGCGCTTTGGACGTCGGTGTGACGGAGAATCCGGTCAAAGCGGCGACGCGTCGCCGCACTCCATATCGGCAGGGTGGCGCGGCCCGCGAGCCCTTCGGATCCGTGTGCTGCCCGTCAAGAGCTGGCGGCGTGTTTCCTGATTCTGCCGCCCCTCAGAATTGACAGCCGCCCCCCGTTCCCGTAGCCTTAGTGGTCGCGCCGCGTGTTTTTAAGGGGCCCCGATGCAGATTTGGCTGGAACAGGTTCGCGAGGAGCCCCTCGCGTGGAAAGAGCAGCAAGTCGTGGCGCTTTCGGAGTTCGACAGCCCCGATCTGGTCGCTTTGAGCCCGGTGGATTGCTCGGGCCGGATGGTGTTTGCCGAGCCGGGGTTCTTGTTCACCGGGGAGCTGTCGTACGAGCAGACTCTCGCCTGCACGCGCTGCTTGACGCAGTTCGTGGAGAAGATGGAGCCCGCGATCGAGCTTCTGGTGCTTCAGGGCAAGGAGTTGGTCGAGGACGAAGAGCGGGAGCTGGGGGCGCGCGATCTCGGGGTCTGGCAGGTCGAGGGGGACAAGTTCCGGACGGAGCCGGTCGTCGTCGAGCAGGTCCAGTTGAACATCCCGATGAAACCGCTCTGCCGCGAGGACTGCCGGGGGTTGTGCCCCACCTGCGGCGCGGACTTGAACGCGGGCGACTGCGGCTGCGACCGGGGAGTGGTTGACCCCCGCTGGTCCGGTCTCGCGGCATTGCGCGCGCAGCTCGGCAAGGCGGAGGGCGGGTCGTAGGTCGCGTAACGTTACAAAGCGGTGTAGATTCCGGGATTCCAGCCGACGCTTACGGCCGGATGCCCTAATAGCGAGATACAGAAAGACGCCGGAAGACGAGATTCTTCCGAGACTCTTGAGGTTCGACGATGCCTAATCCCAAGCGCCGCCATTCCAAAGCCCGCCGTGACCGTCGCCGGGCGCACGATGCCCTGCCCCGGCCCGCCACTTCGAACTGCCCGAACTGCGGCGAGTCGAAGCTGCCGCACCGCGCCTGCGGCAGCTGCGGCTTCTACCACGACCGCCAAGTGATCGAAGTCGCCGAAAAGGCGTAGGGCCTCTTCGCCCTTTCGAGCGCCCCCGGGCGAGCCGCAGGCCGGCTCGCTCTGCCGGCCCGAGGTGTTTCCCGGAGGTAGGGGTTTCGGGCCGGAGTGCTTCGGGCCGGATTCCGGGCTAGAATCGGCGCCTTCCTTAAGGCCACCATCCGAACATGATCCGCATCGCCGTCGACGCCATGGGTGGGGACCTCGCGCCGCGTGCCGTGGTCGAAGGCGCGTATCTGGCCGCCGTGGAGGATGGCATCTCGATCCTTCTGGTCGGCGACCGCGAGCGGGTGGCGGCCGAGATCTCGCGCTTAGGCGACCCGCGGGGGCGGATCGAGGTGGTCCACGCCGAGGAGATCGTCGGCATGGACGACCCAGCGACCGCCCCGTTGCGCAAGAAACGCCGTTCCTCCGTCCGCCTGTGCGCCGAGCTGGTCCACGAAGGGCGCGCGCAGGCGATGGTGACCGCCGGCCACACGGGCGCCGCGATGATCGCGGCCAAGGTGGTGATCGGCACCTCCGCCGGGGTCGATCGGCCCGCGCTCGCCGCGGTGGTGCCCAGCGCCCACGGGCGGACCGTCCTGCTCGACGTCGGCGCGAACGTGGACAGCAAACCGAATCACCTGCGCGAGTTCGCCGTCATGGGGCATTTCTACGCCCAAGAGGTGATCGGCACCGAGTCTCCGCGCATCGGCCTGCTGTCGATCGGCGAAGAGGACAACAAGGGGAGCGAGCTGACCCGCGAGGTGTTCAAGGTCTTGAAGCGCACCGGCCTCCATTTCGTCGGCAACGTCGAGGGGGGAGACGTCTTCCAGGGCACCGTGGACGTCGTGGTCTGCGACGGCTTCGTCGGCAACGTGCTTTTAAAGAGCGCCGAGGCGCTCGCCGAGCTGCTCGGCCGGATGCTCGGCGAGGAGATCGGCAAGAGCCGCCGGACCCAGCTGGGCTACGCCATTTTGAAACCGGCGATCGACCGTTTCCGCTCCCGCACCGACTACACCGAATACGGCGCCGCCCCGCTGCTCGGCGTCGAGGGGGGCTGTTTCATCGGCCACGGCCGCTCGACGGCGCGGGCGATCCGCAACGCCATCCGCCGCGCGGTCGAGTTCTCCGAAGGGCGCGTGCACGAAAAAATTCGCGACAAGCTGGCCGAGCTGCACCAACAGGAGGCGAGCCTTCTCGCCACCGGGGCGGGGCAGCCGGAGGAGATCCCTGCCCGATGAGCGCACCCGAGACCCCCGCCGCTCTGGCCCGCACCCACGCCTTCGTCTTCCCCGGTCAGGGGGCGCAGAAAGTGGGAATGGGGCGCGCCTGGGCCGACGTTTCGGCCGCCGCCCGCGACGCGTTCGCCGAGGCCGACGAAGCGCTCGGCAGGCCGCTCTCGAAGCTCTGCTGGGAGGGGCCGGAAGACGAGCTGAACCTGACCGCCAACACCCAGCCGGCGCTGCTCGCGACGTCCATCGCGATCCACCGCGCGCTGCTCGAAACCGGCACGCCGTTTGCGCCGGTCGCCTTCGCCGGCCACTCGCTCGGCGAATGGTCGGCGCAGGTCGCCGCGGGCGCCCTCGATTTCGCCGACGCGCTGCGCCTGGTGCGGCGGCGCGGCGAGCTGATGCAGGAGGCGGTGCCGGTCGGAGTGGGCGGCATGGCGGCGATCATCGGCATGGATTTGGAAGCGATCTCCGCGGTCGCCGCCGACGCGACGGCGGATTTCCCCGACGAGGTCTGCGCGGTCGCGAACCTGAACGGCCCGGGGCAGACCGTGCTCGCGGGGCACCGGACGGCGATCGACCGGGCGGTCGAGCTGGCGAAGGCGCGCGGCGCGCGGAAGGCGACGATCCTCGCCGTCTCGGCGCCGTTCCATTCGCCGCTGATGAAGCCGGCGCGCGAGGGGATGGCGGAGCTGCTCGCGGCGACCGAGGTGCGCGATCCGGCCGTGCCGGTGATCACCAACGTCGATGCCGCGCCGGTCACGACCGGAGAGGCGGCGCGCGACGCGCTGATCCGCCAGATCGACCACGGCGTGCGCTGGGTCGAAGTGGTGCGTTACATGGCCGAGCGGATGGGCGTCGGGCTGTTCATCGAGGTCGGCCCGGGCACCGTGCTCGCGGGGCTCAATCGGCGGATCATCGACGGCCTTCGCGTCGCTTCGACCGGCGAGCCGGCGCAGCTGGAAAAACTGCTGGCGATGATGGACGAGAGCTGAATCGGGAGGGAGGACACGCATGGAAGGCCGACTGTCAGGCAAAACCGCCCTGGTGACCGGGGCTTCGCAGGGGATCGGCGAGGCGATCGCGCAGCGCCTCGCGGCCGAGGGGGCGAAAGTGGTCGTCGCGGCCCGGAACGCCGAGAAGCTCGCGGCGCTGGTGGGGACGATCGACTCGGCCGGCGGCCGGGCGCACGCTCTCACGCTCGACGTGGCGGAGCCGGCGTCGATTCCGGAGCGGTTGAAGGCGCTGCCGGAGGATTTCGCCGCGATCGACATTCTGGTCAACAACGCCGGGATCACCGCGGACAACCTGCTGCTGCGCATGAGCCTGGAGGATTGGGAGCGGGTGCTGCGCACGAATCTCACGGGCGCGTTTGCGCTCACCAAGGAGCTGGTGCGCGGCATGATGAAGAAGCGCTGGGGCCGGGTGATCTCGGTCTCGTCCGTCGTCGGCCTGATGGGCAACGCGGGCCAGGCGAACTACGCCGCCTCGAAAGCGGGCCTGATCGGCTTTTCCAAGTCGGTCGCCCGCGAGCTGGGCAGCCGGAACCTGACGGTGAACGTCGTCGCCCCCGGCTACATCGAGACCGCGATGACCGACGCCCTGCCCGAGGCGAACCGCGCCGAGCTGGCGAGCCAGATCGCGCTCAAGCGCCTGGGCCAGGTGGCGGACATCGCCGGGGTGGTGGCGTTCCTCGCGAGCGAGGACGCCGCCTACATCACGGGCGAGACGATCAACGTGTCCGGCGGGCTCTACATTTAGGCACCTCGGCGTGGACGGGCCGAGAGGTTTGTGTTAGAAAGCTGCGCCGACGGAGTCGGTCACGCAAGTCCATTTTCCCGTTCAAAATAGGAGGGCGTCACTCATGGCGGTCATGGAAAAAGTCAAGGGCATCATCGTCGAGCAGCTCGGCGTGGATGAAGAAGAGGTCACTCTCGAAGCGAGCTTCACCGACGACCTCGGCGCGGATTCCCTCGACATCGTCGAGTTGGTCATGGCCTTCGAAGAAGAGTTCGGCATCGAGATTCCGGACGAATCGGCCGAGAAGATCAGCACGGTCCGGCAGGCCGTCGAGTACATCGAGGCGAACGCCGGAGAGCCGAAGAATTAGTCTCAAGGTCTCGGGGCCGCTTCGGCCTCGCCCTCAAGTTTCCAGTCAACTGCCGAGCCCACTCGATTGAGCCTAGCGAACCGCCGTCGTGTCGTCGTCACCGGGGTGGGGCTCGTTTCCCCGGTGGGGATCGGGACCGCCGAAACCTGGGCCGCCCTGCTCGCGGGCAAGAGCGGGATCGCGCCGATCACCAAGTTCGATACCGCCGACTATCCCACCCGCTTCGCCGGCGAGGTGAAGGGGTTCGATCCGCTCGCCTTCTTCGAGAAGAAGGAGGTCAAGAAGAGCGACGCCTTCATCCACTTCGCGGTGGCCGCGGCGCACTTTGCGATCGAGGATTCCGGCCTGGTCATCGACGACCGCAACGCCGAGCGGGTCGGGGTCAACATCGGCTCGGGAATCGGCGGCCTGCCGCTGATCGAAGCGACCCATAAGACGCTGCTCGAACGGGGTCCCAGCCGGGTCTCGCCGTTCTTCATCCCCGGGCTGATCGTCAACATGGCCGCCGGCCTGGTGTCGATCCGCTGGGGGGCCAAAGGGCCGAACACGGCGCCCTGCACCGCCTGCACGACCGGTCTCCACGCCGTGGGCGACGCGTTTCGCTTCATCCAGCACGACGACGCGGACGTGATGATCGCGGGAGGCACCGAGGCGGTGATCAGCCCGCTCGCGGTCGCCGGGTTCGCGGCGATGCGCGCGCTTTCGACCCACAACGACGATCCGGAGCGAGCCTCGCGCCCGTGGGATCGCGACCGCGACGGATTCGTGATGGGCGAAGGGGCGGGGATCGTGGTGATGGAAGAGCTGGAGCACGCGAAACGCCGCGGCGCGCCGATCTACGGCGAGGTCGTGGGCTACGGCATGAGCGCCGACGCCTACCACATCTCGGCGCCCCATCCGCAGGGGGACGGCGCCGCAAGGGTGATGAAGATCGCGCTCGCGGACGCCGGAATCGCTCCGGAGGCGATCGGCTACATCAACGCCCATGGCACCTCGACCGAGCTGGGCGATCTCGCCGAGGTCCACGCGGTCAAGAGAATCTTCGGCGACCACGCCTACAAGCTCGCGGTCTCGTCCACCAAATCCTCGACCGGCCACCTGCTCGGCGCGGCGGGCGGCTTGGAGATGGGCATTCTGGCGCTCGCGATGCGCGACCAGATCCTCCCCGCGACGATCAACCTCGATCAGCCGGGGGAGGGGTGCGATCTCGATTTCGTCCCCAACACCCCGCGCCCGACCGATCTCGAATACGCGATCACCAACTCGTTCGGCTTCGGCGGCACGAACGGAGCGGTGATCCTCAAGCGCTACCGCGACGAGTAGCCCCCCAGCTCGCGGTCGAACATCTCCGTCATCCGGCGGAAGTAGTGGATCTGGCCGTCGCCGCGGATGCCGTGCGACTGCCCCGGCAGGGCGAGATCCTCGTAC
>DATMZU010000551.1:0-9313 GCA_035607435.1 Thermoanaerobaculia bacterium | reverse complement strand
TCCGCATACGGAAACGGATAGAGCAGCCGGAGCAAGGCGCCCGGCAGGAGCGCTTCGGGAACCTGCGCGGGGGCCCGACCGCGGACCGCGTCGGCGAGCGCGATCGAGCGGCGGGTCTGTCCCACCCGCGCCAGCTCCAAGGCGGCGGTGAACGCGAGGTCCGGATGGGTAGGATCGAAAGCTTCATTCGCCGCCGCAACGCCATCGGCCCAGAGGCCGAGGCTCAAGAGCATGCGCTCGGCGCGGAGACGCCCAGGGGTCGAAGGATCGTTGCCGGCCTGGTTCCAGAGCGGCCAACGCCCGACCGGCACGGGGCTCAAGCGGAGGAAGGGCGCCGCCCGCCGATCGGCCAGAAGGAGCTTGGCCAGGCGCGTGCGCGCGGATCGGCCGAGCGGATTCAGATCACCGAGGATCAGCCAGGCGCCGAACAGGTCGGCCGGCCGGCCGGTCTCCGCCAGATGCTGCGCGAGGATCGTCGCCGAAGGGGCTAGGCCGGGTCCCGCCAGGCGGCGGCGCGCGCCGAGCGAAACCAAGTGGTAGGGGTCGAGCCGCAGCACCCCGAGATAGGCGTTCACCGCGGCTTGCGGATTGCCGGTCAGCTCGGTCGCGCGCGCCCGCCAATAGGCGACCTCGATCGGCTCGCCGGCCGCGGCGGGACCGCCGAGCCAGCGGCGCGCCCGGTCGCCCCGGCCGCGCACGAGATCGGAAGCGGCGAGAAAGAGCGCCGCCCGCGCCGTTTCGGAACGCCACGCCGGACGCGCGACGAGACGGGAAAGGAGGGCGCTCGCGGTGGCGTCGGCGCCCGAGCGGGCCGAAAGGCGCAGCGCCGCGGCGTAGGCCGCTGCGGTGAGCGCGCCGTCCGGGTCGGCGTCCGCCGCGGCGAGATATCGTCCCGTGGCCATCTGCGGTTGGCCGCGCGCCTCGAAGCCCCGCCCCTGGTCATAGCGCGCCCGGGCGCGGGAGGAAGGACCGGTCGCCTGCTGGGCGGCGATCTCCAGCTGGGCGATCGCCGGGTCGTAACGTCCGGCTTCCAGCTGAACGCGACCGAGCGAAGCCACCGCCTCCGACCGATCGCGGCGCGAGGCCGAGAGCGCCGCGCGGCGCAGCGAAAGGATCGCGCGATCGAACTCGCCGCCGAGCGCGAGCACCAGCCCCGAGAGCAGCGCGGAGCGCCCGCGCACCTCCGCTTGGGAACCGGCGAGATCGGCGAGCCGTTCGGCGGCGGCAAAAGCCCAATCGTCCACCCTCGACTCATCGAGCAGATCGATCAGCAGGCTGCGGCCGAGCTCGGTATCTCCGGCGCGGAAGGCGCAATCGGCGCGCGCAAGCTGAAGCGCCCGCCTTTCGGGCGGGGCGAAAGCGAGCAGCGTGATCGCCTTGAGCAGCCTGCAGTCGCCGCCGTCCCGGAGACTTCGTTGGAACAACCGGATGGCCTTGCCCGCGAGCGGCGACCGGGCATCTTCCGCGACCACCGCGGCGAGCAGCCCGGCGGCCACTTCCGGATGGCCCGCGCGCATCTGCCCCAGGGCCAGGCGATAGCGGCCGTACGCCGAGAGCGTCGGGGTCGCGATCATCGCCGTCGCGAACGCCTCGGCGGCGCGGCGCTCGTCGCCCAAGCCTTCGAGCAGATTGCCGCGCAGGTAGGAGAGCCCGAGCTCGCGAGCCCGTTCGGGCCGGGCGGCGATTTCGCGTTCGACCAGGGCCAGGGCGTCGCGATCGCGCCCGACGCGCTGCAGCTCGACCAGAATCGGACGCGGGTCGGGGCTCGTTCCCCCGGTTCCCCCGGTCCCTCCGGCCAGGGCAAGGGCGAAAGTGGCGGCGACGAAAGGCGCGCTCAGCATGAAGTCTTGCCGGAGATGACCCGAAGAGAAACGGCGGCGCTTCGCACGGCCGCCGAGCCTCAGGGTGTTTACGGTCCGGAGATCCTCTCCACCCGGGCGCCGAGCGCGCGGAGCTTTTCTTCCATCGCCTCGTAGCCGCGGTCCAAGTGATAGATCCGATCGACGGTCGTCTCGCCCTCGGCGATCAGCCCGGCGAGCACCAGACAGGCCGAGGCGCGCAGATCGGTCGCCATGACGCTCGCGCCCGCGAGCGGCGTCGGTCCCTTGACCCGCACGTCGCGCCCCTCGACTTGCAGATCCGCGCCCATGCGCATCAGTTCGGGGACGTGCTGAAAGCGGTTCTCGAACACGCTCTCGCGGATGGTGGCCGAGCCTTCGGCCTGGGTCATCAGAGCCAGGTATTGCGCCTGAAGGTCGGTCGGAAATCCGGGGTGCGGCGCGGTTTCGATGTCCGCCGCCTGGAGCCTGCCGTCGGCGCGCACGCGAATCCCCTCGGGGCCTTCCGCGACCGCGGCGCCGACCAGCGCGAGCTGTTCGAGCAGCGGCGCGAGCGCGGCGGGATCGGCATCTTCGAGCGTCACGTCCCCGCCCGTGAGCGCGGCTCCGACCAGATACGTGCCCCCTTCGATCCGATCCGAAATCACCACGTGCTCGGCACCTTGCAGCTCGTCCACCCCTTCGATTTCGATCGTTTCGGTCCCTTCGCCTTCGAGCTTCGCCCCCATCGCGCGGAGCAGGCGGGCAAGATCGACCACCTCCGGCTCGCGCGCGCAGTTGTCGAGAACGGTGGTGCCGCGGGCGAAACAGGCGGCCATCAAAAGATTTTCCGTCCCGGTGACGGTCGGCATGTCGAAGCGGAACCGGGCGCCGATCAGGCGCGCGCAGCTCGCTTCGACATAGCCGTGTTCCAGGCGAACCCGGGCGCCGAGCGCTTCGAGCGCTTTCAAGTGTTGGTCGATGGGGCGGACGCCGATCGCGCAGCCGCCGGGCAGCGAAACCCGGGCGCGCCCGAAGCGGGCGAGCAGGGGGCCGAGCACTAGGACGCCCGCGCGCATGGTCTTCATCAGATCGTAAGGTGCTTCGATCGGCGGGGCGCCCGGCGTCGCGTGCCGTTCGAGCGTCAGCTCGCCGTTGGCGCCGATCTCGCCCGCCCCCACGCCGAGGTGCTCCAGCAGCCGCAGCATGGTGCGGATGTCGCGCACGCGGGGCACCCGCGTGAAACGGACCGGCCGGTCGGTGAGGAGGGAGGCGGCGAGCGCCGGAAGCGCGGCGTTTTTGGCGCCGCTCGCGCGAACGTGGCCGTGGAGCCGGGTCGGTCCGATGATGCGGAATCTATCCATTTTCGCTCGCTCGCTCCGGCTGGAGATCGGCCTGCCGTGTCGCCGCCTTGGCCCGTCGGCTGCCGCTCCTCTCGAAGCGTCTGCAAGCTCGGCGCCCGTCGTTTGGCGCGAAAGCCGGTCAGCGCCGGGCGAGAACCGCAACGCGCGGGATGCCGGCGTAATCGGCGGGCGCCGCGAGGAGATCGAAGCCGGCCGCACGGGCCGACGATTCGACCGCTTCGAGCTGACCGCGCCCGATCTCCAGCAAAACCCGAACGCCGGGACGCAAGGCGGCGGCTGAAGCGAGCAGACGATCGATCGTCTCCAGGCCCCCTCCGCCGGGCGGAAAGAGTGCCAGGTGAGGCTCGAAATTGCAAACTTCGGGTGACATTTCGGCAGCTTCGGTTCGATCGACGTACGGCGGGTTGCTGACCAGCAGATCGATCTTTTCGGGAACGATCCCGGTGAACAGATCCGTGCGGATCAGATCGACCCGATCGGTCGCGCCGAGCCGTACCGCGTTGCGCCGCGCGACCGCGAGCGCGCCGGCCGAGAGATCGGTGGCGACGATCCGGGCGGCGGGCAGCTCGCAGGCGAGCGTCACGGCAATGCAGCCGGAGCCCGCGCCGACCTCCAGAATGCGCGGGCGCGACGGCAGCGGGGTGGCCAGGACCTGTTCGATCAAATGCTCGGTCTCGGGGCGCGGGATCAGCACTCGGCGGTCGATGTGAAAGACGCGGCCGTAAAACTCCCGCTCGCCGAGCAGATAGGCCACCGGCTCGCCGCCCGCGCGGCGCTCGATCCACTCCAGGTAGCGCGCCGCGTCCGCGGGCTCGACCGGCCGATCGTCGCGCGCCAGAACCTGCGCCTCGGAAAACCCGAGCACTCGGCCGAGCAGCAGCGCCGCCTCGCGCGGAGGGGGCGGCGGCACAAACGCCGCCTCGGCCAGCCGCGCTTTGCCCCGCAGGAGAAGCTCTCCGATGGTCGCCATGCGCCGCAGTCTATGGCCGGCCGCCGTCATCCCCTCTCGTCGCTTGGGTTGTCCTTGGATTCCTTGCCGTCCTTTTCGTCCTTTTCCAACCCTCCGAATACCGCTTTCCAGTGCGCCTGGTCGCTGCCGCTCGGATGGGGCTTGTCCGAGGCTTCGCGCATCGAGCGTCTGCGGCTCGGCGGCCGGCGTTCTCCGGAATCTCCGGGACGGGTCAGAACGCGGCGGGCCAGCGCGGTGGCGGTGCGGGTCGTGGCGCCCAGGTCCTGGCAGGCGCGGGCGAGAGCCGCGTCGTTGGTCACCACGATCCAGGCCTTCGGGCTGGTCCGAACCCGCGCCAGAATGGCGTCGTCGGCCGATCGCGGGGCCGCGAACTCGACCTCCATCGGGCCGTAGCGCACCGCCACGTCCGACCGCTCGGAGCCGTCGAAGACGACGATCATCCGGCCGCGATTGGAGCGCTCGCGCACCCAGGGGAGCAGCCAGGCGACCACCGCCCGCGCATCGCGCGCGCCGGATCGGCCGCCCCCCACTCCTCCGAGATTGCTGCCATCGATCAAATAGGACATGAAGAACCTCCCGCACCGATGAGGCCGGGTCGAGTCGAGCCCATGCTAACGTCGTGCCGTTCGAATCCGGTTCTGCCCAAGGAGGTCTGTTCTATGAAGGATGCGAGGCTCGTTCTCGTCGCGCTGGGGTTCGGCGCGGCGCTGTTGGCTTCCGCCGCTCCCGCCCGGGCGGCTTCATCGCGCGGAACCGGCGCGGATACGCAAACGCGGACGTTGCGCGTCGACTACTTCCATACCGGAAATGCGACGACGGAGATGTTCGCCCTGGACCGGGTGGCGTTCGAGCCGCTCCCCTGGGCGGGCAACCCTCGCCGGCCGTTCGACGATACGAACCTCGGCCTCTATTTCTTCGAGGTGGTCGATCGCGAAACCAACCGGGCGATCTATTCGCGCGGCTTCGCCTCGATCTTCGGCGAATGGCAGACCACGGACGAGGCCAAGGAGCGCTGGGGGACGTTTTCCGAATCGTTCCGCTTTCCGGCGCCCGAGCGGCCGGTCCGCATCAGCTTGAAAAAGCGCGACGCGAAAAACGACTTCCACGAGATCTGGAGCCTCGCCGTCGATCCGGCCGGCATGTTCGTTGACACCTCCGTAACGAACGCCCCCGCCGCGCTGCTCTCGCTCGAGACTCATGGCGACCCGTCGGATAAGGTGGACCTGTTGATCCTGGGCGACGGCTACACCAAAGAGGAGCGCCCGAAGTTCGAAAAAGACGCGCGGCGGATGATCGGGATGCTGTTCGGCCAGGAGCCGTTCAAGAGCCACCGCGGGGATTTCAACGTCTGGGGCTTGAGCCCGGCCGCGGCCGAATCCGGTATCTCCCGCCCTTCGACCGGCATTCATCGAAGGAATCCCGTCGGCGCCACCTACGACGCGTTCGGCTCGGAGCGCTACGTCCTCACCTTCGACAACCGGGCGTTCCGCGAGGCGGCCCAGTTCGCGCCCTACGATTTCGTCGAGATCCTGGTCAACGCCCAGACCTACGGCGGCGGCGGGATCTTCGGCCTCTACGGCACGGTCGCGGCGGACAGCGTCTGGTCGCCTTACGTTTTCGTCCACGAATTCGGCCACCATTTCGCCGGGCTCGCCGACGAGTACTACACCTCGGACGTGGCGACCGACAACGGCGCGGTGGTCGAGCCCTGGGAAAAGAACGTCACGGCGAACGCCGATCCGGCGACGATCAAATGGAAGGCGCTGCTTTCGGCCGGAATCGCGCTTCCGACGACGTGGAAGAAGGCCGAGTTCGAGGCGTTCCAGAAGGAAATCCAGGCCCGCCGCCGAAAAATCCGCGCCGATCGGCGCCCGGAATCCGAGATGGACGCGCTGTTCCGCGAGGAGCAAACCCACGAAACGGAGCTGCTGGGCAAAGACGCCAACTCGGGCAAAGTCGGCGCCTTCGAAGGCGCGAACTACCAGGCGACGGGCATGTTCCGACCGCAGGAGGACTGCATCATGTTCACCCGCGACGAAGTCGGCTTCTGCGCCGTCTGCCGCGCGGCGATCGAGCAAGTGATCGAGTTGTATTCGAAGTGAGGGCCAGGCTACGGAGAAGAACCGCCGATAAACCGCCGATAACGAGTACGACCGGCGCGGCGGGAGGGATCTATGACCTCAAGGAACCCTTCCTCGACTTGGACGGCCGGACTCCACCAGATTCACCAGATCTCCGCCAGAATCAACGTTTCTGGGCCAGGGTTGCCCTTCTCTCCGCCAGGAACGCTGATTCTGGTCCAGGATTACTGCTCCTGCGCCAGAATCGCTGGTTCTGATCAGAGTTGCTCTTCTTCTCGGCGATCAAGGCGGCGACGGAGAGGCTACCCCCTTCTACGACTCGATCGCTTCCAGCAGCTCGTCGAGCGCCCGCTCGACCGCTTCGGGCCGGTCGAGCTGAATCCAGTGGCCGGTGCCGCCGACGGGCTGGACAGGCAGGTTTTCGTCCAGACGGTGGAGGCTGATCGGCAGGCTGTTGAGCTGGCTCACCAGGGCGATTTTCGGTCCGGGGTAGGCGGCGAGCGGTGCCATCGGCGACCAGGTTGCGGCGCCTTCGAGCGCTCCGACGATCGCTTGGGGATCGGTCTGCGCGAGGTCTTCGAGAATCCAGGCCGAGGCTTCGCGGTCGCCTCCAACCACAAGCTGACGGAAATAGCTCTCGGTTTCGGCCACCGGATCGCGGCGCACCGCATCGAGAAAAGCGTCGATCTCGGTGCGGGGAAGCTTCGTCTGGTCGCCGTTCGGATCGACCAGGACGAGCGCGGCCACCCGGCTGGGGTGCGCCGCGGCGTAGGCGATCGCCGGCAGGGCGCCCAGGCTGTGGCCGATCAGGACGAATTGGCGCAGGTGCAGCTGGTCGGCGACCGCGCCGATGTCCTTGCTGAGAGCGGGAACCGAATAATCGCCGTCTTCGGCCGGGTCGGATTCGCCATGGCCGCGCAGGTCGAGCGCCACCGCCCGCCGCTCGGGCCGGAAGGCGTCGAGCTGGAGCACCCATTGGCCGCCGTTGCCGCCGAGGCCATGGACGAACAGAAGCGGCAGATCGTGGGCTCCCCCCGCGCCGCCGTCGCGGACGAAGAGATTGCCGGCCGGGCCGGGCAGCCAGAGCGCCAGATCCTGCAGGCGCGGCGCGGGCGAGAACAGCTCGCCGCCGATCCGGCCGGGGTCGAGATCGGGATCGAGGCCGAGGAGTTCGCTCCAAACTCCTCGGCGGTAGGCGACCACGAGAGCCGCCGTGGCCGCGGCGGTCGCTCCGACCACGGCGAGGCCGACGAGCGGCCCGACGAGGCTCTTCTTCTTGCGGCGGCGGTAGCTGTTTTTCCGGCTCATCGACGAAATTCTATCTCAGAGGAAACGCGCGGAAACTCGAGGGTTCGGCTCAGGGTGCGTTCAAATCGGGGACTTGAGCGTGCCGCTGACGATCTTGTCGTCGATCACCAGGTTGTGCCGGTCGCCTTTCGGCTCGACCTCCGGATGGCCGAAGGGGTCGAACTCGTACGGTTTGATCACCCGGCCGAACACGGATTTGAGCGCCCGGGCGCCGATCCGGCTGCTCTTGGAGGCCTCGTCGGCGATCTTCAGGATCGCCGGCTCGGTCACCTCGAGGTCGATGCCCATCTTGCGGAAGAAGTTCTGGGAAATCTGGAGCACCCCTTCGGCCGGCTCGCGGAAGATTCGGGCGAGCGTGCCGGGGGTTAGATCTTCGAGGATCACCGCGTTGTCGAACCGCGAGAGGAACTGCGGCTGCATGCCGTACTCGAACAGATCCTCCTGCCGGAAGTGGTGGCGCAGGGTGAAGTACTCGCGGATCTGGATTTTGCCGTTCTCGTAGATCGTCGTGGTCGGCAGCTTGATCCCGCTCTTGGGCGAGATGACGCGCTGGAATACCTGGTCGTACAGGGTCTCGAACGCGCCGGCGCAGAGGAAGAGCATCTTGCCGGTGTCGATCCAGGCGTTGGTCGTTTCGGCGACCTTGTCGCGCATCACGGTGATTTTGTGGCTGACGCGCTCGCCCTCGATCAGAGTGAGCAGCGCCTGCTGGATGTTGATGCCGGTGACATAGGGCTTGCCGCCCACGACGCCCGAGACCTTGTCGATCTCGTCCAGGCAGACGGTGGCGCGCTCCATCGCCCGGCCGATCTCTTCGGCCGTGGCGTTGGCTCCGAGCACCTGGCGGGTGCGCTCCTCCAGGCGGTGGAACAGGCGCGAGGTGTCGATCGCCCCATCCTCGGCCGCGATGGTGCTGGCGTTCATGATCAAGACCACGCGGTACTCGAAAAACTCTTCGTGCTCGGCGTACAGAGCCTCGATGCCGCGCATGATCGTGGTTTTGCCGGTCCCGGAGTTGCCGATCAGCAGGAGGTTGCCGTACTTCTCGCCTTCCAGGTGCTTGAAGATCGCGACCGCGACGAACCGGAGGGTCTCGTCCTGGCCGATGACGCGCTGGGAGAGGAAATCGTGAATTTCGACGGGCTTCATGGTTTGGGGTAAGAATCTCGGGAAAGGGACAGCGGTCAGTTTGCAGAGTCGCGCGGCAGGCCGCGCGACGACTCGGGACAGGGATTCTACGTGCGAACGCCCTCCGACCGCGATTTGACGACCACTTGATGGCGAATAACCATATTGACCCGCCGCCGGCCGGGAGCTACCATGCTTGCCGAACTCGCGGAGGTTACAACCCGGTCATGGCTCTAAAACTGCGCCCCAGCGATATCTCTGTCTTTCTTCTGATGGGAGCCGCGCTCGCCGTCGGCTCTCCGGTTCAGGGAGCCACTTCGACCCTCGCGAATCCGATCGTGGTGTTCGCCACCCCCGGCAGCAAGCAGGTTTCGCTCCAGACATGCAATGCGGCGGGCTGCAATACCGAGACCAAGACGGTCACGGTGCTCGACCCGGTTCCGTCGGTTCTCTCGGCGACGGCGAACCCCGGGGGGGTGCAGGTCGGCGAGCTGGTGCGGTTGGTCGGCACGGGCGGGGGAGCGCCCCCCCTTACCTACACTTGGAAGGTCTTCTCGACGGCGGGCCTGGTGGCGACGCTGCCGGGGGCCACGGCTTGGTGGGACACGAACGGCCAAGCACCCGGGACGTACACGGCGCAACTTT
>DATMZU010000542.1:0-18654 GCA_035607435.1 Thermoanaerobaculia bacterium | reverse complement strand
TCAGGCCGAGATCGACTCGCCGTGTGAGCTGATCGACTTCTGGCGGTTCAACGTCGAATTCGCCCGGCAGATCCTGGCGCAGCAACCGATCAGCAGCCGCGGCGTGTGGAACCGCACCGACTACCGCCCGTTGGAGGGGTTCGTCTACGCGATCACACCGTTCAACTTCACCGCGATCGCAGGAAACCTGCCGACTGCGCCCGCGCTGATGGGCAACACCGTGCTGTGGAAGCCGGCTTCCACCTCGGTGCTGTCGAGCTGGGTTTTGATGCAGATCCTGGTCGCCGCCGGCATGCCGCCGGGCGTGATCAACTTCCTCCCCGGCAAGGCGAGCCAGGTGGGCGATCCCGCGCTCGCGCATCCCGATTTCGCGGGCATTCATTTCACCGGCTCCACCCCGGTGTTCCAAAACATGTGGAAGACGATCGCCGGCAACCTGCCGCGCTACCGCTCCTATCCGCGGATCGTCGGCGAAACCGGCGGCAAGAACTTCGTGGTCGCCCATCCTTCGGCAAACGCCGAGGCTTACGCCACGGCGCTGGTCCGCGGCTCGTTCGAGTACCAGGGGCAGAAGTGCTCGGCTGGCTCGCGCGCCTACGTGCCGAAATCGCTCTGGCCCGCGGTGCGCGCGAAGCTCGCCGAGCAGCTCGATTCGGCGAAAATGGGCTCGCCGCTCGACTTCCGGAATTTCGTCTGCGCGGTGATCGACAAGCCGTCGTTCGATCGAATCAAGGGATACATCGACTACGCCAAGAGCTCTCCCGAGGCCGAGGTGATCTTCGGCGGCGTCTGCGACGATTCGGTCGGTTATTTCATCGAGCCGACCGTCGTGGTGACCACGGATCCGAAGTTCAAGTTGATGGAAGAGGAGATCTTCGGCCCGGTGCTCTGCCTCTACGTCTACGACGACGCGGATCTCGAAGCGATGCTCAATCTGGTGGACACGACCAGCCCGTACGGCTTGACCGGGGCGATCTTTGCCGACGACCGGCGCGCGGTGGCTCACCTCACGAAACGGCTGCGCCACGCCTCGGGCAACTTCTACGTCAACGACAAATCGACCGGCGCGGTGGTCGGGCAGCAGCCGTTCGGCGGCGCGCGCGCCTCGGGCACCAACGACAAAGCGGGCTCGATGGCGAACCTCCTGCGTTGGACGTCGCAGCGGTCGATCAAAGAGACGTTCGTGCCGCCCACGGATTTCCGCTATCCGCACATGGCGGAGGAGTAGGGCATCTCCCGAGTCCAAGCGAATGCGCGGCGAGGAGCTCTTCTCGCCGCGCACCTCGTCGCTTTCCAGAGTCTCTTCAGCCCGGCGGGAAGAAGCCGTTTTTCGCCACCGGCAGGCACATCTTCGTCGAAGCCAGAGGGATAAATTTCTGCGGTGGCACGCCCATCGCGTCCACAACCGGATTGAGCTGGGTGAGTTGGACGAGATGATCGAACTGCATGGAGTCGACCTGGTAGCACAGTACGTCCGAGTAGCGGATGATTTCGAGCAGCTCGTCGGTCGGACCCTGGAGATCCTTCATCACCGGAACGCAGAGCTGAATCGGATAGAGATTGCCGGGAGCCGGAACGTTCACCCATTCCGTCATCCAGGAATACAGCGGATTCAGATGATGAAGGGTGAGCGGCGTAGGTTCCGTAGCCTGCGGGGTTTCGACGCGGAAGCATTCGACGTCGAGCCACTGGATCAGCTTCAACACGTCGGGCGGGATGACCTGCGCGTCTTTGCGGACGGGAAGGCAAAGCTGCTCCGGCTCCTTGACGACCACCTGGATGGGGTTGCTGAGCGGTGGCCCGATATTGGGGTTCAGGTGATCGAGGCGGAGGCTCAGGTCGAGAGGACGACCGCCATCGATCTTGTAGCAGCTCCAATCCACGTATTGCATGAAGGGCAGCACCGTGCTCGGCGGCGGAATGCCGTTCTTGTAGACCGGGAGGCAGAGCTCTTGGGCTTCCCGCACGATGACCTGCTGAACGGCGGCGTCGGCTCCAAAGGCGGGATTGAGCTGATCGAGCCGCAGCGAAATATTGAGCGGCGGCTGCCCACCGGTTTCGAAGCAACGGACGTCGAGGTTGGCGACGAAGTCTTTAGGCTTCGGCATTGGTTGCGCTCGGGTCGCGGGCGGAACGGCGAGCGCAAACCCCAAGAGCAGGACGCAGATTGAAGGTCGTTGGATGGGACCTGTGGGATTGGACATACCCTCTCCTTGCTGCTCGATGAGCTACCGTCATTGGCAGCTCCGCCTATGCGGCGGGAATCCCGCCGCATAGGTCGGTAGGGCCTGATCCAAACAGACGTTCCTCAGCCCGGCGGGAAGAACCCGTTCTTCGCCACCGGCACGCACAGCTTGGTCGTGGCTCCCGCGACGACGTTTTCCGCCGGTAGGTTCATGTTGCGCAGAACCGGATTCAGATGATTCAGCACCACCGGCTGGTTGAGCGGCGGCGCATCCACCGGATAGCAGAGGACGTCGGAGTAGGCGACGATCTGCGCGATCGCCGGGTTCAGCGGACCCTGGCCGTTCTTCTTCACCGGCACGCAGAGCTGCGGCTCCGGCGTCTGCTGGAAGAGCGCCTTCTGGCCCGGCATGGCGGCCCATAGCGGATTGAGGTGCTGGAGGAAGATCGAATCGATGAGCGGGGGCTCGCGAGGCTCGAAGCGATAGCACTTGACGTCGAGCCACTGGATCAGCTGCAGCACCGCCGCGGGAAGGACCTGGTTGTTTTTCCGCACCGGCACGCAGAGCTGCTGCGGTTCGCGCACGGTGCCGTCGACCGCGGGGCCAAGAATGGGCGGGATCTCCGGATTCAAGTGGTCGAGGTGGATGTCGAGATCGAGCGACGGTCCGGCGATCTGATAACACTTCCAATCCACGAAGCGGATGAACGGCAGCACGGTGTCCGGCGGCGCCACCTGATTCTTCTTGACCGGGACGCACAGCTCCAGCGGCTTGCCCAGGATCACGTCCTCGGGCGGCAGGCCCTTCTGGACGAAGTAGGGGTTCAGATGGTCGAGGTGCAGCGGCACGTTCAAGGGGGGCTGGTCGTTCAGCTTGTAACAGCGGACGTCGAGATTGGACACGAAGTCCTTCGGCGTCGGCAGCGCCTGGGCCTGCATGACGGCCGGAAGGGCGAGGGCGAGGCCCAACATCAGGGCGAACGCACCTGCCAGCCGGACGGGACGGACCTGCTTGGACATAGCTCCTCCTTGCTGCTCGATGAGCAGCCATCTTTGGGAACGCCGAGTTTCGGAGTTTCCGCGACGCGTAGTGCCATGGCAGGCCGCCGCGTAATGGCGGCGACGACGAATTCGCGACACGTCTACATTTAAGGGGTGCGCGAGGAGTGCCGAGCGGGACAGCGAGCTTCAACCTGTATCCGGATAGAATCACGTTCGTGACCTCTGCCAACCATCCGCCTCCATCGGCCCCCGCGCACGGCGGCGATCAGATCGGCCTCGCCCTGGCGCGCGAGGGCGTTCGATTGATCTACACGCTTTGCGGCGGCCATATCGTTTCGATTTTGACCGGTGCCAAGCGGGCCGGCATCCGGGTCATCGACGTGCGCGACGAGGCGAGCGCCGTGTTCGCCGCCGACGCCACGGCGCGCTTGACGGGGATTCCAGGAGTCGCCGCGGTCACCGCGGGCCCGGGGGTGACCAACGCGATCACCGCGCTCAAGAACGCCCAGCTCGCGGAGGTGCCGCTGCTCTTGCTCGGCGGCGCCACCGGCACCTTGCTGCGCGGGCGCGGTGCGCTTCAGGACATCGACCAGCTCACACTGCTCGAAACCGCGGTCAAATGGCTGGGCAGCTGCGAAAAGGTCCGCGAAATGGTCCCCGCGGTGCATCAGGCGTTCACCATCGCGCGCGCCGGGGTGCCCGGGCCGGTCTTTCTGGAAACCCCGGTCGATCTGCTCTATGGCGAGGATCTCGTCCGAGATTGGTACATGGCCGCTGCCGGCAAGGGGAAGGACCTGCGCAGCCGCCTGCTCGGCGGCTACCTGCGGCGGCACGCGAACAACCTTTTCCGCGGCGCGCGCGCGGAGCCGGGATCGGCGGGGGAGCCGCGCCGGCCGCCCCTGCCCGCGCCATCGCGCGGAAATTTGAGCCGCGCCTCGCATCTTCTGTCGCGCGCCGCGCGGCCGGTGCTCGTGGTCGGCAGCCAGGCGGTCGCCTCGGTTGGGCATGCGCCCCAGATCGCCGCCGTGATCGAGGCGCTGGGAATCCCGGTCTATCTCGCCGGAGGAGCCCGCGGCCTGCTCGGCGCTCGCCATCCGCTCCAGCTGCGCCACAAGCGGAAAGAGGCGCTACGCGAAGCGGATCTCGTCCTCCTCGCCGGGCAGCCGATCGACTTCCGATTGGATTACGGCCGCCACATCGGCCGATCCGCCAAGCTCGTGGCACTTGCCCGCTCAACCGAGGGCTACGCGAAGAACCGCCGGCCCTCTCTCGCGATCGACGCCGATGCCGGCCTCTCCCTGATCGCCCTCGCCCAAATGGTGAGCGGAGACGTCGCCCGCTGGGGCGACTGGCTCAAGGGCTTAAGGGCGCGCGACGACGAACGGGAAAAGCAGATCGACGAAGGCGCAGCCCAGACCCTCCCGGACGGCGTGAACCCCCTCCGCCTCTGCCGCGAGATCGACAAGATCCTCCCCGACGATTCCGTCCTGGTCGCCGACGGCGGAGACTTCGTCGCGACCGCCGCCTACTCGATCGCCCCAAGAAAGCCGCTCTCCTGGCTCGACCCGGGAGTCTTCGGAACCCTGGGCGTCGGAGGAGGCTTCGCCCTCGCCGCCGGCCTCTGCCGCCCTGAGTCCGAAGTCTGGCTCCTCTGGGGAGACGGCTCCTGCGGCTTCAGCCTCGCCGAATTCGACACCATGGCCCGCCACGGAGCCCCGGTTCTCGCGATCGTCGGCAACGACGCCTCCTGGAGCCAAATCGCCCGCGAGCAGGTGGAGATCCTGGGCGACGACGTCTCGACGGTTTTGGCCCGGACCGACTACCACAAGGTCGCCGAAGGCTACGGGGGAGTGGGCTTCGTCCTCAAGCGGGACGAAGACATCGCCGGTGTCCTGGCCGACGCCCGCGCCGCGCTCCGCGAGGGCAAGCCGGTCCTGGTGAACGCGCACCTGGGGAAAAGCGAGTTCCGGAAGGGGTCGATTTCGATGTAGAGAGGGCGCTCCCGGGAGATGCAGAGTCCCGCCAAGCGAGGGTCGCATACAATCCCCCTCCGCACCCTCAGGAGGGATTCATGCCCAGATCAGCCGTATCCGTCGCTCCGCTTCTCACGCTTCTCGCTTTCGCAACGCCTCTCACCACCCTCGCCGCCGAGGCCCCTCATCCGTTCACCGCCCGGGACCTTTGGGTGATGGACCGGATCTCCGATCCGCAGCCGGACCCTCAGGGGAACCGGATCGCGTTTTCGGTGCGGGTGACCGATTTTTCGACGAACGGGGCCTCGTACGACCTTTGGCTGGTCAATGCCGACGGTTCCGGGCTTCGGCGGCTGACTTCGGATCCGAAACGCGACACCGATCCGCGTTGGGCTCCGGACGGCAAGTCGCTCTTCTTCTTGTCCACCCGGTCGGGGTCGTCGCAGATCTGGCGGCTGCCGCTGGACGGGGGAGAGCCTTCCCAGGTTTCCGATCTGCCGCTGGACGTTTCGGCGCTCAAAGTCTCTCCGGACGGGTCGCGGCTGGCGTTCGGCTTGGAGGTGTTTCCCGATTGCGCCGATCTTGCCTGCACCAAGAAGCGGGTGGACGAGGCCGAGTCCGCGCAGGCGACGGGCAAGATCTATGACCGGCTGTTCGTCCGCCATTGGGATACCTGGGGGGATGGACGGCGGAACCATCTGTTCGTAATGCCGGCTTCCGGCGGCGCTGCGATCGACCTGTCGAAGGCGTTAGACGCCGACGTGCCGTCCAAGCCGTTCGGCGGCGCCGAGGAGATCGCGTTCACCCCGGACGGCAAGGCCGTGGTGTTTTCGGCGCGGATCGCGGGGAAGACCGAAGCCTGGTCCACCAACTTCGATCTCTACCGGGTGGCGGTCGATGGCTCCGGGGCGCCGCAGAACCTGACGGCGGGCAACCTCGCTTGGGATACCCAGCCGAGCTTCTCGCCGGATGGGAAGATCATGGCCTACCTGGCGATGGTGCGGCCGGCGTTCGAGGCGGATCGCTTCCATATTCATCTGCGGGATCTCGCCTCCGGCGCCGACAAGGAACTGGCCGCGGCGTGGGACCGTTCGCCGGCCGAGCTGGTCTGGTCGCGCGACGGCAAGACGATCTACGCCTCGGCGAACGATCTCGGGCGTAGCCCGCTGTTCGCGATCGACGTGGCGACTGGCAAGACGCGTAAGCTGACCTCCGAAGGGTCCGTCCATTCCCCGGCGCTGATGGGGGAGAAGGGCGACCGGATCGTCTTCGGCCGCGACACCTTCCGCTCGCCCGTCGAGCTGTTCACGATTCATGCGGACGGCTCCGGATTGACCCAGATCACCCACGTGAACGAGGCGAAGCTCGCCGCCGTCCGGATGACCGAGCCGGAGCAGTTTTCTTTCGTCGGCGCGCACGGCGACACGGTCTACGGCTGGGTTTCGAAGCCGGTCGGGTGGACGGCGGGCCAGAAGGCGCCGATCGCGTTCCTGATCCACGGCGGGCCCCAGGGCTCGTTCGAGGACAACTTCCACTACCGGTGGAATCCGCAGGTCTACGCCGGAGCGGGCTACGCCACCGTGATGATCGATTTCCACGGTTCGACCGGCTACGGCCAGGCATTCACCGACGCGATCTCGAAAGACTGGGGCGGCGGTCCGCTCGAAGACCTGCAAAAAGGGCTGGCCGCGGCGCTCCAAAAATACCCGTGGCTCGACGGCGACCGGGCCTGCGCCCTGGGCGCTTCGTACGGCGGCTACATGATCAATTGGATCGCCGGCCGTTGGCCCGAGGGGTTCAAGTGCCTGGTCAATCACGACGGGCTGTTCGACCAGCGGGCGATGTACTACACGACCGAAGAGCTCTGGTTTCCCGAGTGGGAACAGGGCGGGCCGTACTACGAGCACCCCGAGATCCACGAGAAGTGGAACCCTGCAAACTATGTCGCAAATTGGAAGACTCCCATGTTGGTGGCCCAAGGCGGCCTCGATTATCGCGTTCCAGATGGGCAGGGGCTCGCGACCTTCACGGCGCTGCAGCGGCGGGGCATTCCCAGCCGCTTCCTTTACCTGCCGGATGAGAGCCATTGGGTACTACATGCCGCCAACAGCCTGCTGTGGCACGAGACCGTCCTCGGCTGGCTCGATCGCTGGTTGAAGGCGAACTGACCCGAAATCCTACCCGCCAGATCGGGCGGGCACCCTGGGGGTGCCTGCCCGGTGTACCCGCCGGCTCCTCCCAATTTGCCCGGCCTCCCCTCCCGTACCACCTTTTTCGAGGAAAGTTGTCCATTCGAGGAGGGGGTGCGGCAACTACCCTAGTAGAGTCCACTTATCTCCATAGATTGAAAGAGATAGCTTCGAGAAGGATCTGCGAAATCTACTTGAGGGAGATGCCATGAATACTGCCCAGATTCCCATGCCGGGAGCCCTGAGGTTGCGCAACGTCCACGCGCTGGATGCCGAAGACGGCTCTTGCGATCTGATCTACGACCTGGAGCGGGGCATGGTCCTCGAAGTGCCGATCGACCTCCAGGCCTACGTGGCGCTCGCTCTCGACCGCACCGAACCGACCGACGAGATGCTCAGTTGGCTGGTGCGCGAGGACCTTCTGACTTCGGATCGGTTCTCCGAGGGGGCCGGCGAAGAGGACTTCGGGCTGGCGGGAGGCTGGTCGGGCAGCCTGCCCGATCGCGAGTGGCTGTTCGATCGGCCGACCGAGGCGGAGGCGATCGAACGCCTGGAGGGAATCTTCCATGGCGGCGAGCGCCTGCCGGTGCGGATCCGGTGCCATTGGCCGGTCGATTTTCCCGGGGTCGATGCGTTGCGGCGGATCGTCTTCGAGGCACGGCGGCTCGCCGCGGAGAGCCGGCGGTCGATCGCGTTCGAGATCACGCTCGCCCTGCCGGAGCTCGACGAGGCGACGGTCCGCTATCTCGCGGGCGAATCGTTTCCCTTGCGCGTCCTCGCCGGTTCGCTCGCTCCCGCTCCCGAAGGGATGACGGCCGTCGCCGCGGATCTCACGGCGCTCGCCGCCCGCTTCGGCGACCGGTTGACCTTGGGGGTCGAGCTGGTGCGCGGCACCCGGCTGCGCGATGCCTGGCATCTTGCCGAGACCGCGGGCGTCCGCCATCTGGACGTCGCCTGGGTGCCCGGCACCGAGCCGAGGCTCGGCGGCGAGCTGCGCGACTTGGAGTCCGACATTCAGCACATCGCCGACGACATCTGCACCTGCCTCCGGGCGAATCGCGCGCCGATCGACTTCCAGCCGCTCACCCGGTTCGTCGGCCGGCTGCTCCAGCGCGAGCCGATGTTCGATTTCGAACGCGAGCCGTCGCGTCGCCCGGCCTGGATCGGCGACGTCGATTCGAGCTGGGGCCTGCGCGGCATGGCGCCGCCCGCCGTCGCCCAATTGTGGGCGAGCGTCGGTGAATTCTGGAGCGAGCCGGGGGCGGCGATGCCGTGCGAGGGCTGTTGGGCGCGCTACCTCTGTCCGGAAAGCCGCCTGCTGCCCACCTTCGCCGAGGCGTCCGAGCCCAAGGAAGAGCGCTGCCACCTGCTGCGCGCGCAGTTCGAGGCGGGGGTCCGGCTGCACCACCGGCTGACCCAGATGGACCCATTGGCCACTCATACGTTCCTGGAGCTGGCGCTGCGTTCCTCTTCTGATCCGCGCCGCGGGGCGATCGGCATGCGCAGTTTCGGTTAGGACGGGCCGACGAGCAGGGAGAGAACCGCGAACGCGAGTGCCGCGAGCGTCACCGGCAGGCCGATCCGGGTGTGCTCGCGAAAGCCGAAGCGAATGCCGAGCCGGGCGGCCTGCTCGGCGACGATCAGGTTGGCGATGCTGCCGATCAAAATCGCGTTGCCGGCAAACGTGCTCGCGAGCGCCAGCGCGTGGCCCACCCCCGCGCCGCGGCCGACGAACGGGATCAGCATCATGACCGCCGGCACGTTGCCCACCAGGTTGCTGAGCACCGCGACGACCGGCACCAGCACCGTCGGATGAGTCAGGTCGGCGCCCGCTTCGGTCACCCGCGAGCCGACCCATGCGGTCCAGCCCGACAACTCGAATCCTCGCACCACCACGAACAGGCCGACGAACAGGGCGAGCAGCTGCCCATCGACCAGCGCGAGCATGTCGCGGGTGTAGATCCGCCGGCTGGCGAGGACGATGCCCGCGATCGCCAGAGCGGTGAGCGGCAAGGGCACTGGCGTCAGGAACAGAGCGATCGCCGCCAGGGTGAGAAGGACCGCCTTGATCGCCTGGCGACGGTCGAGCGGCGGGTCGAGGGGAAATAGGTCCGGCGGGGTCAGAAGGCCTGGAACGTTCGTCGGGCGGCGTCCCAGGCGCCGCGCGAGCAGCAGGTAAAGCACCGCCAACGACGCCGCGACCGGCAGGGCGCAGGCGAGCACGAACGGCACGAACGGCAGCGCGAGCCGTTGGGCGATCAGGATGTTCTGCGGGTTGCCGATCGGCGTGAGCGCGCTGCCCAGGTTGGTGGCGCAGGCCAGAGCGATCAGGTGAGGGAGCGGGTCGCGCCCCGAGGCGAGCAGAACGCCGCCGAGCAGCGGCGCGAGCGCGAAGCAGACGACGTCGTTGGTCAGCACCGCCGCCAGCCCCGCCCCGGCAATGATGATTCCGGCGAGCAGGCGCCGCTCGTCGGCGATTCCGGCGAGACGCCGGCCGATCGCGCCGTACAGCCCCGAGAGGCGGTATTGCGCCGACAGGATCATCATGCCGAACAGGAGGGCGAGGGTCGGCGCATCGACCGCCTCTTTCGCCTGCGCCACCGTGATCGCCCCGGTCGCGAGAAACGCCACCGCGCCGAGCAGGGCAAAGCCGGTCCGGTCGAGCCGGAACGGCGGAACGTGCCCGAGCGCGAGCCCCAGGTAGGTGAGACCGAAGAGCGCAAGCGGTAGAAGCGGCGGCGGGGCCGGCATCGGTCTTACGGAGCGGCCTGACCGCCCGGGCCGCCTTTCAGATAGCGATCGAGAAAGGCGAGGATCGCCTGGTAACTCTTCGCCTGATTCTCCTTCTTGGCGAAGCCGTGCCCTTCGTCGGCGATGACGACGTACTCGACCGGGACGCCGTTCTTCTTCACGGCGGCGACGATCTCGTCCGATTCGACCTTCAATACGCGCGGGTCGTTCGCGCCTTGCAGCACGATCAGCGGTTTTTCGATCCGGTCGGCGTGGAACAGCGGCGAGATCTTCACCAGATAGTCGTGATCGACGGCGGGATCGCCCATCTCCTTGTAGATCGCCTGGCGCGTCGATTCCCACCAGGCGGGGATGCTCTCGAGCGTCCGCACCCAGTTCGAGACGCCGTAGATGTCGACGCCCAGGGCGAACTCCTGCGGCCGGAACGCGAGCGCCGCGAGCACCATGTAGCCGCCGTAGCTGCCGCCGAGGATGCCGATTTTCGCCGGATCGACCCAGCCGGTGGCTTCGAGCATTTTCTTGGCATCGACACAGTCGTCGAGATCGGCGTCGCCGTGCTTGCGGTCGTCGAGCTGATAGAAGGTCTTGCCGTATCCCGAGCTGCCGCGGTTGTTGATCGCGTAGACCGCGTAGCCGTGGTTCGTCAGATATTGGATCAGCGCGCGGTAGCCCACCCGCGCTTGGTCGCCCGGACCGCCATGGACCCAGATCACCGCGGGCACCGGATGCTTGGGCGAAGCGCCTTTCGGCTGATAGAGAAGGCCCGGGACGATCACGCCGTCGCGCGCGCGAAAGCGCACCACCTGGGCGTCCACCAGCTGGGTCGGATCGATCCCCGCTTCGAGCGCCCGGGTGAGCGGCCGCAGCTCGCGGGTGCCGAGGTCGTAAAGGTGCAGGTTCGCGGGAGAACGGGAGGAATCGGCATAAAACGCCAGCTTCTTGCCGTCGGCGGAGAAGGTGACGCTCGCGATCTCGGCGTCGGGCAGTTCCGGCAATTGCACCGGTTTCATGCCCGGCATCTCGAACAGGCGGATCTCGGTCCGCGCGTCGCGGTTGATGCTGACCGCCAGGTAATGTCCGTCCTTCGAAAACACCGCTCCCGAGACGTCCCATTCGGGCGCGAGCACGGTCTCGCTGCGGCCGGAGGCCATCTCGTAGCGCACCAGCTTCTCGAATTCGGACCCTTCGTTGGTCCGGTAGTAGAACCCGGAGCCGTCCGGGCTGAACGGACCCGCGTCGTGCGCGCTCTCGCCCTCGTGGGGCGTCAGGTGCTTGATTTCCTTCCGCGTCAGATCGTAGAGAAAGAGGTCGCTGTCCAACAGGGTCTTCGGCTTGCTGAGCGCGAGCCAGCGCTGGTCGGGGGACACCCCCGCCAGGTCGTAGCCGCCGTCGTTTTGGAACACCAACTGGCGCGCGTAGCCGTCGGTCGAAATCCGGTAGAGGTCGAAGAACTTCGGTTCGCGCTCGTTGGTAATGACGAAAAACGACCGGTCGTCGGCCGCCCAGGCGCCGAATTCCGCCTTGACCTTCTCTCCCGGGGTGAGATCGCGGACCGAGCCGTCGAGCTCGCGGACGTAGATGTGGGTGAGCTCGTTGCCCCCCTGGTCGGATTGGAACAGAAACCGTTCGTCGCGCGGAAAGTAGGTGGCCATTCGCACGGCGTTCTCGGATCGGGTGAGCCGGATCGCTTCGCCGCCGGCCACGGGAATCGCGTAGGCGTTGAAGACGCCGCTCTGGTCGCTGCTCAAAAGGATCTTCGAGCCGTCGGGCGAAAACGAGCTGCCGACATAGAGGGTCGTGCCGAGAAGCTGCTCGATCGTGTAACTCGGCGCCGCGGCCGCGGGAGGAGCCGGCGCGACCGCCACGACAGGGGGGGGAGCGGTTGCCGCGGTGCGCACGGCGGGAGAGGAATGGCTGGACGTGCCGCAGCCGCAGGCGAGGGCGAGCAGGGCGAGAGCGAAGCCGGGGCGGAAGCGTAGGGTCGGCTCGGACATGATCGGGCTCCTCGGAAAGGTCGGGCGGCGGCCCGAGGCGCGAACTTTACCAGCGGAGCGAATGTTCGGAGCCTTTTCAGCGGGGCGGCGCCGCGGCATCCGCGTAGCCGGTCAGCTCGACGTAGCCTTTTCCCGACACCGGCCGACCTTCGCGGCTGCCGGCGATCGCGACCGCGCCTTCCCAGTAGCGGAACGCCCCGTTCAGCTCCTGGTCGGCGAGCAGCGGCCGCAGGTTGAGATCGAGCCGCTCGCCCGGAATCCGGATCCGCCAGGCCGCGGGGTAGCGGGCGCCGCTCTTCGGGCTGGTCCAGGCGGCGGTCTCGGCGAGATCCAGATCCCGCCATTCGACCGACCGGGTCGTGCCGTCGGCGGCGATGAGGGTGCCGCGGCTCTCCGGAGAGGCCGTGCCGTTCCGTTGGCGCAGGCGGTAGAGCATCAGCTCTTCCCCGGAAGGACCGTCACCCAGCTGGAGCGCGAACCAATCCCAGCCGACCAGACCGGGTGCCAGGCCGCCGGTGCTCCATTCGCGATCGAGCCAGGCGAGGCCGGAGACCTTGAAAGCCTGGCCCCCGAGGCGGATCTCGCCGCGCGCCGGCATGCGGGGGAGCGAGTAGTAGTAGCTCGCGTTGCCCGGCGCGGCGCCTTTCTTCGACAGGCCGCGGTCGCCTTCGAGCACCGGCGGCACCCCCTCCCCGAGCACCAGGTCGATCGCCCGCGCCTCCTCACCCGTGCCGGCGCTCGCCCGCAGACGCGCAGGCCAGGTCGTGGCGCCGGGGCCGACGCTTTCGAGCGTCCAGTCGTCGAGCCCCACGCGGAACGGCACGGCGGCCGCCTCGGCGAGGCCGAGCGCGCCGCGGCGAAAGCGCTCGAACGAGCGGAAGCCGGCCCGCTCTCCGGAGGGGTTTGAAACCGCAAAGTGACCGAGATAGACGTCCCGGGTGCCCCATTTCGAGCCGCGCGCGGCGACCTGGGGAGCGAGCGCTTGGCGGAAGATCGTCCACTGGAACCCGAACGGCCGGCCCTCGGGCGTTGCGAGGTTGCCGGTCACGTACCACCACTCGGTGCGAAACTCGGGGTGCGGCCCATGGTCGGCCGGAAAAGCGAACGTCCGCGGCGCGAGCGCGCGGGCGAAGCCCTCATCGCTGCCGGAAGAACCGGCGGAGAGAACGGAAGCCACGCCGCGCGGCTCGGAGCGCGGCGCATCCGCCGGCCGATCCGCGCAGGCGCCGAGCGCGAACAGGGCGAGGGGCGCGACCCGGAAGACGGAAGGGAGCCGCATCGGTTTCATTCTTCGCGCAGCGCCTCGGCGGGAGACGTGCGCGCCATCTTGATCGCCGGCACCACCCCGGCGAGCAGCGCGGCGCTCAACGAGAGCGCCACCGCGCCCAAGAAGACGCCCGGGGTGAGCACCAGGTCCATGCTCCAGCCGAACGAGCGGCGGTTGATCACCTCGATCAGGATCAAGGCGAGCACGAAGCCGACCGGCATCGACAGGAGCCCGGCCGAGAGCCCGAGCAGGCCGGTTTCGGCGGCGACCAGCGCGCCCACTTCGCGGGTCGTAAGCCCGAGCGCGCGCAGCACGCCGATTTCGCGCGTCCGTTCGAGCTGGAGCGCGAGAAGCGCCGAGAGCACCCCCAGGAATGCCACCAGCCCGGCGAGGAAGCGGAGCACGCCGGTGATCTTGAACGTCCGATCGAACACCACGAGCGAACGGCGGCGCAGCTCCTTGTTGCTGCGCACCGAAAGCGGCGCCTCCCCATCGAGCGTGCGGACGGCTTGCGCCACCCGTTCCAGTTCGGCGTCGGTCGCTCCCGGAGCGAGATCGAGACCGAACCCGGAAACCCGATCGTCACGCCAGAGCCGCCGGTAGTGCGCGCGATCGATCATCGCGATGCCGCGGTCGGAGGCGTAATCGAGATAGATCCCGGCGACGCGGAACGGCTTCACTCCTTCGGCCGTCGCGAGCGGCAGCGTCGAGCCGACCTGCAAGCCCAGCCGGGCGGCGAGCGGCTCGGATGCGAGGATCTCGCCGCGCGCAAATCCGGCCCAGGCGCTCGCTGGATCTCCCTGGCGAATCACGGTCGCCGCGGGATCTCCTTCGACCGCGATCAGGCGGACGGTTCCGGCGCCTTTCCGCGGCGAAGCCGCCTCCGCTCGGCGCAGCGGTCGCACCCGCACGACGCCGGGAATCGCGCCGAGCCGGGCGATCCAATCCCCCGGGCGCGAGGCGCCGACGAAACCCGCCTCGCGCTCGGCGGGGCCGACGTAAAGATCCGCGGTGAGCGACCGGTCGAGCCACCTTTCGACGCTGCCGCGGAAGCTCGCGATCATCGCGCCGACCCCCACCGTCACCGACACCGCAACCACCAGGGCCGCGACCGCCACCCCCGTGCGCGAAAGGTTCCGTTCGAGCCCCGTGGCGGCCATTCGGCCGATCCACCCGGCCCGGCCGGCACGGCGCCCCAACGCGGCACGGAGCGCGCGGCCGAGCAACACCGCGGCGCCCGGCGCGAGCAGAGCGCATCCGATGATCGCGCAGAACATCACGACGAAAGAGGCGAACAACCCGGGGATGGGGAGCGCGAGCGCGCCGAGCGCCAAGCAGATCGCGCCGGCCCCGGTGGCACGAAGGAGAGCGCGCCCGCTCTTCGCTTCGAGCAGCGAGCGGATCATCGCCCCTTGCGGCGGCGTGCCGGTCGCTTCAAGCGCGGGGGCGAGCGCCGCAAGGAGAGTGACCCCCAGGCCCGCGGCGATGCCGGTGGCAAACGTCAAAGGCGGCAGCGTCAGGTCGCGCACGCTCAAGGCGAAATAGAGATCGTTGATCGTGCCGGAAACCAACCGCACCAGACCGCGGCCGAGGATCACGCCGGCCCCGAGCCCCAAGGCGGTGCCGACCGCGCCGATCGCCGCCGCCTCGCCGAGCACCCCGCGGAAGATCTCGCGCCTCGTCGCGCCGAGTGCGCGCAGGAGGCCGATCAGGCGCCGCCGCTCGACGACCAGAAACGTCATCGTGTTGTAGATCAGGAATGTGCCGCAGACCAGGGCGAGCAGCGACAGCGCCCGCAGGTTCATCCGGAACGCGCGGGTCATCTCGTCCCCCTCGCGCAGACGTCCCGCCGCGTCCTGGATCTGAATTCCGGCCGGCAGAATGGCGCGCACTCGGGCCAGCTCGCGCGCTCCTTCCGCATCGTCCGGCAGCGCGAGATCGATCCGCGTGAGACGCCCCAGGCGGCCGGTCGCCTCCTGGGCGGTGGCGAGGTCGCAGATCAGCAGATCGGCGAGGGAGGAGGAGTCCTCCCCGGGCGCGGGTTCGAGCAGGCCGGAGAGCAGCAGTTGGCGTTCGAGCGTGCCGAAGCGGGCGGCGAAACGATCGCCCACGTGAAGCCCCAGCCGCCCGGCCGTCCCGCGCGCCACCAGGCAGGCGCCGGGTGTGGTGAGAAACGAGCGGAGGTCGAGTCCGCCCCCAGCGATCCGGCCGACCGCGGGACGGAACGGCGCCTCGGAAAACGGATCGATGCCCAGCACCGGCAGCGCCTCGGGTCTCGCGCCGCGGGTCTTCGGTCCCTTCGAAACGACGAGCGCGGTCGCCTCGATCACCGGAGCGGCGGGGCGCACCCCCGCGCGCACCAGCCGGACGAACAGCTCCTCGGGGATTCCCTCCGGCGCGCTCGCGACGATCTCGTGGCTCGCCTTCCCCTGGAGCGCGCCGAGCGACAGCGATAGAGCCTTCTTGGCGCTTTGGTTTGCGAGATCGATCGAAACGAACACCGCGACCCCCAGCGCCACGCCGAGCACCGCGAGCGCGAGCTGCCAGGGATGTCGCAGCAGATGGCGCCGGCTCGCCCGCGCGAGAAGCGGCGCGCGCGGCGGAGCGGCGGAGGTGGACCGGTTCAAGAGACCTCGGCGTCCTCGGCCGGACCGCGCTCGGTGCGTTCGGTGTTCTCCAGCAGGCGTCCCTCGTCCAACCGAAACAGCCGATCGGCGAGGCCGATCACCTCGAGGCTGTGGGTCACCATGATCAAGGTCTTCCCCGCCCGGCGGGTCAGCCGATCGAGCAGCTCCAGCACCTGCAAGCCCGTTTCGAGATCCAGATTGCCGGTCGGCTCGTCGGCCAGCACGACGGCCGGGTCATGCACCAGCGCGCGCGCCACCGCGACCCGCTGCTGCTCGCCCCCCGACAACCGGTCGGGAGACGAGCCGCCCCGATCGGCAAGGCCGACCTCCGCGAGAAGGCTCAGCGCCCGATCGAAATCGGCGGGAGAAGTCTGCCCGGCCAATTCGAGCGGCAGGCGCAGGTTTTCCTCGACCGTCAACGTCGGAATCAGATTGAAGAACTGGAACACGAAGCCGATCCGCCGCCGCCGCAAAAGCGTCCGCTCGTGCTCCGAAAGATTCGGCACCGAAACCCCTTCGAGCAAAACATCCCCCGCGGTCGGCCGATCAATCCCCGCGATCAGATGAAGCAGCGTCGATTTTCCCGAACCGCTCCGCCCAATCAACACCGCGATCTCCCCGCGATGTACGGTGGCGTTCGCCCCCCGAAGCACAGAGCGGGATCGGCCTCCTTCGTCGAACGTGCGCGTGACGTCGCGCAGCTCCAGGACCGGAACGGATGAAGTGGTTGAGGCGGGGGAGGTCACGGGTAAGGCTAACCGCCAAGGGGGCGGCGGAATTTCGCGGCTCGCAATCCCTGCACACCCCAGAAACGCCAAAAGCCCCCCGAGACTCGGAGGGCTTCAGGAGCTCGTCGGGAGAGACCGACGGGGAAGGCGTTACGCCTGGAGGCCGGCGACGGCGCGGGTGAGGCGGGACTTGTAGCGGGAAGCGGTGTTGGTGTGGATCACCTTCTTCTTCGCCGTCACGTCGATCAGGCCGAGCGTCGCGGTGAGGAGCTGCTGGGCGGTTTTGGCGTCGCCGCCATCGACCGCGGTGCGCAGCTTCTTGATCGCCGTGCGCATTTTCGAGCGATGACCGCGATTGCGCTCACGGTTCTCTACGTTCTGCCGATTCCGCTTTTCCGCCGACTTGGTATTCGCCATATCCTTCGTCGCATCCGTTCGTAAGACCGAGGAAGCCGGTCGCTGTTAGCTTGGAGTCGAAAAACGTCGGGTCAAAAATAAAGTCGCACCGCAGTGCGACTCGGGAGTTTTTAGCACAACGGGGTGGCCAGGGTCAACCGCCGAGCTCCCGCAGGCGCTGGCGGGCCAGGTTCGCTTCGTCGCTCGCCGGGAAATCGCGCACCACGCGTTGGAGCTGGAGGAGGCCCTTGGTCTTTTCGCCCAGCTCGATGTAGCTGTAGCCCTTCTTGAGCGTGGCGCTCGCCGCCTTGTCGCTCTTCGGGTAGCGCGAGAGCATCTGGTCGTACTGATCGACCGCCTGGCGGTACTTCTTCTGCCGGTACCAGCACTCGCCGATCCAATAGGTCGCGTTGTCGGCGAGATCGGTGTCTGGGAAGTTCTGCAGGTACTCCTGGAACTCCCGGATCGACAGGTCGTAACTGCCTTTGAGGTAGTCGTTGTACGCCCCGTCGTAGAGCGCCTTCGGATCGGCGCCGGTTCCCGGGGGTGGTGTCGGAAGGGGTGCGGGAACCCCGAAGTTCGGGTCGTTCGGATCGCCCGGAGCCGTCGGAGCGGGCGCCGGGGCGACCCGGAAACTTTTCAGCTCCTGGTTCGTCGTGGCGATCTGCTGCGACAGTTGGGACAGCCGATAGGTGGTGTCCTCAAGCTTCGCCTGGAGCGCCTCGATCTGCCCGGTCAAATCTTGGAGCTTCACCTGCATGTCGGCTTCGGTCTTGAGCAGCGAATCCATCTGCTTGCCCATCGACACTTCGAGATTGCCGACGTCGGTCTTGCTCGGCGCCAATTGCTGCATTTGCAGCAGCTGGCGCTGGACATCCGAGATCTGGGTCTGAATCCCCTGGATGTCCTCGGTGGACACGCACCCCATGGCGGCCAAGGCCGCCATGAGGATGCAGGAGAGCTGAAGCCGCGCCGCTTTCATCGGCCGCCTCAGCTGTTCGCTCGACCGGTGACGACCATGTGGGCGCGACGGTTCTGGGCCCAGCAGCTCTCTTCGCTCTCGGTGCAGACGGGCCGCTCCTCGCCGTAGGAGAGGGTGCGCAGACGGCTGTCGGCCACTCCGAGCGAGGTCAGGTAATCCTTCGCCGCGTTGGCGCGCCGCTCGCCCAGCGCGAGGTTGTACTCGTTGGTGCCGCGCTCGTCGGCGTGACCCTCGATGATCAGCGTCAGTTGCGGCGCATTTCTCAACAGGTCGGCGTTCTTCGACAGGCGGTCGCGGGTCTCGTCGGAGAGCGAGGCCTCGTCGTACTGGAAGTAAACGTCGGGGGCGAAACCGCGGCGGCGCAGCTCGTCGTTGACGACCTGAAGGTCGGCGGAGAGCAGCCGGTCCTCGACCTGGTCATCGACTTTCGGCGCCACCGGCTCCGGCACGTCGGTGGCCGGCGCGGTGGGTGCCGTCGGCTGGACCGTCGTGGTGTCGACGTTCAGGTCCTGCGGGGGAGTGGCGGGCTTCTTTTTCGGGCAACCGTAGAGACCGAACAG
>DATMZU010000444.1:0-3677 GCA_035607435.1 Thermoanaerobaculia bacterium | reverse complement strand
ACGCCGATCCAGCCGTGGAGCGCGTATTGCCGGGCGCCGAACAGCATGCCGCGCTGCCCGAACAGGGCGATGTCCGGATAGACCGCGAGGCTCGGCATCACGGCAACGAACGCGCCGATCGCGGCGAGCCCTGCCCAGAGGAGACCCCAGCTCCAGCGGCGGGGCTTGGTTCCCGGTTCGTCGAAGCGCACAAAACGCCAGCCAATCCAGAGCGCCACGATCGCGACCGCGACCACCCCGGCGGGATACTTCGCCGCCGCCGCGAGCCCGGCCCAGATTCCCGCCGCCACGTAGTCGCGATTCCGCTCGTCGTCGAGCAGGCGCCCGGCGAAGGCGAGCGACACCGCGGCGAAGAACGCGGAGGGGGCGTCGCAGATGAACAGGTGCGAGCCCATGTTGAAATGCGGGTTGGCGATCAGCAGCAGGCCGGCGAATGTACCGGCCAAGGTGTGGAGATCCGGTCTGGACGCCGCCGCTTTCGCCGCGATCCGCCGCGCGAGAAGGGCGACCGGAACGACCGTGAACGCGCCGAGGAGCGCGGCGACCAGACGCAGGATCAGCCACTCCCGTTCGAGCGGCACGGTAACGCCCCAGAACAGGCGCACTGCCCCCGCCGTCAAACTCGGAAACAGCCCGGCGAGCCAGAGCACGAAGGCGTAGAGGTCGTAGGTGAGGTGAGGGTAGACGAACGAGCGGGTGAGCAGCTTCCCCTCGTTGATCTGGGTCGCGTGCTGGTAGTAGGTCCCCTCGTCGCCCCAATAGCGGCCGGAGACCTCGTGATCGGCGCCGATCAGCCGCACGGCGAGCGAGAGGGCGAGGAGCGCCGGAATCAGCCACCGCCGCGTTGCAATCCGCGACCGCAGCCAGAGAATGGACCCGACCGCGGTCGCCGCGAGCGCCAGGGGAAAAATGACCCTCGCGAGCGCCACCGCCCCGCCGAAACGCGCACCGACGGCGAGCAGCCAGAGAGCACCGAGAAGGCTCCAAAGCGCAACCGCAGCGAGCACCGCCCGCCGTTTTAGGGCGGCGGGCTTCGGGCCTTCGGGTTCACTCATCGGTCGATTCTAGACCGCGGCGCCTGTCCGATCTTGAAACACTCACCCGCTCCCGCTCGTCTTGAGTGTCATCACCAGGAGAACCGACCATGAAACGACACGCGCTCCCCATCCTGCTGTTGCCTGCCCTGTTCGTTGCGCTCTCCCTGCCGGCGTCCGCCGCGGGTCCTTATTTCCACCTCGTCATTCAAAGCGGCTCCGAAGGGCATGCCGCCCGCCAGGGCCACGACGGCAGCGGCCGGGTCTCGATCGACGTGCCCGTGAGCTTCGTCCAGGCGCTCGCAGCGCTGATTCCCGACGGCATCCACTCGGGCGGCAAGATCGTGATCGACGACCACGAGATCCCGCCGGCCCAGCTGCGCAAGATCTGGCGCGAGGTCCGCAATCTGCCGGAGGCGAAGATCGCCACGTTCGAAGACCGCGAAGGGCGGCTCACGGTGAGCAAAGCCGCCGGCCACCTGGTCTTCCGCGCGACCGATCCGGACCACGCGAGAGGCGGCGAAGCGATCGTGCGCATCCCGGCGCCGGTGGTCGATGCGCTCCTCTCGGGTGAACCCGGCGAGCTCGATTTCTCCGCCGCGATCGACGCCCTGGCCCGCAACGGCCGCGGCGAACTGGTCGCGGTGACCGAGGATCGCGACACCGTGCGGATCTGGGTGGACGATCGCGAAGGGCGGTAGACGAACCCGGGCCAAATCCCAGGGCGGCCACGACCGACGGCGTCACAAAACAGGGCGGCCACGGGGGGCCGCCCCTACGTTCGTCGTCGTAACGCGAACGCCGATAGAACCGGGCAAGATCTGTAGGGGCGGCCCCCCGTGGCCGCCCTCGATCAAGCCATCACCGCCAACGTCTCGAAGAACGGATCGACCCACCTCGCCTCCCCTACCACCCGCGAGCGATCGCGCGCCGCCGATCCGGTCAACCCCTTGGTCAGCAGCAGCCAGCCGGTCTCGTCGGCCATCGCGACGGAGGCGGATTCTCCCTCCGGCTCTCTGCCATACAGCAGCGTCCACCCCTCCGCCCCTCTTCGCAGGGTGAACCGATATTCCTCCCGCCCGGAGAACGAAAATCCGATCGCCGTTCCCGCGGGCGCCTCCACCTCGCGGTAGCGATGCGGCAGAGCGCGCAGAAAAGTATCGAGCACCGGGGCGACGTAGAACGGGTCGTCGAGCGGCGCGGCGCCCACGGCGAGCCGGATCTGCTGCTGGTGGTGCCAGCGCTCGGTCAGCTCTCTCGCGAGGTCGAACCACTGCTCCGAGGTCTCCTCCCCCGCCCAGGCCACGCCGAGCGCCGGGGCCTTCGGATCGAGCGTCGCGAAGTAGTTGGCAAGCTGCGGCTCGGCGGCCGCCAGCAGATCGACCAGCATCTCCGGGCTGACCCTGCGAAAAGCGGCGACCCAAGCGGCGTTCAGCCGGTTCAAGAACGCCACCAGGGCGGCGTAAGAATCGATCGGCCCGTCCGGCGGTGGGAACGGCTGGCGGTCGCGGCCGAACGCCAGGCGGCGGAGAGCAGTGTCGAGCAGATGGGCCGCGACGTCGCGGACGCTCCAGGCGGGGCAGACGGTCGGCGCCTCCCAGTCGCTCCGCGCGAGCGAACGGAGCAAGGCGAGCAGCTCGCGTCCGAGGGCGGGAAATCGATCGGCGACGTGGATCGGCCGGACCGGTTCGAGCGCGGTACCCATCACACTTGCGTCGGAGCGTGAGGTTGGGACGGCGCGGAGACCGGGGGCGGCGGAATCGAGGTGGGCACGGCTTCGCGCGGCACCGCCGCCTCGAAGGCCGCGGCCTCCACCGGTCGGCCGGTCTGGCGCAACAGGCCGGCGAGATCGCGAACCGTACGGATTCGGCTCACGTCGTCGCGGTCGAGGTGGCGCTCCTGAATCGCGAGCGCGCGCCGTAGCGCGGCTTCGGCCTCGACGAAACGGCCCTGATCCTTCAAGACGTCGCCGAGGCCGACCAGCGAGGTCGCCACATCGGGATGATCCGGGCCGTGGGCCGCCTCGCGGATCGCCAGCGCCCGGCGGTGGAGGGCCTCCGCTTCGTGCGGATAGCCGAGCGCGTTCTCGGTGTTCGCCAGGTTCGAGAGCAAGAGCCCGAGCCGCGGATGGGCGGGTCCGAGCACCTTTTCCCAGATCGACAGCGCCCGGCGATGGAGCGTCTCGGCCTCTTTCGGCCGGTCCGAGCCGTCGTAGAGGACCGCAAGCGCCTCCAGGTTGACCGCGATGTCAGGATGGTCGGCCGGCAGCACCTTCTCGCGGATCGCCAGGCCGCGCAGGAACAGCGCCTCGGACTCCTTGGGGCGCCCCTTGCCCGCCGCGAGGATCGCGAGGTTGTTGAGCGTCGCCGCCACCGCCGCGTCTTCGGCGCCGAGCACCCGGGTGCGGATCGCGAGCGCCCGGCGTAGCAGCGGCTCGGCCCGTGCGGCATCCCCCTTGCGGCCGTAGAACGTGCCGAGACCGTTCAAGGCCCCGGCGAGCTCCGGATCGTCCGGCCCTTCGGTCTTTTCCAGGATGCGCACCGCCTGGGTGAGCGTCTTTTCGCTCTCGCCGAACGTGAGCAAGTGGAGAGCGCCCAGGTGGTACAGGCTCACGCCGACCTCCGTGCTTTCGTTCCCCAGCTG
>DATMZU010000440.1:0-23354 GCA_035607435.1 Thermoanaerobaculia bacterium | reverse complement strand
CCTGTTGCCCGAGTTGCTGCACGGCGTGAAATTCGAGATGCCGGTGCCGGAGCACGGGCCGGATCATGGGCCGCGGCACGGCCGGGTTCACAGAGAGCTGCGGCAGGCGTTTCTGTTCCGCAGTCCTGAGCCCCCGACCGGCGCCGCCGGAACCTGGACGCTTGCGATCTCCAACCGCGCGGGCTCGCTCGAAGCGGCGGTCGGCGCGGTGCGCGCGCGCAATCTGGGGATCAGCCTCGCGATCCTCGCCCTGCTCGGGGCGAGCCTGTTCGTCCTCGCCCGCTCGGCGGCCCGGGCGCACCGGCTCGCCGAGCAGCGGCTCGAATTCGTCGCCGGGGTCACCCACGAGCTGCATACGCCGATCGCGGCGATCCGCGCCGCGGCGCAAAATCTCGCCGACGGCGTGGTCGCCGAGCCGGCCAAGGTGCGCGAGTACGGCGGCCTGGTCGATCGCGAAGGGGCGCGGCTTTCTTCCCTCGTCGCCCAGGCGCTGGAGCTGGCGGGGATCGAGTCCGGCACCCGGGCGTTTCATCCGGAGCCGCTCGCCGTGGCCGAGGCGATCGATCGCGCGCTCGAAGACGCCGGCCCGGCGCTCGCCCGGGCGGGCATCACCGTGGAGCGCGACGGGCCGGCCGAGCGGTCGCTCCCCGCCGCGCTCGCCGACCGCGCCGCGCTCCGGCTCGCTCTCCGCAACCTGCTCGAAAACGCCGCGAAATACGCCGCTTCCGGCGGCTGGGTGGGGATCCGCACCGGCGCTTCGGGCGGTGCGATCACGATCCGGGTGGAAGATCGCGGTCCCGGGGTGGCGGCCGAAGATCGGCCCCATCTCTTCGAGCCGTTCGTCCGCGGCCGCGCGGCGGCGAGCGCGGTCGGTTCGGTCAGCGGCGCCGGCCTCGGCCTCACCCTTGCCCGCCGGGCGCTCGAAGCGACGGGCGGCACGGTGGAGCTGCGCGACGGCGCCGGGGGAGTCGGCAGCGCCTTCGAGATCCGCTTGCCGGCGGCCCGAGAGAGCGAACGATGAGCGGCGAACGCATTCTCCTGGTCGAAGACGAGCCGAGCCTCCAGCTCACGCTCTCCGATCGCCTGAAGAGCGAGGGCTACCAGGTCGAGCCCGCGACCACCGGCGACGCGGGGGAGGCGCGCGCGCTCGCCGAGCCGTTCGACTTGATCCTCCTCGACGTCATGTTGCCGGGCAAAAACGGTTTCGACGTCTGCCGCGATCTGCGCCAGCGCGGCCTCGACGTGCCGATCCTGATGCTCACCGCCCGCACTCAGGTGGTGGATCGAGTGGTGGGCTTGAAGCTCGGCGCCGACGACTACCTGAGCAAACCGTTCGAGGCGATCGAGCTGCTGGCGCGGATCGAAGCGCTGCTGCGGCGCTCGCGGCCGAAGAACGGCAACGCGCACGGCGCCTTCCCCTCCGGAGACACCTTCCGCTTCGGCGACGTCGAGATCGACTGGAAGCGCGCCGAGGTCAAGCGCGCGGGCGCGCCGGTCTCCCTCTCGGCGCTGGAGCTGAAACTGCTGCGCTACCTGATCGAACGCCACGGCGAGGTGATCGGCCGCGACGAGCTGCTCGACCGGGTCTGGGGCTACGACGCCACGGCCCAGACCCGCACGGTGGACGTCCACATCGCCTCGCTGCGCCAGAAGCTCGAACCGATCCCGGCCCATCCGCGTTTTCTCGTCACCGTCCATCGGCTCGGCTACAAGTTCGTCGAGTAATTGGGGGAGTCGGCGCGCTTTACATCTCTGACAAGAACCTTGCGTCGGCTTGAAGACTCGGGAACGGCCCGCGCCCTATTCTGCTTTCACCGTCGGCGTATGCAAGCCGACCGAAACGATACTCATCGAGGAGACAAACCATGAAGCGTTGGATGTTCCTGATCGCCCTTGCCGCCCTGCTCAACCCGATCGCCCCGGCTTCCGCGGCCGCCCCGGCCGACGACAAGCCGGTGGTGGAAAAGAACGTCGTCTTCATCGGCCATCCCGGCCCGGGGCATCCCGGCATGCATCGGATGGTTTTCAAAGGCGACGGCCCGCCGCCGCTCGTCGACATGCTCAAGACTCAGCTCGATTTGACCGCCGATCAGGAAAGCGCCGCCCGCGATCTCGAAGCTCAATTGCGCGAGACGATGAAGCCGCTCCACGAGCAGCTCATGGGGCTCCAGGCCACGCTGGATAAAGCCCTCGATTCCGGCGCGGATGCCGCGACGGTCGGCAACGCCGCGATCGCCGTCCACAAGCTGACGAAGCAGATGGAGGCCGCCCACCAGGAGTTCCATCAGAGCTTCTCGGATCTGCTGACGTCCGAGCAGAAGGCGAAATTCGAGTCGTTCCACCAGAGGTTCCAGTTCCGTGTCGGCGGCCCGGGCCTGCCGATTCCCCCGCCGGGCGCCGAGAACTGATCCCGCCGCTCCTGTTCAGAGGAGCGTGAAACGCATAAAGCGCGCCGTTCCGGTCAATCCGGAGCGGCGCGCCTGGTTTTTGAGACTCGGGACCCGGAGCGGCGCGTCAGTTGGTGGTGGGCGCGGGATCCGCATCGATCGAGCAGGGCTCGACCGCGATGATGACGGCGTCCGCCGTGCCGCCGTGAGCGGCGGTATCCACCGGAACCGGACGAATCGACTTGCACTTCGGGCGCGGCTGGTAGCAATGGCGCGCCGGAAGGATCTTCTTGCCGATGCGGCAGACGCGGACCGGCTTCTTGGTCGCCGGATCGACGCCGGGATACCAGGGGCTGGCGGCGGCGGCCGAGGTCGGCGCCGCATAGCTCCAGGGGCTCGGGCTCGTATCGCCGAGCGTGCCGGTGACGGTGGTCAATCCCTTGACGGTTCCGGAAGAGTCGACGGCTTCGATCAGCGCGTCGACCAACACCGTCGCGCTGAACGTGCCGCCTGCCGCACTGGTCTTGGTGATGGTCATCGTGCCGAGACCCTGAGTGACGCTGGGATCCGGTTTGACGCGGAGGGTCAGCGGACTGCACGGATGGGTGCCGTCATTGACCAAAGACAGGGCCGTCAGCTGGATATCGACCGTCGCGGAGGAGCCGATGCTCGGCAGCGAAGCGTCTTGCAGGCGATCGACCTGGGTGTCGCCGGTGCCCAGGCCGGCGATGTTGAATCCTTTCAGCTGCACGGCGGTATCCCCTACGGTGACGCCGCAGAGAAGCTTCCAGTCATTGCCGGAGAGGGTGACGTCGGTCGAGCCGCCGCCGAGAGAATCCCAGACGTCGGGGCCTTTGGGAATGTCCTGCGCGATCATCGGCAGGGAGCAGAGAACGGCGATCAAAGCTACAGCGAAGACACGAGCCCTCATTGAATCGCTCCTTTCGGTTCGTTTCGGTCCTGCGGCGGGGAAATCGACAGCTGTCTACTTAGTTTTGTGTCCGGAATGGGGAAAGAGTGACAACGCCTGCTCAATCGTGACGAGTCCTGTCGTCGTGTACGCTCAAAACCGCACTCAATCCGGTCAGCGTAAACGCCGCGGCGGTGAGCAGGGCGAGCCCGAGCAAAAGCCCCAGCCGCCGGTTCGCCGGCACCTGGGAGAGGGCGAGCAGGCCGAACCCGAGAGCGATCACCAGGGCGTCCCAGAGGATCGCCGGCCCCGCCTCGACCAGGGCGACGCGGGTCGGCCGGGCCTCTCCCTGGCTCTTCGCCAACTCGCGGCGCTCCAGGAAGTGGATCGCGTAGTCGTCGCCGATCCCCAACGTGATGGCGCAGAACATCGAGGTCGCGACCCCGAGCGGAACGCCGATCCAGCCCATCACGCCGAACGTCCAGAGGATCGCCCCGAGCGCGGGAACGATCGCCGCGAGCCCGGCGCCCCAACGGCGCATGCCGAACGCCACGGTGAGCGCCGAACCGAGCAGCGCGCCGCCGAGCGAGCCGATCTGCCCATGGACGATGCCCGGGATCATCTCCTGGCTCACCGCGATGTCGCCGGCCAAGGCGATCGAGCCGCCGAGCGGCACGAGCCGATCGCGCTCGAAGCGGCGCAGCCGGTCGATCAAAGCCACCGTGTCGCGGTAGTTCGCCTTGCGCAGGAAGACCTCGACGACGCCGCGCGAAAAATCGTCGGTCACGATCTCCCGCCGCGCCGCCACTCCGAGCACCCGGTCGAGTTGGGCGTAGAGCACGGTGTTCCATTCCGCCCGCGCCCGGACTCGGCGAAATCGCACGTCGCCCCCGGCGATCCCGGCGGCGGTCGTCACCAGCCGGTACGGTCCGACCACGCCGCCCACTTCGGGAGTCTCCCGAAGCAGCGCCTCCAGCTCGCCGAGCCGGTTCAATACCTCGGGATCGAGCAAAGGCCGGGCCGGGGCGCCCTTGCCGGGAAACGCGACCACCACCAGCAAACGATGCGAGCCGGAGAATGTCTCATCCAGCCGCGTCGTCGCCCGGTACAGCCCGCTGCGGGGCGAAAACCCTTCGAGCCAGCTGTCCTGGACCACCAGCCGAAAGATGCCTAAGCCGACCGCGACGGTGGCGACCCCGAGCAGCGCGAGCACCGTCCGCGGCCGGGCGGTCACCGTATCGGCCAGCCGTTCGAACGCGCGCCGGCCCAACACGTGCCTTTCGGCGCGAGGCGCGCGGAACCGCTCGGCGGAAAGTAAAGCCAGCGCCGCGGGCGTCGCGGTGAGCGAAAAGACCAGGCAGAGCCCGACGCCGACGGCCGCCACCGCGCCGAAATGGGCGAGCGCGGGAATCGGAGCCAGGACGAACGAGCCGAAGCCGATCGCCGTGGTCAGCAACGCGAGAGTCACCGCATGGCCGATCTCCTCAAACGTCCGCTCGCGCGCCCGTTCGGGAGAAGACTCGACCGCCAGCAGCTGGCGATAATGGGTCACTAGGTGGATCTCGTCGGCGAGCCCGACGGCGACCAGAATCACCGGCAGCACCGCGGTGGTCAAGAACACCGGCTCGCCCACCCAGCCCATCGCGCCGAACAGGATCGCCAGACACACGCCCACCTTGCCGAGCCCGAGCGCGACCATGGCGATCCGCCGCGAGCCCAAATAGAGCAACAGCGCCACGAGCGCGAGCGCGGCGGGCACCAAGAACCGTAGATCGCCCAGCACGTGCCGCCCCAGCAGCGCCTCGGCCGCCGGGGCGCCGATCACCGAGATTCGATGCCCGGAATCCGCAAACCGCCGCGCCCGCTCGTCGATCCGCCGCCAAAGCTCGTACCGATCCTCGCCGCCAGGAGCCTCCCGCGGCGGAAGCCCTACGACCACGGTCGCCGCCGAGCCGTCCTTGGCGACCAAAAGCCCCACCGGAAGATCGATCCAAGCGACCTCTTCCCGCAGCTCGGCAATTCGCGCGGAAGTCTCCGGAAACGGCTCGAACAGAGGCATGAACTCGTGCCGCGCCGCGTCGTACCGGCTGCCGATCGTGGTTGCCAGGCTCCGCACGTTCGCGCGCCCGACGCCCGGCAGACGTCCAATCGCCGCGGTCAAATCGGCCAGCAAGTGGAGCGTCCGAGGGTTGTAGATTCCCCCCGGCTTGTTCGTGTCCACCAGCACGAGCAGCTGGTCCCGCAGCCCGAACGTCTTCCGCACCTCACGATCGACCGCCAAAGCCGGAGCCCCCGGCGGCACGAGTGCATGGCCGTCGGTTCGGAGGGTTAGGCGGGCGATCCCCGGAAGCGCGAGCGCGAGCGCAAGGCCCCAGATCAAGAGAACGGCGCGAGGGTGAAGGAGCGAGACGCGCACCGGCCACGAAGGACGCAGCGGGGGAGGGGTGTGCGTGGAGCCTGCAGAATTCGCAGCGGACACGTTTTAGGCTAGCACGCACCTCCAGCGGGATTCTGAGTGTCCCGTGCAATATCGCCTATGGAGTGCGGCGACACGTCGCCGCTTTCCGTAGCGCCGACGCGTCGGCGCGCGCCCCAGCGACGTGGCAGCCTGCTGTTTCGCCGGCCTACGACCGACCCGATCGATCGCCCAGGAAAGGGAAGTTCCGGCTCGCGAAATCGGTGAAGTCCCCCAGAAATTCGCTGAGCGCACACAGAAATTCGATTTTCTGGGGGACTTGAGCGATTTCCTGGAGGACTTCAGTGAATTTCTCGGGGACTTCACCGATTTTCTCGGGGACTTCAGTGAATTTCTGGGGGACTTCAGTGAATTTCTAGGGGACTTGAGCGAATTCCTGGAGGACTTCGGTGAATTTCTAGGGGACTTCACACATTTTCTGGAGGACTTCACCCATTTTCTGGGGGACTTCACCCAATTCCCGGAGGACCCAACCGACTTCTCGCGGGGCTTGAACGCTCGACTCGGGGCATCGGGCGAACTCCGGAGTGCGCTCGGCGAAGTGCTGCAGGGGCAGGCCCATTTTCAGCGGGCTCGCGATGAATTCGAGCGCCCGGAAAACGCTCAGGTGCCCGGCCTCGCCGCTACCGCGATCCGCTCCAGCGCCCCTTTGCGGTCCGTATGCACCAGCAGGATCAGCAAATCCCCGTCCCTCGCCAGATCCAACGCCAACTCCACGCCCGCCAGCTCCCTCTCGACCCACAGAATCTCCGACCACCCCAGCCGGCGAAGCTCTGCGTCGAGGATCCTGGGAACTTCCCCCGGCTGCCGGCCGCGGAGGAGGGCGGCCATCTCTTTGAGGATCACCAGGTCGGGCGCGAAGCGCACGGCCGCGGCGGCGAGGTCGCGGAGCGCGGCGTCGTCTCGGTCTCCCGCCTGGCCGAAGAGGAGGATGCGGCGCTTCGCGGGAAGGCTCTCGACCAACGGGCGCAGTGCTTCGAGGCCGTGGGGGTTGTGGGCGTAATCGAGCAGCACGGTGGCACCGTTCGCCAGCGGGATCAGGTTCGCCCGTCCGGGGTTGTCGGCGGGGGAAGTGCCGATCGCGGCGAGCCCCAAGCGCTGGGCGGCGGGGGAGAGGCCCAAGGCGTCGGCGAGCAGGATGGCGGTGAGAGCGTTCGAGACGTTGTGCAGGGCGGCGCCGCCGTGGGCGAGGGGGAAATCCGGAATCCGGATCACTTCGATCCGCTCCGCGCCATGCACGAGGATCAGCGCGTCGCCCTCTAGATACGCCGCGGTGCCGCCGGAGGCAACGTGCGCGGCGAGCGGTTCGGTCGTTGAGTCGAGCGAGAACCAGCCAAGCTCCAGGCGGAAACGCTCCGCGACCGCCCGGCCCCGCGCCGCCAGATCGGGATCGTCCGCGCTCAAGACCAGCCGGCCGCCGGGGGAAAGCGTGTGGGCGACCGAGAGCTTCGCCTCCGCGAGGCTCGGCACGTCGAAGACGCCGTATTCGCCCAGGTGGTCGGCGGCCACGTTGGTCACCGCCGCGGCGCGAGCGCGCGAGAGCGGCACACCCCGCCGAAGAAGGCCGCCGCGGGCCAGCTCCAACACCCCCAACTCCACCCGGGGGTCGCGCAACGCCTTGCGCGCCCCTTCCGGTCCCGAATAGTCGCCCGTCGCGATCCGCTCGCCGCCGACCACCACGCCGTCCGTCGAGGAGAGGCCGACGACGAACCCCGCCGTCCGGCCGATGCTCGCGAGCAGGCGAACGGTCGTCGTCTTGCCGTTCGTGCCGGTGACCACCGCGTGGGGGACGTCGTGGATCTGGGTCCAGTCGATCAAAGAGAGCGGATCGGGCGCCGGCTCTCCCTCGTCAGCCCTCACCCCCGGCCCCTCTCCCACAGGGAGAGGGGAGGTAAGCGGAGATGTTTTTGCCGTTCCCCCCTCTCCCTGTGGGAGAGGGGCCGGGGGTGAGGGCTGACCGGGCTCGGGTTCCTCTGGTTTCTCCGGCCGCAAGAACGTCCGGCTCCCCGTCCCCAATCCCACCGTCACCGCCTTGTCGTCGATCAAGAAAGTCACGCCATGCGCCACCGCCGCATCGCGCAGGGCCACCAGCTGCGGATCGCGCTCTGCCTCGATCGCGGCGCGAAGCACCTCCAACGTCGTCGCCGGGTCGGGCTCCGGCTCGCCGCCCTGCGCCGCGACGGCCGCCGTCCAGGCCGCTTCGGCGACGTCGCAGGCGGCGAACAGGGCGTCGAACGGTGCCGTGATCGCGAGGCTCGCGCCGCCGGGGAAGCGGCGGACGGCGATCGTCGCGGCGTCCCAGCCGAGCGCGTCGAGCAGGCGGCGAACGCGCTCCTGCCACACCTCGACAACGTTCTCCTCGCCGGGACCGTAGGACACTTCGAGCGCGGCTCCCTCGCGGTCGAGCAGGAGACCGGGTCCGGTCAGGCGGCGGGAATCGAGCAGTTCCATCGGAGCGGGCAGAGTATCCCGCCGGGGCGCGATCGATCTAGGATCTTCCGCGCGCGGGATTTTCGGGCACCAAATCCGCGTTTCAGGTGTCTAAGGAGTCGATCGGTCGTAGGGGCGGAGTTTGTCTGCGCCCGGAAATCGAGGAGGCTCGATGATCGGCACGGGGGTTTCTGCGTCGCTGTTCGCTCGGATTTTGCCGATGTCGGCGCCCGACGTCCCGGCCGGTCCCGACCTGGCCCAGATCTCGGTGGTCGCTACGCTCTGTACGCTGTTCGCCGTGGCGCTGATCGTCCGTCCCAGAGAGGCGACGGTCGCCCTCTTCGCCCCCGCTCCAACTCCGCCGCGCGCCTCCACCTGGGCCGTTTCCCTCGGCGTCGCCGTCTCCGCGCTTCACCTCCTCGGCGTGGCGCTGCTCGTCTGCGGCGTTCTCGGGGCCGGCGGTTCCGCCGGAATGCGCGGCGCCGCCTGGCTGATCGTTCCGGGCCTCGCCGGAACGCTGGCGTTCACCATGCCGTTCGCCAACGCGCTCGCCTGGCGGCGCGGCTGGTGGAGCCCCGAGTTTCGGCTCTGGTATGCGCTGCTGTCCTTTGCGGCGGTGGTGTTCGTGGGGATGCTGGTGCCTTGGTCGATGATGGCTTGGCGGTAGGGAAGGAACTCCGGCGCAGCCCTCACCCACCCCGGGCGGCCACGGGGGGGCCGCCCCTACGGGCCTTTGCTTCTTGCGTGACCCGCGGCGATGGCCACTACAGAATCTGTAGGGGCGGCCCCCCGTGTGGCCGGCCAGAAGGCCGATAGGAGTAAGCTTTTCGCCGTGAACAGAGCCTTTCGCCTCACCGCCGTTGCCACCCTTCTGATCGTCGGCCTGCTTGGGGCCTTGCCCGCCTCCGCCGCGGCACCCCCTGCGCAACGGCCGGCTTCGATCTTCGACGATCCTTTCTTCCGCGAGCGGGTGCTCGCCGGGCTCGACCGGTTGTATTCGATGGACTTTCCCGGGGCCGAGGGGCAGTTCGTGGAGGTCGAGCGGCATTTTCCCGAGCATCCGGCCGGGCCGCTGCTGCGCGCTTTGGTCCCCTGGTGGAAGCTGCTCGTCGATCCCGAAAATACCTCGCTCGATGCCGCGTTTTTGGCCCACATCGAGCGCTCTCTCGATCTCGCGAAGCGTCGGCTCAAGAAAAACGACGACGACGTGGATGGACTTTTCTTCGAGGCGGGTGCCTCGGCGTTCCGGGCGCGCTTGGCGACCTATCGCGAGAGTTGGATGCGCGCGGGGCTCGACGGGCGGCGGGCGCTCAAGAACATGCGGCGCCTGGCGAAGCGCGACCCGGGCAACGACGATCTCGCGTTCGGCATCGGCCTGTTCGACTACCTGGTGGAGGCGGTGCCCCAGCGCTACCGGTGGCTGAAGCCGATCGCCCGGCTGTTCCCCAAGGGGGACAAGGCCCGGGGCCTCGCGGAGCTACGCCGCGCCGCCGACCGCAGCCGATTCGCGAAAGTCGAGGCGCGCTATGCCCTGTTCCAGATCCTCGATCAGTTCGAGGGCGACCTCCCGCGCGCCTCGGCGGAGCTCGCGCAGCTGCGCCGGGCGTACCCCGGGAACTCTCTGTTCCACGTCGCCGAGGGGCGGATGTACGCCCGCTGGGGGCGCTGGGCCGAGGCCGGGGTGATCCTCCAGGAAGTCGCCGAGCGCCAGGTGGACGGCGCCCCCGGCTACAGTGGCGCGGTGGCCGAAGAGGCCCTCTATTGGCTCGCCCGGGTGGAGATGGGGCAGCGACGCTACGACGGCGCGCTCGAATACCTCGACCGGCTGGAGTTTCTCGCCTCCGAGCGCACCTACGACGCCTATTACCAAGCGGTCGGGCGCCTGCGCCGCGGCATGGCCTACGACGCCCTCGGCCGCCGCGACGAGGCGCTCCGCTGCTACCGCGAAGTTCTCGCCATGAAGAGCGTCGGCGACGCCCGCGACCGGGCGAAGGAATTCCTCGATCGGCCGTTCGCGGGGTAGAGGGTTGCGATGCCATGGGCGGCCACGGGGGGCCGCCCCTACGTCGTGAATTGTCGGTTTCAACGGGCCGAAGGACGTATTCCTGTAGGGGCGGCCCCCCGTGGCCGCCCTGGATGTGCCACGAACGCCGATTCCGCTCCTACCGTTTCGCCTCGGGCGCCGCCCGTCCCTCCAGATCGCGCACCGCCGCCTCCAGCAATTCGTCGCGCCCCGCCGCAAGCCCCGCGCGGGTGGGGGAGACCGGCACGTCCGGCTGCAAGCCGACCCGCTGCAACTGCCGTCCGTCGGCATGGCGCACGTCGTGCCCGGTGAAGGAGACCTGAATCCCGCCGGGCAGCGCGAAGCTTGTCACGTCGCCGTTCGCCCCCGCGGTCGGCTCGCCGATGAAGTGAAGGTCGCTCGCCGCTTCGAAGAACAGCCCGGAGTGCTCGGACTGGCTGATCGCGCGGTCGTCGATGATCATGGCGATCGGCTTGTCGTAGACGGGCAGGCCGCGGTCGTTCAGAGGGAGTGGCTGGCTGAAATAGAACCCCGATTCCGCCTCCTCGGCCGAGAAGGCGGAGACCTGCGAGCGCCGGAACTGGGCGCCGATCTTCGCCCGCTTCGCGTTGATCCGCGGCGCGATCGGCCAGGCGGTCCCCTGCGGATAACCGCGCATGTCGAAGATCAAGCCGCGGGTGTCTTTGACCTTCTCGAACAGCTCGTCCACTTGGACGGTGGTGAGCCGGACCAGATCGACGTAGCCGAAATTGCCGGGAAGGATCTGGATGACCTCGCCCGCCACGCGGGGTGGCACCTTCCCCCGAGGGCCGGGATCGCGGACGACGGCGACTTCTCGCTTTCGACCGTCGACTCCTTCGACCGTCAGATGGGCGGTCGAGCCTTTCGGTCCGGTCAATGCCGCGAAGCAGAGCTTGTTCAAGAGGGCGGCTTCGGTCGAAGCCGTAAAGAGCGGACGGAATCGCGCCATCGCCGCGGCCATCGGCTCGCCGTCGATCGCGAGGATCGCGTCGCCCGGAAGGAGACCCTCGTCCTTCGCCGCGTCGCTCACGTGGGTGATTACGGCGGAGCCGCCGATCCAGCGCACCCTTGCCGGGATCACCGCCTCTCCGAACAGCTTGTTCAGCTCGGGATGGCCGTAGACGGAGGTATGGCCGTCGGCCACCCGATTCATCATTTCGAGGATGCCGAGCGCGTAGTCCCGTCCGGTCGCGGCGTTCTCCATCCGCGCCAGAAACTCAGGGAGGACCACGTCCCAATCGCCGATCAAATGGCGATACGGATAGAACAGCGCGATCACATTCCAGGCCCGGATCACCGCGAGCTGGCGGTGAGGAAGATCGGGCTCGGTCATCTCCGGATAGGCCGGATCGTTACGCAAAACGCCGCCGGGAAGCGCGCGCGGCAATTCGGTGCCGGCCTTCCGTTCGGCGTGCAGAGCGGCGATCGCGGCGCCGGTCGCGCGCTCCGCCTCGGCCTCCGGGACCACCGCGTCGGCCGCGAGCCCGGAACCGAACGGCAGCTGCTCGCTCACCCGCACCCGCGCCGTCACCCCCTCGCCCAGATCGACGTCGGTCGTCGAGCCTTCGGAATCTTCCGCCAACCCGCCGACCGCGACGATCCGCCCGTCGCCGCACGCCTGGAGCGCGAGCGCCAGGGCGGGAACCGGCGTCCGGCGATCGACCACGAAAGCCACCCGTTTCTCCACCGGCTTCAACTCCGGCGCGGGTCGATAGACGGTCGCGAGCTGCTCGAGAAATCCCGAGAAGTAGCCGCCGCTCGTCGAGCGCGTGCCGACGTATCCGGAGTGCATCAAATAGCGCTCCGCAGGTCCCCGGCACGGCCGGCTCGCAAGCGCGCCCGCCAAATCGGAGAGCACCCACGATTCCTCGCCCGTCGAATCTCCGGCCGGAAGCCCCGACCGGAGGTCGATCACCACCTCGCGCGCCGCCGCCACCTTCGGCAACTCGCGCCCGATCTGGCGATAGACGTCCACACCCCCGGCGCTCGCGATCCGTCGTCCCAAATCGATCTCGAGCGCGCCCCCCTCCAAATCCCGAAACAGCTCGACCGCCGGAGGTTTTTCGCCCGTCGGCGCCGTAGGCGGCAAAACCCGGGTCACGGGATCGCCGAGAGCCCCGAGCAACCCCGCAACCGCCGCCCGATACTCCTCGGTCGTCCCCGCCGCCTGGACCTTCGGCAGAGCCGAAATCAGCGCCGCATCCCAATCGAGATCCTCCCGGTAGGCAAGATACGGATGAAGGTAGCGGACTTTGCCCCACAGCTTCGCGACGCGCGTCAGACGCTCGATCGAAGTTTGCGGGGATGGCACCGCCGCCGCCTCCTCCGCGGCGCGGGCGGGAACGGCGAAGGGCAAGACGGCGAGTAAAGCGCAGAGCGCGAACCACGAGCGCAGAGACCGGGCGGTCGGCATGAGAACCCCTCCAACGAGTTGACGCGAACTCTGTCGCAGGATGGGTCGGAAAGCGAGAAGGTTGGGGCGGGTGGCGAGAGCGAGGTACGGCCTCGGGCTCACCCCGCGCTCTCTCCCGAGAGCGCCCCATGCGCCCGCAGCAGCAGACTCTTGATCGGCAAATCGTAGTTGCAAGCCGCTTCGCAGTACCCGGCGCAGTGCAGGCAGTGCGCCGCGCGCTCGGAGGCGACCAGGTTCGCGTAGGACTCGACGGCTCGGTTCTCTTGCTTGTACTCGTGGTAGTACATCGAGAAGCGGAGGATGTCGGCGATTCGAACGTCTGTCGGGCAGGCGTCGAGGCAGGCGCCGGAGAAGCGGCAGACTTCGGTGGAGAAGGTCGCCTCGTACTCGGCGAGGATCGCGAGGTCGGCTTCGGCGAGCTTCTGGCCCGAGGCGGCGGTGTAGTCGTCCACCTGGCGCTTGCTGTTGATCGAGATGATCAGGTTCGAGACGTGAGGGTTCGAGAGCACCCATTTGAGCGCGGCCTGCTTGAAGTTGGTGTAGCGGTCGCGGAAGCGGTCGAGGTCGGCCCCTTTGGCTCCCGCGAAAGTCTTCATCGCGACCACTCCCATGCCGCGGCGGTGAGCCTCGGCGATGCGCTTCGTCTGATCGGGGTAGTCGAGGAAGCTGTAGCGGCCGAGCATGACTTGGAAGTGGCCCGAGGCGATGCCCCAGTCCATTACCGACATGAGGTCCGGGTCGTGCCCGGAAAAACCGAGGAAACGCGCTTTGCCGGCTTTCTTGGCGACCTCGAACGCCTCGTAGATCTCCGGGTTCTGGAGCCGGGCGACCCCTTGGCCGTCGGAGGATTTTCCCACCTCGTGGTTCAGGACCACGTCTACGTGATCGGTCTTCAAGCGCTTCAAGCTGCCGTCGAGGATGGCGAGGAAGCTCGCCTTGGTCGCGGGTTTTCCCACGTGATGGGGGCACCACTTGGTGGTCAGCACGACCTTGTCGCGGATGCCGCGGAGCCCCTCGCCGATCACCTCTTCGCTTCGCCCTCCTCGGTAGCAATGGGCGGTGTCGAAGTAGGTGATGCCGCGCTCGAACGCGTAGCGCACCGTCTCGGGCTCATCGACCGGATAGCCGCCGAAGCCGATCTCGGAAACCTGGAGTCCCGTGGTTCCGAGCGGCCGATGGCGCATGGGGGAAGGAGCGGCCGCCGCGCAGGCGACCGAGCCGATCCCGGCGCCGACCGCCGCCGCCCCCGCGAGCAAGGCCGATCCCCGCAGCAGTTGTCGCCGGTTCAGACCCTCCTCCTCTCGCTCTTTTCCGTCCTTGTCGTCCTTGCTGTCCTTTATGTCCTTTTTCTCACTTCGCATACCCACCCCCGCGCGGGAAGTTGGCAAACTCCCGCCGCGTCGCGGGCCGGAACAGCCAGATCGCGAACGCGACGAAGAACGCGAGCACGTACATCTTGTTGGTGAGCCAGAGCAGGCGCCAGAAGGAGAGGTCGGGCGCCTGGAAGTAGAGCGCGAACTTGACCGCCACGATCGCGATCTCAAGCCCCGCGACGAGCAGGCCGAACGAGCGCGCCCAGCGGTGGCGATGCCAGAGCATCCAGGCGAGGGCGAGATGGGCGACCCACCAGAAATCCCACATGATCGGCGCCGAGGTCGGCCGTCCGGCCGCGCGCTCGGCGTAGGCCCAGAGGATCGGTGCTAGAAACTTCACTGCGAGCGTCCAGGTGGCCATCACGACCAGGCCGAAGATCGCGGCGAGCCGCAGTTTCGGGGAACCGCGCAGGGCGCTCATGGCGAGACCTCCCGGGCAGAACCGCGGGTGAAGAGTATCGCCGCCCCGACCGCGAGCAAAGCCGAGAGCCCCCGCGCGACATAGAACGCCGGAGTGTCGGATACCACCTGAAAAGCCGGAAACGAGAGGGCATACCAGTCCGCGAGCACGAACGTTTCGAGGAACATCGAAACGCCGCGGAAGATCCCCGCGGCCAGGAGGCCGCCTCGGACGAACAGAACCGTGCAGATCACCTCGCGGGCGATGATCGCCACCACCCCGGCCACGACGAAGCCGGTGTCGCGCACCTCGCCGCCGGGCAGGATTGAAGGGAGGGAGAGCGCGGTCCCGGCAAGCGCTGCGACCGTTCCCGCGCCGAACGGCCCCAGCCGTTCGCGGAGGCCCGAAAACACCCCGGCGCGCAACCCACGCTCGAAGGCGAACACACCGAACGCGACCCACACCGGCAGAGCCCAGATCAACACCCAGGCCAGCCGCCCACCCGCGAGCGATTGCGCGCCGAAGGTGAACGTCGCGGCGTGAGACACCTGGGCGTAGCCGAGATAGAGCTGATCGATGAAGATCGCGGCGCATCCGGCGGCGTACAACGGAGCGTTCCGCCCGCCGGCCGTTCCGGAGAGAGAGGCCGCCTTGCCGCCCCGCGCCACGAGGAGGATCGAGAGGATCAGAACCCCGAGCGGAATCCCCCAGAGCGTCAAGCGCCGATACGCATCCGGACTGCCCGCCCAAGAGGCGACGGGGCCGACGAACGCGAGCCCGAGAACGATCAGCAGGAGGGCGAGGAGCAGGGCACGGCGGAAGGGCATCAAGATTGAGTCCCGGGAATCATCGCGCGAGACGCTAACACGGTTGCGCGGCGGTTCGGCCCGGACGCGGGTCGTGCGGCAGAATAGCGAAATGACCAGTCCCTTGATCTCACCCGAGGACCTCCTTCCCACCCTGGGCGGGGCGATTCTGTTGGATTGCCGCCCCCGGGCGGCCTATGACGAAGGTCGTTTGCCGGGTGCCTTTCACGTGAGCTTGAAGAACCAACTCAGCCGAGCCGGCGAAGAGGATTTCGATCCTTCCCGCGGCGGACGCCACCCGTTGCCGGAGGCCCCGTCTTTCGGTGGCCAGTTGGGCCTCTGGGGTATCGGGCCCGACTCGTGGGTGGTCTGCTACGACGACCAGGGAGGAGCCAACGCAGCGGCCCGTGCTTGGTGGATGCTCCGCGCCCTCGGGCACGAAAGAGTCCAAGTGCTGGATGGAGGCCTGCAGGAAATCGTCGCCGCCGGAGCTGATCTTACCCGCGAGGAACCCGCGATCCGGGCCGTGCCCCCGTATCCCGTGACCTCTTGTAGGTTACCTACGGCGGAGATCGACAGGGTAGCTGTGCTGGCCCACAACGCTGATTGGAAGGTGATCGACGTCCGGGCCGGGGAACGCTACCGGGGAGAGACCGAGCCGCTCGATCCGGCGGCCGGGCACATCCCCGGCGCGTTGAACCTCCCCTTCACCCTGAACCTGGATCCTCGCGGCCGCTTCAAGCCCAAGGAAGAGCTGCGCCGGCTCTACGAAGATTTTCTCGGCGGAACACCCGCCAATCACGTCGTCGTCCACTGCGGCAGCGGGGTCACCGCCTGCCACGGCCTGCTGGGTCTTGCCCACGCCGGGCTGGGCGATGCGGTTCTCTTCGTCGGCTCCTGGAGCGAATGGTGCCGCAGCGGACGGACGCGGGCGATGGGGGTGGAGCGGGGCTGAAGGGAGTCCAGCCCCCAACCGGGAACGGCGGACGAGCCCGCGAGAGGAATTCCTCCCGAGAGCCCGCCGCGGATCAGATCTCGTACTCGCCGCCGGGATAGACGAAGGAGTCGCGCGGAGCGAACCAGCAGGAGCCCGTCACGGCCTGGAACGGCTGCGCCGGCCGGATCGCCCAGAGGGGATGGTCCGGGGCGAGGAATTCGACCGAGAGCAGCTCGTAGGGATCGACCAGATCGCCGATGTAGGCGTAGTTGCCGGCGATTAGCTTTCTTTTGAGCTTGGTGACGTAGGTCAGGTGCCCGCGCGCCACGACGCCGATTTTCTTGCTCACCTTCGCCCGAGTGCGGATGATCGGCACGCCGTCCACGTAAGTGGTCGCTTCGAGCTTCTTACCATGGACCTCCAGCGTCGTCTCGCCCGGAGAAGCGGGCACGCCGCGCTCCAGCACGTACTCGCGCATGACGGCCGAGGAGTTGAAGTAGTGGGTGAAGAAGCGGCCGGGAGTGACGCCGTCGGGAGCGGTCACGTTGGCCAGGTCGAGACCGAGATAGGTGAGCGAGTAGGCGCCGAAGCCGGAAGTCTGCTCCTCGGAATCGACGACGTACTGGTTCATGTAGATCGCCTGGTTGGCCGCGGGGGAAAGCCCCTTGGGCAGCAGCTTTGCCGCCGCCTTGGGATCGGCCGGAATCCAACTCGAATAGACCATGCGGCTGTCGATGACCAACTGGGGGGCGGCGAGAGGGGACTGGGACATGGCGCGAAGTCTCCTTGGAATAGGTTGGGGTCTCTGTTGAAGGTGCCGCCGGCCGGGAGAAGGGAGCCTCCTCGGCCCGGCGTCGGCGGTTCTTACGCGCGAGCCCCGCCGGATATTGCATCGGCGCGAAGGCTGCGAGGAAGGCGTGGAGCAGCTGATTCGTAATCAGCAGGTCCTGGGCGGCGAACTCGGTCTGCACCGCACTTCGCGGAAAGCTGATCCCGCCGGAGGGATCACCGTTTTTGGGCCAAATTCACTGTTCCCTCCCGAGGGAACGCTGGTCCCTGCCGCGGGACCAACGATTTTGGGCCAAAATCGCTGATCCCTCCCGAAGGATCACTGGTCCCTGCCGAGGGAACGCTGGTCCTTGCCGCGGGACCAACGATTTTGCGCCAAAATCGCTGATCCTTCGCGAGGGACCGCTGGTCCCTGCCGCGGGATCGTCGATTTTGGGCCGAGAACGCGGATCGCACCGCATCTTCGCGACGCTCTCGAGCTCGGCACGCTCCGCCGGGAAAGCGTCGTGGCCGGGACCGAAACAAAAACGGTCCTCATGTGGACGCCGCTCGACATTGACGGGAGCCTTGGGATACTCCTCCCGGGGTGCGTGTTGCGCCCGCCGGGGCGATCCCCTACAATCCGCCAGCGTTCGCGAGCCCGCCCGAGCGCCTTGCTTCTTTGGCCGACGTAGCTCAGTGGTAGAGCAGCTGATTCGTAATCAGCAGGTCGTCGGTTCAAATCCGACCGTCGGCTCCACAGAAGTCACTCTCCTACAATAAAACCATGGACGTCCTAAAAATCGCCGCCTTCTCGGACGGCGACACCGGGGGCAATCCCGCGGGGGTGGTCATCGCGGATCGGCATCCTCACGAGTCGGAGATGCAGCGCATCGCCGCGGAGGTCGGGTTTTCGGAGACCGCGTTCGCGGCTCCGATGGCTGAGGATGGCACCGCCTGGCGGGTGCGCTATTTCGCTCCGCAGGTCGAGATTCCGTTCTGCGGGCATGCCACGATCGCGCTCGGGGCGGCTCTCGCGATGAGATACGGCGACGGGGTGTTCGCCTTGAAACTGAACGATGCCGACATCACGGTCGAGGGACGGCGGGACGGGGAGACCATGGCCGCGGCGCTTCAGTCGCCGCCGACCCGGAGCGTGGCGGCGCCCGCCGACCTCGTGGACGCCGCGCTCGACCTGTTCGGCTATACCCGAGCCGATCTCGACCCACGCATTCCGCCCGCGCTCGCCTTTAGCGGCGCCAATTTTCTGGTTCTCGTTCTCAATAGCCGCAAGGCGCTTGCCGCGATGAGGTACGACTTGGACACCGGGCGCGTCCTCATGAATCGGGTGGGCGTCGTCACCATCCTGATCGCCTGGGCCGAGACCGCGCGGCTCTTCCACACCCGGAACCCGTTCGCCTCCGGCGGGGTCTACGAAGACCCGGCCACCGGCGCCGCGACGGCCGCCTTCGCCGGTTATCTGCGCGATCTCGGCTGGCCCCACGGGGGGTCGATCGACATCGTGCAGGGGGAGGACATGGGGATGCGCTCGCTGATCCGGGCCGAAATCTCGCCCGAGGCCGGCAGCTCGATCCGCGTCTCGGGGACGGCGCGGATCATGAGCGCCTGAAACGCCAAAGGGCGGAGTCTCGGCCCCCGAGAATCTCCGCCCTCCGTGCGCGAGCTTCTGTCTGACCGGAAATCTACTTCCGGCCGACTACCTTCAGGTTCAAGAACCGCCAGCCGTAGGGTGGGAAATAGGCCTGGTCCGCGACCCCGGGCAGGCCGAATTCGAGGATCGGCACGTCGGCTCCCACGGCGTTCAGGTCGTCGTTGAAGAGCGACGACTGGACGTTGAAGAGGGCGGCGTTGTTGGCGTTGAAGATCTGGTAGACCATGAGCTTCTGGTCCGCGTTCAGTTCGATGTGGAAGTGCAGGTTCTTAGTCGGCCCCGAAAGGTCGAGCAGGCGCTTGATCGTGGTCTCGATGTACGGCGTGCCGACGTCGAGGATCATCTTCGGTCCGCCGATCGCGTCGAGGCGATCGAAGTTGCCGAAGTAGAGCGTCTTCTTGAACCGGCGTCCGCCGTTCCGCAAGAAGCCGACCAGGTTGCGGATCACGGTGAAGCCTTCCGGATTGGCAGTCCGGGCGTCGAAATCGATCGTCAACGACTTGTAGCGCGGTCCGTTGCCGGAGGGCACGGTCTGGAGCGGCACGGGGACGCGCAGGAAGGAGTTGCCGGGCACCACGTTCAGGAATAGACCGCGCCGGTCGACCAGGGTGGTGGCGGTGCCGGCGGTCGGGAACGCGGTGGTCGGGTAGTAGGTTCGGATCCGCGTCCGATCGCTGTGAGGAAAAGCGCCCAGGGCGTAAAAGGCCTGGTCGCAGGTCACCGCGCCGACATAGCCGGCGCCGACCGCGGCGGTCGCGAGAACGTCGTCGAAGCGCACGGCGCCGACCGCGGGAACCGCGATGTCCGTGCGCTCGGCGAGGACGGTGTTGTTCGGGCGCAGGACCTGGTACCGGCAGGTGGCGGCAAGGCCGCTCAAATTGAACAGGCTCAAGTTGCTCGTGCCGTCGCTCGTCTTGGTCAGGTTCTGCACGAACGCGGTTGAGTCGGCGTGGAAGGCGGTCTCCGGACTCAAGAGCGGCAGCTCCCAGCCCGAGTTGCTCGGCGCCTTGCCCGCTTCCATCGAGACTTCGTCGGCCACCAGGCCGGGCTCCGCGTTCAGCACGATCAGGCCCGGGGTGCTGGGCGTGATGTTGAGCAGCGGGTACTTGGTCGAGGTGGACGGTCCGATGTAGACCTGGTCGTGCGTTGCCGCGATGCTCAAGCCGGAAACGCCTTCGGGGACGCGGGTGACGTCCACCTTGCGCGGTCCGGTGGTCGTGCGGGCGTATTCGGCCAGGATCTTGATCGTGCCGGCACCGTACATCGGGACGGGAACGAAGCGGACTTCGGCGAGGGCGGGCGCGGCGAGCAGTGCAAGACAGGAGAGGGCGAGTGCGCGAGATCTCGACATGGGTGGCAAGGTCCTTTTCAGACGTAAGGCAATCACCGGGCCGAAACTATTTCCGGCCGATGACCTTCAGGTTCAAGAAACGCCAACCGTAGGGCGGGTAATAGGCGTCGTCCGCGATGCCCGGCAGGCCGAATTCGAGCGTCGGCACGTCGGTGCCCACGGCGTTCAGATCGTCGTTGTAGAGCGAGGACGAGACGTTGAAGATGGAGTTGTTGCCGTTGAAGACCTGGTAAACCAGGAGTTTCTGATCCGCGTTCAGCTCGATGTGGAAATGCAGGTTCTTGGTCGGGCCGGAAAGGTCGAGCTCGCGTTTGATCGTCGTCTCGATGTAGGGGGTGCCGAGGTCGAGGATCATCCTCGGGCCGCCGAGCGCGTTGGGGCGATCGAAGCTGCCGAAGAACAGGGTCTTCCTGAACCGGCGACCGCCGTTGCGAAGGAATCCGACGAGGTTGCGGATCACGGTGTAGTCCGGATCGGCGGTCCGGGCATCGAAATCGATCGTCAACGACTTGTAGCGCGGCCCGGGGCCGGAGGGCGCGGTCTGGAGCGGCACGGGGATGCGCAGGAAAGAGTTGCCGTCCTGGACGTCCAAGAACACGCCGCGCCGGTCGACCAAGGTGGTCGCGGTGCCGGCGGTCGGAAACGAGGCGGTCGGATAGTAGGTCCGTACGCGGGTCCGGTCGGTATTGGGGAAGGCGCCGAGCGCGTAAAACGGCTGGTTGCAGGTGACCCCTCCAACATAGCCCCCGCCGGCCGCGGCGATTGCGAGCACGTTGTCGAAGCGTACGGCGCCGAGCGCCGGAACCGCGATGCCGGTGCGTTCCGCGAGCACCGTGTTGTTGGGGCGCAGAATCTGGTACCGGCAGGTGGCGGCAAAGCCGCTCAGGTTGAACAAGCTCAGGTTGCTGCCGCCGTCGCTCGCTTTGGTCAGGTTCTGCACGAAAGCCGTCGCGTTGGCGCGAAAGATGTTCGCCTCGGAGAGGAGCGGCAGCTCCCAGCCCGTGTTGCTCGGCGCCTTGCCCACCTCCATCGAGACCTCGTTCGAAAGAAGGCCGGGTTCGGCATTGAGCGCGATCAAGCCCGGACCGCTCGGCGTGATGTTGAGCAGCGGGTACTTGGTCGAGGTGGAGGGGCCGATGACGACCTGCTGGCGGATGGGGATCACTCCGAGCCCGGACACTCCCTCGGGGATGCGGGTCACGTCCACTTGGCGCGGCCCGGTGGTGGCGCGGGCGTATTCGACTTGGACCTTGATCGTTCCGGCACCCACCATCGGGATCGGGACGAAGCGGACTTCGGCGAGGGCAGGCGCGGCGAGCAGGGCGAGGCAGGAGAGGGCGAGTGCGCGAGATCTCGTCATGGGCGGCAAGGTCCTTTTTAAGGCGTACGGCGAAAATGATTCCGGCGGATGGCCCGGAGATTTCAGCCTATTGTACGGGTTTGCCCTGCTTATTGTGCAGTCCGCGAGTCTTTTTGGTATAGAAGTGAAAGCTTCCTCGATCTTGGACGCTCGCTCGAACGGGCGCGATAACCGGGATAACATGGGGATTCATCCTGTCGTGGAGGAGAGCGTGCATGTCGTCTTCCCCCGAGCTGTTGGAGCTCGCCCGCCTGCACGGCGTGCAGACCGCTTACCGCGACGCCTGGCACCAGGATCGCCAGGCGAGCCCGGAGGCGTTGATGGGCGTGCTCGCGGCGCTCGGCGCTCCGATCGCTCATCCCGGCGACGCCGCCGCTGCGCTGGAGCATCGGCGCCGCGAGCTGGACGAGCGCCTGGCGCCGCCGGTGGTCGTCGTCTGGGAGGGCAAAGAGGTCTACGTGCCGTTGCGCCTGCCGCCCGGAACCGGGGCGTTCGCGGCCCAGCTCGACCTCGAAAGCGGCGACCGCTGGCTGACCTCGATCGACGGCGCGACCTTGAAGCCGGGCGCCGTCCCCGGCGAATCGCTGCTGCCGGTCGTCCAATCCGTACCGGTCGGCTACCACCACCTGACGATCGAAGTGCGCGGCAAGCGTTCGAAAGTTCTGATCCTCGCCGCGCCGCGCCGCAGCTTCGAGCTTCCGCGGCGGGGCCTCTGGGGGGGCTTCCTGCCGCTCTACGCCCTGCACACCGCGGACAGCTGGGGGGCCGGCGATTTCTCCGATCTCGACCGGCTGGCGCGCTGGATCGCCGAATACGGCGGCGGGCTGGTCGCGACCCTGCCGCTGCTTGCGACCTTCCTCGACCGCGAGCCGTTCGAGCCGAGCCCGTATGCGCCCGCCTCGCGCCTGTTCTGGAACGAGATCTACGTCGATCCGCGCCGTCTGCCCGAATTCTCCGGCTCGCCCGCGGCGCGGGCGCTGGTCGAAAGCGCCGAATTCCAAGCCGAGGCCGCCGCGCTCGCCGCGCTCGGCTCAGTCGATTGGCCGCGCACCGCGAAGCTCAAGCGGCGGGTCCTCGCCGAGCTGGCGCAGAGCACCCTGTCGCTCTCGGACGGCCGGCGTTCGGAATTCGAACGCTTCTTGAAAGCCAAGCCGTACCTCCAGGAATACGCCAAGTTCCGCGCCGTGGGCGACCGGCACGGCATCTCCTGGCAAGGCTGGCCGGAGGCCGAGCGCGCCGGGAAGTTGGCCGACGCCGATTTCCTGCCCGAGACCGTGCGCTACCACCTGTACGCCCAATGGGCCGCGGAGCAACAGCTCGGCGATCTCGCCGCCGCCGCGCGCACCCGGGGTCCGGGGCTCTATCTCGACCTGCCGCTCGGGGTGCACAGCAGCTCGTTCGACGTCTGGCGTTTTCCCGATCTGTTCGCTCGGAGCGCCTCGGCCGGCGCGCCGCCCGACGCGCTGTTCCAAGGGGGGCAGGATTGGGGTTTCCCGCCGATCCACCCCGAACGCCAGCGCGAGCAGGGCTACGACTATCTGATCGCCAGCCTGCGCCATCACCTCGCGCACGCGGGCCTCCTGCGGATCGACCACGTGATGCAGCTCCACCGCCTGTTCTGGATCCCGAACGGGCTGCCCGCGACCGAGGGGGTCTACGTCACCTATCCGGCCGAGGAGCTGTACGCCGTGCTGTCGATCGAGTCGCACCGCCACGCCGCCGCGCTGATCGGCGAGAACCTCGGCACCGTGGCGCCGGAGGTCTACGAGGCGATGGACCGCCACAACATTCTGGGCCTGTTCGTCGCTCAATATGAACTGAATCCCGACAGCGCGGAGCTGATCCGCAAGCCACCCGCCAACACGGCTGCGAGCTTGAACACGCACGACATGCCGCCGTTCCATTCCTATTGGGAAGGGGCCGAGATCGCCGATCTCCAGGCGCTCGGAACGATCGACGACGAAGCGGCGGCCGGCGATCGCGAACACCAAGAACGGCTGCGGACACGTCTCACGACCGCGGTCGCG
>DATMZU010000404.1:0-2621 GCA_035607435.1 Thermoanaerobaculia bacterium | reverse complement strand
CATGGCCGAGCACCAGAACCGCCCGGACGTGGGGACGTGGCTCCGCGACTTGGCCCGGCTCTACATCCGCCGGTATTTCCACCGGAAAACCCCGAGTAACGAGGAGCCGGGCGCATGAAGGTGGCCTCGTTCAACGTCCGCGGGACGGTCGAGCAGTCGATCCGCTGGAAGCGGGCGGCGGAAGCGGAAGGCTACGCGAGCGCCGGATCCTGGCTCGCCTACGCCGCGGACGCGTATCTGCGGGCTCGGGCCCGTGCCGGGCGACCGTTGCCGCTGGCTTGGCACCTGGGGAGCTTCCGGGTGGCCCTGGAAGCCGGGGACACGGACGTACGGGGCAAGGTGTCGCCGCCGTTCGGAGTCTTCCGGGGGAGCGAGCACGGCCTGACGACCGCGCACAGCTTTTCCCTGGTACACGTTCCCTCTCGGCGGATCGTCGCAACGTTCCGGTATGGGCGAGACTGCCGGGCGCTCGCGGGAGAGATGGCCTTCCTCCTGCTCCGCGACGAAGCCGGAGCCCTCAAGCTCGCCGAGCTGCGCCAACGCGAGCGCGTCTAGGTCCCCGGGGCGGGCGGTCCTCGCTCGCCCCGCTTCACCCGCAACTTCTGTATGCTCCCGGTATCGCGCGGCTAGGTCTGGCCACCGAACGCCGGTTCTCCCGCACCGGTCGCCGCGCGGCTTCTTCTCTCCGCGGGCGCAGGCGGGAGGTGCGATGGCAGAAATCCTCAGGGAGCGGCTTCGCAGGGCAATCGAGTGGGGAAGCGGGGTTGTTGCCATGACAGCCGCCGCCGCCGATCTAACGGTCGCCCTTCCCGTGGCAATGCCGAAATGGCTTCACTGGCTGGCCCCAGTAAGAGATCTGTTTGCCTCGATACCTGACGGCATTTATCACGCTTCATATATTGTCTTTGTCACTATCTTTCTAACCATTTACCTGAAAGAGAGGGCCGAAAAGCGTCGCCCGCCGCTTCTCCTATTGGAACGGCCGAAGAGGTCGGTCCTGCCTCCGCCATACATGCCGCTATTCCAACTTCTGGCCGATAGCCAACCGGCCACGGCGGTTACGCTTAAAGAGATTTCAGACCAGATTACGGCAGTACCTTTAATCGCCCGCAAAGAGGTTAGTAAGCAGTTCATGGGCATGTGGGTGCTCTGGACTGTCGGAAACCTCTCGATCGAAGATAAAGGTACATTTTGCATTCTGAGAGGAATGGAGGACTGGCCCAGCCTGTGTACCCTGGCTGCGGAAGTAGAAAGAACTCCCGATCTATCGCTCCTTGGTCACTCTTCGAAGGTGACTATTTACGGTCGGGTCGCGACGGTCGATAGGGGCTCAGTAATCCTAACGCCAGCCAAAATAACGGCGATCGACAATTCGGCCCGAAAGAGCAACCCTGCTTAGGAGTGCATCATGAGGTCCCGAACTGACCACGGCTTGCGAGCGATTCCTGCCGCCATGGCCGGAGTGCAACGAAGCGCCGAGTGCATCCAAGTGAAGTTGTAGGACGCGACGAAGAGCGCGACCGCGGCGCGGAGGTTGTCGCGCTTCCGCGAGAATCCAGTGGTCAGGCGAGTGAAGCGCCGGCCCATCATCCGAACGTGTAGGTTCAACCGTTCGACGTGTGAAGTGCAAACCTTGAACTCGTCCGGAGCGCCGAAGACGACGCGCTTCTCGACCGCTATTATCGACGGCGGAGAGTACCGCCGGTCGTTGTCCAGTCCGTTGCCGGAGTAGGTTTTGATGATCTGCCCGTAGTCAACGCCCGCGCCGAAGTGTCGCTCGATCGCGGCCGGGTAGCCGTCCCATCCGTCGGTCGAAATCTGAAAGCTCTTGCCGTCCTCGGGCGTCGTCGCGGTCGCGAGCTTGGCGGCGAAGATGTTCGCGTCCTCGGACGTGCGCCGGCCGACCTGGTGAGCGAGGATTACCTTTGAAGCCCTCTCGACCGCAAGAAATGTGTACGCATCCCCGCACTCGTCGCTATCGATCTTCTTCCGGTTCTTCGTCTTTTCCTTCATCGCCACGAAGGACCAAATTTCATCGCACTGCACATCGTTCACCGGGACGGCATGCACCAGGCGCCCGAGAAGATCCGCGCACTTCCCGCCGACGACGCGGAGCAAGCGGCAAATCGTGTCCCGGTGGACGCCCGAGATCCGCTCGGCCGAACGGATCGAAGATCCCTCGGTGAGCAGCGAGACGCAGAGCGTTGCCTTGTCGAGCGAGAGACGCATGCGGCCGAGCGGCCGGGCCGGGATGATCCCGAGCACCTGGCCGCAGCTCTTGCACCTCCGGCGGGCGTTGCCGGCCCGGTCCTTGCCCCATCCGATCGTGCGACCGCCGCAGGACCGGCAGGCGGTCCCTTCGGTGGCGGTCGGGGTGATCTCGGGGGCGTTCATCTCTCGTTTCCTGACGATCCCTATAGTACGGACATAGTACGGACAAGTCAAGAGGGAATCTCAAGAAAGTTTCCCTTGCGTTGTCCGGACCTATTCCGTACACTTCGGCCATGTCCGATACTCCGAAAGACACGAAGGATTCACGCCTCGAACTGCGCTTGACCGGCGCCGAGAAAGAGCTGTACAGCCGTGCCGCCGAGCAGGACGGCCGGCCGCTCTCGAACTGG
>DATMZU010000389.1:0-2123 GCA_035607435.1 Thermoanaerobaculia bacterium | reverse complement strand
GCGATCACCTGGAAGCGATCGGCGATCCCGCCCGGCGCCTGATCGTCGAGCGGGCCCTCGCGCGCTTCGAGGCGGAGGCGGTGCCCGCTCTCGCTGCCCTGCCGCGCTTCGCGATCCATGGCGACGCGAACGATTGGAACCTGCTCGTCCGCGGCGGGCGAGGGCGGCCGAGCGTGGCGGTCTCGCTGATCGATTTCGGCGACATGGTGCGCTCGCCGCGGATCTGCGACCTCGCGATCGGCGCCGCCTACACCTCGTTCGGAACGGACGATCCGCTCGCCGCCGCGGCGCGGGTGGCCGAGGGCTACGCGGAGGCCTACCCTCTCTCCGAGGCGGAGGTCGATCTCCTCGGGCCGCTGATCGCGGTGCGGCTCGCGGTATCGGTCACGAACGCCGCGATCCGCCGCGCGCTCGATCCTCACGATCCGTACGTCGCGGTGAGCGAAGCGCCCGCGTGGGCGGCGCTCGAAGCGCTCGATCGCATCCACCCCAGGTTCGCCCGCGCGACGCTTCGCGCAGCGTGCGGTTTCGCGCCCCTCGCCGTCCCGCCGTTTCGTTGGGAAGACGCCCAGCCGGCGCCGATCCTTCCGCCGGCCCTCGCCGCCCGGCTCGACGCGATTCGTCCCCTCGATCTGAGCGCCGGCAGCCTTCTTCTGGGCGCCGATCCGCACCACCTCGCCCCGGCCGGCCTCCGCGAGCTGATCGCCCGGGAGCTTCAGGAGAGCGGGCCGGAAGAGAGAGCGCAAGGCGGGGAGGGGAGCCGCGCGCTCGGCCTCGGTCTCCACGGCGAGGCGCGCCTGCTCGGGCCCCTTCCGCCTGCGCCCGGCACGGAGCCCGCGTCGATCCATCTCGGCGCCGACCTCTTCCTCCCGGCGGGCACGGAGATCCGCGCGCCGTTCGCCGGGCGGGTCGTCGAGGTCGCGATTCCGCCGACCGGCCCGCGCCTCCTGCTCGAGCACGGGAGCGGCGAGGAACGCTTCCGCACCCTCTGGATCGGCTTGGAGTCCGCGTCGCTCGCTGACCTCCTGCGCCGGGATTCGATCGCGCGGGGAACGCCGATCGGGCGGATCGCGGACTCGGAAGGCAACGGCGGCTGGCCGCCGTCTCTCCATCTCCAGCTGATCCGCGACGATCTCGACCTCGGCGCCCGCTTTCCGACCGCGGCGCGGCCGAGCGAGCGGGAGGTCTGGCAGGCGCTCTCGCCCGACCCGACGCCGCTCCTCGGCGTTCCGGCCCGTCGCCTGCCGCGCCCCGCGCCGACTTTCGAAGAGACCCTTGCGGAACGAAGAAAGCGGCTCGGGCGGAACCTCTCGGTCTCGTACCGCCGGCCGCTCAAGATCGTCCGCGGCTGGCGGCAGCACCTTTTCGACGACGACGGGCGCGCCTATCTGGACGTCTACAACAACGTCGCGCACGTCGGGCACCAGCACCCGCGGGTGGTCCATGCGATCCAGCGCCAGGCGGCGCTCCTCAACACCAACACCCGCTACCTCCACGACAACCTGATCCGCTACGCCGAGCGCTTGGCCGCGAGGATGCCCGCGCCGTTAAGCGTCGTCTACGTCCTCAACTCGGCGAGCGAAGCGAACGAGCTCGCGCTCCGCCTCGCCCGCGCCGCGACCGGATCGCGCGATCTCATCGTCTTGGAGGCCGCCTATCACGGCCACACGACGAGCCTGATCGACGCGAGCCCGTACAAGCACGCCGGGCCGGGAGGCGAGGGGCCGCCGCCGTGGGTCCACGTCGCGCCGATTCCGGACGACTATCGCGGGCCGTATCGGCGCGACGATCCGGAGGCCGGCGGGAAGTACGCGCGGCACGTCGAGGAGATCGTCGAAAGGCTCGCGAGCGAGGGCCGGAAGGCGACCTTCCTCGCCGAATCGCTCCCGAGCGTCGGAGGGCAGATCGTGCCGCCGCCCGGCTATCTCGAAGCGGTCTATCGCGCCCTGCGCCGGCGGGGCGGCCTCGCGATCGCGGACGAGGTCCAAACGGGCTTCGGCCGCCTGGGCCACGCCTTCTGGGGCTTCGAGCTGCAGGGCGCCGTGCCGGACGTCGTCGTGCTGGGCAAGCCGATCGGCAACGGCCATCCGCTCGCGGCGGTCGTCACCACGCCCGAGGTCGCC
>DATMZU010000388.1:0-8496 GCA_035607435.1 Thermoanaerobaculia bacterium | reverse complement strand
CATCGAGCCAACAGACGATGCTCTGGACCACGGTGGTAAGCCTAGGCATTCTGGTGATCCACCTGTCGATCGGCACGGCGCTGTTCGCTTTCTACGGCCAGCATTCGGCCGAACCGTTGCCCGCGAATCTGGAGACGATCTTTCCTCACTTCATCGGCCACGTCATGCCGAGCTGGCTGCGCGGGCTGCTGCTGTCGTCGATCGTCCTTGCGAGCATCGACTCGCCGCTCGCCGCGTTGGCAACCTCGTTTGTCACCGACATCTACCAGCCGCTGCGCGATTGGCTCGGCCGGCCCGCCGGGGACGTTCACTATTTGCGCGCTTCGCGGCTCAGCATCGTGGGTTTCGGGTTCATCCTCGCCCTGCTCGCGTTCTGGTTCAGCTCTTTCGACAAGATCCTCTGGCTCGCGTTCAAGATCGGCGGAGTCACGTTCGGCTCGTTGCTCGGAGTTTTCCTGCTCGGCCTGACCACGCAACGTCGGGCGAACCGCGCAAACCTGATCGCGATGACCGCGAGCGCGGCGATCATGCTCACTCTTCTGATCCTCTCGGAAAAGAAGATCCTGCCGCTCGGCTGGACCTGGCTGGTCGTCCTCGGCACAATCGTCGCCTACGGCGGAGCCTGGCTGCTCGCCCCCTGGCTCGACCACCGAGAAGAGGGCCTCGCCGGACCGATCGTTTCCGGGGTCGAGGGGTAGCGGGCGGCGGTCTCCGAAGTTTTTTCGGCGAATTGCAAGATTGAGCGAGGTGTTTCGCGTCCTTTAAGCGGCAGGAGGTACGTGCCGCTATGACCAGCCACGACCAGTTGTGGAAGGACCTGTTTCGCATCTTTTTCCCCGATCTGCTGTTTCTGCTCGATTCCGACCTTGCGGCCCGTCTGATCGGGAACCTTGGCCCAGGAGAGATCACCTTTCTGGACAAAGAGGTGTTTCACGACCTGCCCGAGGGCGAGCGCCGGGAGGTCGATCTTCTCGCCGAGATCCCCGACCGCGCGGGTGGGCGGAAGTTCCGGGTTCATGTAGAGATCGAGGAGCGCTTCAGCGGCGAGATCGGCCGCCGCCTTGCGCGCTACTCGTACCATCTCTATCTGCGTGATCCTGGGCCGGCGGTCTCGATCGTCGTCTTCCTGCGCGGCGGCCCGCCCGGGGTCCGCTGGAGCGACCACATCGAACGGGCGTTTGATCGAGAGATTCACCGCTTCCGGTACCTGTCGTTCGGGCTGTCGAAGCTTCCGGCCCAAACCTTGCTCGATCGGCCGGAACCGCTCGCCTGGGCGCTCGCCGCCCTCACCCGGACGGGCAAAATGGGCAAAGCCCGCCTGAAGTTGGAGCTGCTGCGGAAGATCGCTTCAGCATCCGTGAGCGAGGTCGAGCGATTTCTGTTGGCCAACAGTGTGGAAACTTACCTACAATTGAGGGGGCGCCAGGCGGCAGAGTACGCCGCGCTACGCCTCGCTGAAGAGAATCCGGAGGTCGAAGCGATGGAGATGACATGGGCTGAGCGGATGGCAGCGGATTACCAGAAGCAGTTTCGGGAGGAGGGGGTCTTGCTCGGCTTAGAGCAAGGGCTCGAGCAGGGACTCGGCAAAGGTGCGGAGCGTCTCCGCAGAACCCTGGTTCGCCTTCTCGGACAGCGGTTCGGAGAGGTCCCTCCCAAGGTTCGGAAGAGGATCCAGGCGATCAATTCGCTCGACGAGTTGGGCGACCTCACCGATCGGATCTTGGAGGTGAAGTCTCTCGACGAGCTGGGCCTGGGCAGCTAGTCGGTACTTTCTCCGCAGGCGTAATCTTGGGGTCCCTCTTGGCTGCGGCGGCCGGTCGCGATATCTCTGTGCAGCCGAAGGGACCTCTATGAACCTCCTCTTGATCCGCCACGCCATCGCCGCCGACCGCTCGGACTTCGAATCGAGCGACGACCTTCGCCCGTTGACCGAAGAGGGAAAGAAGAAGATGCAGCGCGCCGCCCGGGGTTTGCGCGTGGCGGTTCCGGCGATCGAGCTGCTGGCGACCAGCCCTCTCGTTCGGGCGGTGGCGACCGGCACGATCGTAGAGGCCGCTTACGCCGATCTTCGGAACCCGCCGGTCGTGCGGGAGATCGACGAGTTGCGCCCCGGCACCGAGCCGGCCGATCTCCTCGCCTGGCTCGACCTGCAGAGCGCGGACCCGGTCGCGCTGGTGGGCCACGAGCCGGATCTCTCCGAGCTGTTGGCCCGTCTGGTCGGAGCGGAGCGGCCGTTTCACCGCTTCCGTAAGGGGGGAGCGGCGTACGTCGCCTTTCCCGGCAGAGTGGAGGAGGGGGCGGGCACGCTCTCCTGGGCGCTGCCCCCCGGGCTGCTGCGCGAACTGGGCTCGGGCAAGAAGGGGGGCGTGCGTTGAGCGAAGCCACCGATCCGGCGCCGACCGTGCCGCCTTCGAACCCTCCGATCGTCTGGGCCGACCGCGATCCCGACGAAGGGGCGCGCCGGCTGGCACTCGGCTTTCTCGATCAATCGGCGGCGGCCAAGGAGCGGATCTCCGATCCCGACGACACCGAGGCGCTGCACGATTTTCGCGTCGGCCTGCGGCGTTTGCGCAGCACGCTGCGCACCTATCAGGATCTCCTGGGCAAGAGCGTGGGCAAGAAACTCGCGAAGCGGCTCAAGGCGCTCGCGGATTCGACTGGCGAGGGGCGCGATGCCGAGGTGGCGCTTGCCTGGATCGATGCGATCGGGCGGTCCGGATCCCCTCCCGGGTCTTCCGCCCGGCCGGGGCATCGATGGCTCCGTTCCCGGCTCGCCGCGGTGCGAGATCGCGCCTATGCCGAGATCGCCGAGCGGATCGAGGAGGGTTTCGCGCCTCTCGCCGAGAGCCTACGCGAGCGATTGTCGGTCTACCGCGCGGAAGTGCGGCTCGATGGGGCGGTCGCGCCGCGCCGTTTCGGCGAGGTGGCCGCCGCCGCGCTCGTCGAGCTGGGCCAGCGAATCGAAAAAGAGCTGGCCGCCATCGGCTCGGCCGAGGATGAGGAAAATTCGCACCGGGCGCGAATCACCGCGAAGCGGATTCGCTATCTGCTCGAACCGTTCGCTGAGGAAAGCCCGGAGGCGCGCGCGGCGGCGAAGCGGCTGAAGCAGCTCCAGGAGCTGTTGGGTGAGCTGCACGACGCCCATGTCCTGGAGCGGACCCTTGCGGATGCCGCGGCGGAAGCCGGAGCGGAGCGCGCCCGGCGGCTGTTCGATAGCGGTCTCGCCGTCGCGTCGCCTACCGACCTCGCAGCCGCCCGTCGCCGTCCGCTCGAGAGCGGTCTCGTCGATCTCGGCCGCAGGAACCGCGCGCGCCGCGACGAGTTGTTCGCCCGGCTCGCGAACGGTTGGTTCGCTACGTCCGAGCGCTCCGGCCCCCCGAAAGACCTCGCGAGACTCGCGAAGGAGCTGGCCCAGGCGGTCGAATCGCTCGGGATCTCGTAGAGGCAGCCTCTACGGTCAACCGGCCAGAGATTCTCAATCCGGGTAGACGAACGTCACCGTCTTGTCCACCTCGGGCAGCAGCGTCCGATGGACCGGGCAGTGGTGCGCGGCGCGTTCGAGCTTGACTCTCTGGTCGGGGGATAACCCCGCGGGCATGTGGATTTCGACCGGGATCGCGCCGATCCGCCGCGGATCGTTCGCCATGTGCTTCTCGATCCGGAAAGTGAATTCCTCCGCCGCGATGCCGTCCCGCTCGGCGACGATCGCCATGGTCGTCACCATGCACGAGCCGAGGGCGGCGGCGACCAGATCGGTGGGCGAAAACGAGCTGCCGTCCCCTTTGTTATCGACCGGTGCCGCGGTGCGTAGGATCGCCCCCGAAGGGCCGTGAGTCATCTCTGTCTTCAAGTTGCCGAGGTATTTGCCCGTGATTTCGACGGCCATGTAATTCTCCTGGAGTTTTTCGCGGGTAGTGAGCCGACGCCGGAGCTCAATCCAGCTCGGCGAAGTAGGAAAGATAGTCGTCGATCACTCGATCGATCGAAGTTCGTTCGCGCACCGCGCGCATCGTTTCAAGCCCGGCCCGCCATTCGGGGGCGCCGAACGTGGCACGCGCCTTCTCGATTCCGGCAAGTACGTCCGCCTCTTTGGACGACGCCACATAGTAGGGATAGTTCGGGCCAAGCAGCTCGACCGCGCTCTCGTCGCGCGTGGTGATCAGATTCGCCGCGCAGGCCGCCGCGGTCGAGACCTTGCAGTTCGGTTTATAAAGGAATTCGCGTCCCGGCTCGCGCACCGACAGATGGCAGTTGTAATCTAGCGCGCGGCGAAAGTAGTCGTCATCGAAGCAATCGACTCCCGGTAACTGTCCCCAGAGCTGGAACGAGCGGGCGAGCCCGACGTAGGCGACCCGCAGCGCGGTCCCGTCCAGCCGGTTCAACTCGTAGCGTGGGTCCCACTGGTGGTGGATGATCCGATTCTTCTGCCCCGGTCGGCCGAAATCTTCGATCTGCTGCCGGTTCTTCCAAATCATGCCGTCGAACCCCAACCGGTTCTTGATCCGCCGCTTGAACACCACCGTGTCCTGCACGTCGAGCACGGTCCGGTTGCGGTTCCGCTTCGCCCGGGCAAGGTGCCACCAGCGAGAAGTCTTGATGAACACCAGGATCGCGTCGCGCACCGCGCGCACGTCTTGCGGGTAGACCGACCACGCCTCGTGCCCGCGAGCCCGCAACGCCTCGGCGATCTGATCGCCGGCCATCACGGTCGAACCCTTGTCGTAATACTTGACGAAGAAGACTTTGCGCATGGGGGTGGGCGATATCTCTTACGACTCGGCGCCCCAGCCCCCGTCGAACGTGCGGACCAGATTGAAGGTCGAGATCACGCCGTCCAAGTAGCGCGCGATGGAGCGCTCGACAGGCTCGGCTCTGGCGAGCGCCTCGGAGATGATTTCGTCGTGGGCGCGTTCGCGCAGCTGAAACGCCGCCCGAACGTTAGGGCCAAGGAGCGCAGCCGGGGCGGGTCCGCTTCCGCCGGCGAGAAGCGAATCGAGCGTTTCGGCGGAGAAATCTCCTTCGCCCGGACCGTGAGGCCCATAGTCCGGCACGTATCCGATCAGCAACCCATGGAGGCAGCTCAGGCCATCGATATAAGCGCTGCGAACCTTTGCGTCCCTTTGCAGGAGCGCCAGGTCGCGATCGGTAGGTTCGAGGAACCGAACGAGGGACGGCGAATAGAAGGCATGATCGGACATAGTCAACACCTCCCCAGGAGAATTCCGAGAGCGTCTTCGGCCGAGAGCGAAGGATCGCGCGCCAAGGCGTCGAAGTGGGCATCGCCCCTGAAATCCGAGAACAGGATCGTAAACTCCGACTCGGCGAGATCCTCCACGAGTACTTCGGTGGACCCGAGGAGAGCCGAGGCCGCGAACCTCCGTCGAGCGAGGTCGATCGCATCCAGCTCGAAGCGATAGACCACAGGGTAGAAGAAGAGGATATCCACTTTGTCGCAGATCCGCTGGAGTTTCCGGCCGAGCTCCGAAGAGATTACGCCGACTTTGATCTTGGTCGCCACGCCGCGTCGCAGGTTGACCCGATTTTGCGCCACGAACTTATCGAAGTTGTCGCCATCCTTCCAAGGCTGGTAGAGATCGCCGTAGACCAGATAGGGGTTCGACGATTTGGGATTCCCTTCCCGGTAGGGGAAAAACGGATGCGCCGCCCAGACCCAATGCTCGGCACCGTAAAAGTAGTGACCCAAGCACCAAGAGAGAAACGACTGCGTCGAGTAGTAGGCCGGCACGGATCTTTCCGTCTACGCGCCGAACATCGCAGGCGACAGCCCGATGTCCACGATGCTGCATCCGGGCCGGATGGGAATTCCCAGACTTCGGGCTTCTTCAAGGACTTTGGCGTCGTAGGCGCCGGGATTGAGCCAGACCTCGCCGGCTTTCGCGGATTCGATCTCTTCGAGGTAGTCGAGCGTGACCGGGGGTGGCAGGTAGACGCTGATGCGGTCTAGGGGCTGGGGCACGTCGGCGAGCTTGGCGAACGCGGGGAAACCTTCGATTTCTTTCTCGGTCGGATTGATCGGAAAGACCTGGTAGCCCGCGTGGGCGTAGGCCCGGACGCATTTGTTGCCGAACTTGTTGCGGTTCGACGACGCTCCGAGCACGGCGATGGTCGGCATTTGAATGTTCCTCCTCAAGGGTCTAGAACGCGCGGGGACTCAGGCGCCTTCCTGGCGCACGACCATCCGGTCGTCGCCCATGCGGCGGGTGGTGCCGGTCGAATCTAGATGTTCGAGCAGCGGGATCGCCCATTTGCGCGTGAGGCCGAAATGGTCTTTGAATTGGCCGACGTTGAAACGCGGCCAGCCGGTGGCGAGCAGTTGCCGTTTCAGCTCGGCGACCGCGGAGGCGGCGAGGATCAGGCCGGAGGGGAGCTTGATCAGCTCGCCCTTGGCCACCAGGTGGCGGATGACGCCATCGACGATCTGGGGTTTGGCCGACAGCGCCTGCCCCACGTCGCCGGGCGAAGGCGGGGCGAGGCCGCCGGCATCGAAGCGGGCGAGCACCTGGGTCGAGAGGTCCGACTCTTCCGAGGTGAGCTGCGAGCCGCGGCCGGGGAGCGTCACCTGATCGCCCGAGACCTGGAGGATCTTCTGCTTGCCCAGCCAATCGAGGTAAACGTCCGCCAGTTCCGCGCCGCGACCGCGCACGATGCGCCGCACGGCATCCGCCTTCCCGATCGCGATCGCCAGCCGATCGCGCTTGAAATGCTCGGCGAGCACCTTGGCTGCCCGTTCGGCCAGGCGCTGGTAGGTCGCGGGAGCGAGAAAGCGCCGGCCGCGGCCGGGGCCGGCCGGCACGGCGAGGAGCTTGCCCTGGTTCGTCAGGCGGCGAAGGTGTGCTTCGATCGCATTCGGACGCACCCCCAGCCGGCGCGCGAGGTCGTCGATCTCCGCGCCGCGCTCTCCCGCCTCCAGCACCCAGAAGGCAAGCGCCGCCGGAAGCTCAGGCGCGTTCCCCAGCGCGGCGAGCGCGGGAGGGAGCAGTTTGCCGCGGTAGGGCCGCCAGGCGGGATCGAGAATCTCGCCGCCGCCGAGCGTCGCCGCGGGCGAGGGGCGCCGGACGACGAAACGATCGCCGCGCCGGGCGACGACCGGCGCCGCGAGTCGGATCTCCGCGAGACCGTGCTCTCCGGGGGCCAGCTCGGTGGGATCGAGCGGCCGCAGCCGGCCATAGACCTCGCTCGCGAACAGGTGCAGCCGGATCGGCACGAAACCGGAAAGTGGAGCCGGGGCATCCGGCAGCAGCTCGAAACGGACCAGCAGCCGCGCGCTGGCGGCGAAGGTTCCGGGCTCGACCAGCGACAACCCACGCGAGAGCGCCTCGAGCGGCAGGCCGGCGATCTGGAGCGAGGTCCGCTCGCCCGCCTCCGCCACCTCGCGTGGCTCGCCGTGGACCTGGATGCTGCGCACCCGCACCCGGTCGCCTCCCGGGAAGACCTCCAAGGTTTCGCCGGTCCGGATCGCGCCGCTCGCGAGCGTGCCCGTGACGATCACGCCGAGGCCCTTCAAATGGAACGCACGGTCGATCGGTAAGCGGGTGGGCAGGCGGGCAAGGGGTTGCTCCGCGCCGCCTTCGGCAGGGGCGTCGAGCGCCGGCTCGTACTCCACACGCCCGGCGAGCGCCAGGATCGCCGCCTCCAGGTCGGCGATTCCTTCGCCCGTGGTGCTCGACACCGGCAGGATCGGCGCGCCGGCAAACGGGGTCGCGGCGAGCAGCTCTTCCACTTCGAGCTGCGCCAGCTCGCGAAGATCCTCAGCCACCAGGTCGATCTTGGTGAGGGCGACCAGCCCGTACGGAATGCCGAGCAGCGAACAGACGGCCAGATGCTCGCGGGTCTGCGGTTTTACCCCTTCGTCGGCCGCAACGACCAGAAGCATCGCGCGAATGCCGCCGAGCCCGGCGAGCGCGTTGTGCAGAAAGCGCTCGTGGCCCGGCACATCGACGAAACCGATCTGCAGGTCGCCGCGGGAGAGGTGGGCGAAACCGAGATCGATCGTGATCCCGCGGGCTTTCTCCTCCGCCCAGCGATCGCAGTCAATCCCGGTGAGCGCCCGGACGAGCGAGGTCTTGCCGTGGTCGATGTGCCCGGCGGTGCCGATCACGAATCTGCGCATCAGCGGGACTGGAGGACCTCTTTGCTGATCCGCGAGAGCGTCGCCCCGTCCGCGCTGGCGCCGAACTTCTCGCGCAGCGCCTTCATCAGCACCCCCATGCCCGCTCCGGGGGCGAGCCCTTGGGCCGCCGCGATTTCTTCGGCCGCGGCGCGGATCGTCGCCTCGTCCGCCTGCGCCGGCAGGTAGGAGGAGAGGATCTCTTTCTCGCGCAGCTCTTTGGCGGCCAGCTCCGGACGATCCCCTTTGGTGAACTGCTCCGCCGCCTCGTCGCGCTGCTTGATCGCGCGGCGGACCAGGACGACGAACCCCGCCTCGTCGACCTCGCCGCTCTTGATCGCTTCGTTGTTCAGCTCGGTGAGCAACAT
>DATMZU010000322.1:0-19251 GCA_035607435.1 Thermoanaerobaculia bacterium | reverse complement strand
CACGTTTCGCGCCGCGGCGAATCGATCGGGAGAGGCGCGGGCACTGTTTGCGCTCGCCGTCGTCTCGCGCTTGGTGGACGAGCCGAAAGCGGCGCTCGCGTGGGGTGTCGAGGCGCAGCCTCTCCTCTTGGAGGTGGACGGCAAGCTCGCCGCGGCGGTTGCCAACGAGATCGGGCTCGACCATCGGCTGCTGGGCGACAATGCCGCCGCGCGCGCCTCGTTCGAGCAGGCGCGAGATCTGGCCGGGAGGGCCGCCGACCCGTTCGACCAAGCGGTGGCGGCGAGCAATCTCTGCCTCATGAAAGCCGCCTCGGGCGATCTGCCCGCTGCGCGCGCCTGCTACGGCGCGGCGCGCGAGGCGCTGGCTCAAGCGCAGGCCCCGGCGCTCGAAGCGGCGGCGTGGATTTCCGCCGGGCGGATCGAGGACGTTCTGGGCGAGCCGGAGGCGGCTCTGGCCGCCTATCGCGCGGCCCTGGCGCTTCAGGAACGGGTGGGCGACGAGTTGGGGCGTGCGCGGACGCTGAACAACCTCGGCCTGCTCGAACAGGAGTTGGGCCGCTTCGACGAGGGCGTCGCCGCCTATTCGGAGGCGTTGACGAAGTTTACCGCTCTGTCCGACCTGCGCTGGCAGGCGCGCGTCCGCAACAACCTCGGCCTCGGCTACCAGAAGGTGGGGCAGAAGGAGGCCGCCGAGGCGCAGTGGCAGGCCGCCCTGCCGCTCTGGCGCGAAGCGGGGGACGCCGCGGGAGAGGCTTCGACCTCGCTCAACCTCGCGCTCGAAATGCTCGCTTCGGGACGATCCGCCGAGGTGCTTCCTCGGATCGAGCAGGCGCTTGCGCTCTACGCCAAGGCGGGCGACGGGCGAGGCGAGGCGATTGCGCTTTCGGCGCGGGCGCGGGCCGAGGCCGCGACGGCGCGGTCGGCCGCGGCGCGCGCGACGTTTTCCCAGGCGCTCGAACGGCTTGCTGCGGTGGGGGATCGCGCGCAGCAGGCGGACGCCGAACGCGGCCTCGCCGAGCTTGAGCTGGCGGCGAAAAACGACTCGGCGGCGCGCCCGCCGTTCGAGCGCTCGCTCGCCCTGGCGCGGGGCCTGGGGCAGCCGCGGCGCGAGGCCCAGGCGCTCGATGGCCTGGGCCGGCTGGCGCAAAGCGAAGGGAAACTCGAAGAGGCGCTTGGATTTTTCGACGCGGCTCTTGCGGCGCTGGAAAGCGAGCGCGCCCACCTGCCCGGGGCGGAGGCGCAGACGAGTTTTTCCGCCCTCTCCGCGGTCTTCTCCGAGGAGGGGATCGAAATGGCCCTGGCGCTCGATCGTGCCCATCCCGGGGCGGGATGGAGAAGCCAGGCGTTCGCCCGGGTGGAACGCTCGCGAGGCCGGGCGCTGGTCGAGCTGCTCGCTCAGGCGGGAGTCGATCTCGAAGCCGAGGCCGATCCGGAGCGTGCCGCGCGCCGCGCCGATCTGTCGCGCCGATTGGCCGCCAAGGCGGAGCGCGCGGCGGGCAGCCGCGACGAATCGATCCGGGCGCAGCTCGGGCGGGAGGCGGCCGAGATCGGCACCGAGCTCGACCTGCTCGACGCCGAAATCCGGGCGCGGGTCCCGGGGGTGAGCGCCTGGCTCGATCCTCCCGCGCTCGACCCGCAGGCGCTCGCCGCGGGGCTCGATTCCGACACCCTGCTTCTGGTCTTCCATCTCGGCGAAGAGCGGAGCACGCTCTGGGCAATTTCTCGCGGGCGGATTTCGAGCTTCGATCTACCGCCTCGGCGCGAGCTGGAGACCGAGGCGCTCGCTCTGTTCCGCTCCTTGCGCCGCTTCGATCCTGCCGAGCGGGAGGCCGAACAGGCGGCGCTCTCGGCGCTCGGGAGCCGGCTGCTCGGTCCGATCGCGGGCGATCTGCCGCACCGGCGCCTCGTGCTCATGACCGACGGCGCGCTCGCCTATCTCCCCTGGGCGGCGCTCCCGGTTCCAGGCACCGGCCGGCCGCTCGTGGCGGAGCACGAGATCTCCTTCGTCCTGTCGCTCTCCGGGCTCGCCGCGGTGCGCGAACGGGCCGCCGGACGTTCTCCCGCGCACGGGCTGATCGCCGCGTTCGCCGATCCGGTATTCACCGCGGATGATCCGCGCCTGGCGGCCCGGCACGCCGCGATCGGGCCGCCGACCCCGACATCGCCCGAGCGGGGCGAGCCGTTCGAGCGCTTGGCCGGCAGCGCCGCGGAGGTCGAGCGGATTGTGGCGCTCGCGCAGGCGGCGGCCGCGGGCGATCCGCGGCGGGTGCTCACGGGTTTCGCCGCCGCGCGCTCGGCCCTGGAAGGGGGTGGGCTCGCCGGTTTCCGCGTGCTCCACTTCGCGACCCACGGCGTGATCGACGCGGCGACTCCCGCTCTCTCGGGACTGGCTCTTTCGCGCTTCACTCCGAAGGGCGAGGAGATCGAAGGCTTTCTCCATCTGGGTGACATCTACCGCCTGAAGCTGGGGGCCGATCTGGTGGTCCTCTCCGGCTGCGAGACGGCCCTGGGGCAGGAGGTGCGCGGCGAGGGGCTCGTCGGCCTCGCCCGCGGCTTTCTCTACGCGGGAGCTTCGCAGGTCGTCGCGAGCCTCTGGCCGGTCGATGACCGGGCCGCCGTGGCGTTCATGGAGCACTTCTATTCGGCTCTCTGGCGCGACAGACTCCCGCCCGCCGCGGCGCTCGCCAAGGCGCAGCGCGAGATGGCCGCCGAGCGCCGCACTCGCGACCCGGCTTTCTGGGCCGGCTGGGTGCTTTTGGGGGATGGGGGGTAGGCCCCCTCCCTGCGAGGTTTCGCCCACCCGTCCCACTATCGGGAAGAGTGGGGATTCGAACGATGCTTAAATCCAAGAGGAGAACCGCATGGCCACCAGCATCAAGGATTTCGTGGGAGTTTGGACGGTTCGTTGGATTGCCGGCGAAAACCCCTGGCTCGAAGAGGGATGGACGATCGCCCTGGGCACCGGCAGTGAAACGATGGGCGACATCGCGCCTTTTCTCGATTCGAATTTCCAGACCTGCGTCGGCTTCGCCGTGCTCGACGGCGAGACCATCGTGCTCTCCTCCGCCGAGCAGGACGAGTACCACCAACCGCTTGTGCTGCTTTTTTCCGACGGCACCCTCCGGTGGTCCGGCTTTTACGAAGGCCAGGCGCTGCGCCTCTACATCTCGTTCTCCGCGACCGAGAGCACGGAGGGTGAAACCTACGCCTCGCTCTACGGCTCGACCACCTATGGCGATCCGGATCAGGTCGCGGTCTGGGGGGCCGACGGCGTCGGCAACTGACCCGGCGGCCCGGGCGCTGCGTGCTAGGATTTCTCCCATCGAAACCGACCGAAACTTCGAGCCGCGGGCGCACGATTCGACTCGCGATCCGGCGCGGCCCAACGGGGCGAACGCCGCCGGGGACGACGACTTTGCCGCGCTTCTCGCGGCGATCCGCGCGGGCGATCCGCGGGCCGAAGAGCGCCTGTTTACGCGCTTTGGCCGCCCCGTGGCCCTCCTGCTCGACCGCCATACGAGAGGGCGCGACGAGCAGGAGGACCTGTTCCAGGACACCTTCCGCCTGTTGCTCGAAAAGCTCCGACGCGGCGAGGTGCGCGAGCCGGAAAAACTGCCCGGCTACGTCGCCCACCTGGCGAAGAACCTCGCGACCGAGCACTATCGGAAAGCCGCGCGGCGGAAGACCGACCCCGCGCCGCCCGAAGATCTCGACCGGCCGACGATGGGAGGCGCGCTCGACGACCTGCTCGCGGCCGAGAACGCGGCACTCGCCCGGAGCGTGATCGGCGAGCTAGGGACCGCTCGCGACCGCGAGGTCCTCCTTCGCTTCTACCTGGGCGACGAAGACCGCGACCGCCTCTGCCGCGAATTCGACCTCACCAGCATCCAGTTCCATCGCGTGCTCCACCGCGCCCGCCAACGCTACAAGGAGCTGTATCTCGCCCGGCTGGAGGCACGGGGGGCGGCGCATGCGCTTGTAAGTCTCCTCTGGCTCGGTGGCCTGCTCTGCCATCTCGCAGCGCAAGCCCTGCCCGCCGCCCGAGGGGGAGCTTGACGCCGATGGATCACGCCTACGTCGAAGAGCAGGGCCTGGTCGCGCTCTATCGCAGCGGTCGGCTCGACCCGGACGAGGAGCAGCGCTTCGAAGAGCACTTCTTCGCCTGCGCCGCCTGCCAGGAAGAGCTGGACCACCAGCGCCGCTTCGAGCGGGGGCTCCAGGCGATGCAGGCCGAGGACGCGGCGGCGCCGTCGGTTCCCGAGACCCCCGCCGCGCGGCCCGAAGGAAAGCTTCTCCGCTTCCGCCTTCCGTCCCGCCCCGCCGTCTGGCTCGCCCTCGCCGCCTCGCTCGTGCTCGCGCCGATTCTGACCTTCTCGTGGCTCTGGCAGAGCCGCGCCGGCCTCGAGCGAGAAGCCGCCACCTGGCGCGGCCGCGCACAGCTAGGAGAAGCGGAAAGGAAGGCGCTCTCGGTCCGCCTCGCGCAAAGCGAACGTCTCGCCCAAGAGAGCGACGAAAAGGCGCGGCAGCTCGAAACCCAACTCGCCGAAGCGCAGGCGCCGCCGTCCGGCAAGGCCCAGCTCGGCCCACCGCTGGCTCCGACGGCCGACACCCCGCTCCTCCTGCTCACCCACCTGCGCGGAACCGAGCCGAGCGCGTCCGCCAATCGCCTCGATCTCCGAAAGGCCCAGGGCATCGTCCAACTCGCCCTAGACGCCGGAGACGCCGCGGGCTTCGGGAGCTACCGAGCGACCCTCACCGACGCCGCAGGAAAGAAGCTCTTCTCGGGCGACGCGCTGCACCCGAATGCCCTCGAAGTGATTCTCCTCACCTTCCCCCGAGACTTCTTCGCGGCGGGGGAGTACCGCTTGCAGCTCGAAGGGCGGCGGGCGGACGGGACGTTCGAGGAGATCGAGGGGTATCGGTTCCTGGTGGTGCGGTAGGCCGCACTCCAAACGGTGGGAGATTTGGTCCGCTCGTCCCACTGACCTCCTGAAAGCAGCCTCAAAGCGCTGATACGGCTGGACGCCTTGCGGCTTCCTGCCGGGGAGGTTTCATGCTCGGTTTCCACGGTTTCCTGCTCGTCGTCCGCGCTCTCGTCGTCGTTGGGACGGTCGTTCCCTCCTTGGGCTGCGGCCCCTCTCCGGTCGCCTCGGCATCCACGGCGAGCCCGGCGCCAGGTCCCGCGCACCCGGTCGGTCGGCAGGTTTGCGGTGGATGCCACGCCAAGGAGCTTGCGCTCTGGCAGGGCTCGCACCACGACAAGGCGATGGAGGAGGCGACCGAGCTTTCAGTACTCGGCGATTTCCGCAACGCGACGTTCAAGCACCGGGGACTGGTTTCCACCCTCTCGCGGCGCGCGGGGAAATTCGTCGTTCGGACCGAAGGGTCGGACGGTGCGACACATGACTTCCCGGTCGCCTACACGTTCGGCGTCGAGCCGCTCCAGCAGTACTTGACCGCGACATCGGGGGGCCGGTTCCAGGCTCTCTCGGTCGCCTGGGATTCGCGGCCGATTCCGGAGGGCGGACGGCGCTGGTTCTCGCTCGATCCTTCCGGCGAACGGATCGCGGCGGGCGATCCGCTCCATTGGACCGGCGCGCGGCTCAATTGGAACTCGATGTGCGCCGAGTGCCATTCGACCGATCTCGAAAAGCGCTATCGGCCGGAGTCCGACTCGTTCGAGACCCGGTGGGGGGAGATCGACGTCTCGTGCGAGGCCTGCCACGGGCCCGGCTCGCGGCATGTGGCGTGGGCCCGCGGGGATCGAAAGCCGGTCGAAGGGAAGGGCTTGGTCGTTGCGCTGGCCCGCGGGGGAGCGTTCGATCCGACGTTCGATCCCGCGACCGGCACGGCTCGCGGCGGAACGATCGATCCTTCGTCGATCCGGACCGCGACGCAGATCGACGCCTGCGGCCGGTGCCATTCGCGGCGGACTCCGATCGCCGAGCGCTACGAATACGGCCGGCCGTTGCTCGCCACGCACGATCTCGCGCTGCTGGACGAAAACCTTTATGAGCCCGACGGGCAGATCCGCGACGAGGTGTTCGAGGTCGGCTCGTTCTTGCAAAGCAAAATGTACCGCCACGGCGTCGTCTGCTCCGACTGCCACGAGCCGCATGCCGCCACGCTCCGCGCTTCGGGCGACGCGCTCTGCACCCGCTGCCACGATGCGAACCGGTTCGCGCAAAGCTCCCATCACCGCCACGCGCCGGATTCGGCCGCCGCGCGCTGCGTCACCTGCCACATGCCGTCGAAGACCTACATGGGGGTCGATGCGCGGCGCGATCATTCGCTGCGCATTCCGCGGCCGGATCTCTCGGCGAAGCTCGGCACGCCGAATCCCTGCACGAGCTGCCATGCCGCGAAGTCTCCGGATTGGGCCGCCCGCGAGGTGGCGAGCTGGACGAGCCACGAGCCGAGCCCGCATTGGGCCGAGGCGATTGAGGCCGGCCGGCGGGGCGCGCCCGAAGCGCCCTTTCAGCTCGCGCGGATCATCGACGAGAGACAAGCCCCCGGGATCGCCCGCGCTACCGCGCTCGGCCTGCTTGCGCGCCAAGGAGGCGTGGCGCCTTCGGAGATTGCGGTCCGCGTGGCGCGGGCAGCCGGGGAGGCCGATCCGCTGCTCCGCCGCGCGGCGGCGACCGCGAGCGAAGCTCTCGAAGGAGAAGAGCGCTGGCGCCTCGTCTCGCCTCTCCTCGCCGACGACCTGCTCGGCGTGCGGATCGAAGCGGCCCGTGTGCTCGCCCCGCTCGCGCTCGACCGGGCTCGCAACGGGCTGTTCTCCGTCGAAGAGCGGCAGGTCTTCGATGCCGCGGCCGAGGATTTCCGCTCCGCCCAGCGGACGAATGCCGAGCGCCCGGAAGCGCCACTGAATCTCGGCTGGCTCGCGGCGCAGCTCGGCGACCTGGCGTCGGCCGAATCGTCGTTCCGCCGCGCCCTCCGGCTCGATCCCGGTTTCCTCGCGGCGCGCTTCAACCTCGCCGAAATATTCCGCCGGACGGGCCGCGTACCCGATTTTCCATCAACCAACAACCCCCAGCGGGGAAAAGGAGAAACACGATGAACACCCGCAGCATGCCCCACCCGCGGTCGTTTCGGTTCGCGATCCTGCTCACGCTTCTCGGCGCGCTCCTGAGGATGGCTCCTGCCTTCGCCCAAGACAAGCTGGGCGACGAAGGGTTCTATCGCGAGGCCGCCGACCAGAACCGCTATCTGGTGAAAGCCGCCGATCTGGTCGCCCAGGCACCGAACATGGAGCCGCGGATGGTCCATCCGGATCAGATCCAGGCGACCATCGCGAACCTCCAATCGAAAGGTTTTTGCGCCGCCCCGCTGCTCGGCGTCTGCCCGAAGTGTCAGCTCGACGCCGCGAAAGAAAAGAGCTGCAAGCGGCCGAACATCTTGATCTTTTTGGTTGACGACATGGGCTGGGGAGATTTTCAACCGTACGGCGGCGGCGTCGCCTATGGCGCGACGACTCCCGAGGTGACGAAGTTGGCCCAGGACGGCCTGCTGCTCACTTCCACCTACGCGCAGCCCTCGTGCTCGCCCACCCGCGCCACGATCCATACCGGCCAGCTGCCGATTCATCATGGCGTGCTCTACCCGCCGATGTACGGCGATCCGGGGGGCATCACCGCCAACTCGATTCCCCTGCCGATGCTGCTCAAGCGGGCCGGCTACACGACGCAAGGGGTCGGCAAGTGGCACGTCGGCGAGAACATTCCGAACCTGCCGCAAAACGTCGGCTATGACGACTACTACGGCTTCCTCTCGGTCTCCGACATGTACACCGAGTGGCGCGACCAGTACTACAACCCCGAGGTCGTGCGCGACAAGGAGCGCACCGACTACATGTTCAACAACAAGTTCAGTCACTACCTGATCCATGCCTCCACGAAGCCGAACGTTCCGGACCTCATCAAGGCCAAGTTCGCCCACGACACCCATACGGCGCTCGGTTGCGAGGCGCTCGCCGAGATCACGCTCCCCTGGGAGGCGGCGGCCCTGAACGCCGATCCGAACGCTCCCGACAACCGGGGCATTTCGAACCACTGCTGGGTGGCGCCCGAGAACAAGAAGAAGCGGGTTTCGATCGCCGATCTCGACACGCTCTGGGTCAACTACTCGGTCAACTTCATCGAGCAGCAGAAAGATAGCGGCAAGCCCTGGTTCCTCTACCATGCGACCCGCGGCTGCCATTTCGACAACTATCCGACCGACGCGAATCACCGGATCTCTTACGCCCGCACCATCTATTCCGATTGCACGGTCGAGATGGATCAGATTCTCGGCCAGGTCCGCGCGGCGCTCGACCGGACCGGCCAGGCGGACGACACGCTGATCTTCTTCACCTCCGACAACGGGCCGGAGAACGAGATTCCGCCGCACGGCCACACTCCCTTCCGCGGCGGCAAGGGCGATACCTGGGAAGGCGGAGTGCGGGTCCCCGGCATCGCGGTCTGGAAAGGAATGATCGAGCCGGGCCGGGTCTCCGACGGTCTGTTCGATCTAGCGGATCTCTATCCCACGGTGCTCGAGCTGGCGGGGATCGACTACGCCCATCCGAATCTCGACCCCGTGTTGAAGACCGAAACGGAAGTGGTGAAGAAGATCGAGGGCCGGTATCTCGACGGCGTCGAGCAGGCCTCTTTCCTGTTGAGCGACCACGGCGCCTCGAACCGCCGCAGCATCCAGAATTGGTACCTCACGAACTTCTCCGGCGTGCGGATGGACGAATACAAGGGATATGTGAAGGTCAGCGAGGACATCGTCACCAAAGAGGGCTATCCCGGCGGCTTCTCGGGCGTCGATCTCAAAGCCTCCTACATGTTGATGTTCAACCTTCAGGAGGATCCGAAGGAGACCGACAACATCGCGATCCGCCACCTCTGGGCGCAGCACCTGTTCTCGGCCGAGATGCAGCGGGTTTTCTGTGCGCTCACCAAGTATCCGCCCCACCTGCCCACCCAGCCGATGGCCGAGCTGGATTTCATGAACGACATCAACGACCTGCTCGACCACCCCGAGAAGTACAAGGCGACTTGCGGCACGTTGCCGGACAAGAGCTAGAAGGGCGGAGACGACGGGGCGACGCGCGGCGTCGCCCCGGAGCTTCCGCTAACTCAATCCCGCCAGATATAAGGCATTCCACAGCAGCTTGAACGTCCGGTGCGGCTGGGCGCGATGCTGGGCGCGGAAGCCGATCAGGACGACGCGCCCCTTGCCCACGCGGACTTCGACCATGGCGGCGCGCTTCTCCAGCCGCTCTGCGCCTTTGAGGTAGCCGCTGATCAGGATGTCTTCCGGATCGTCGGGGTAAGAAGCGACCACGGTGCGGATGAAGCGGGCGTCGGTCGGGTTGGTCTGGAATGCGGGCGAATCGGCGAAGTACGCGGCCTCTTCGGCGCGCAGGCCGTGGCTGAGCGGATTTTCGGGATCGAGGTGGATGCGCAGCATGGAGCCCGGGGCGTGGAAGTCCTTGGTGGAGACTTTGTCCAGCACGTTTCGCACCGGCAGGCCGAGCAAGCGGATGGCGTATTCGCACGACTCGTCGAGGGCGACGAGCGTTCCTCCCTCCTCGACCCATTTCTTCAGCTTTTCGCCCCCCTCTTTTTCGATTCCTCCAGCGTACGGAGGCGGCAGCGGGCTCCAGAAGCGCTTCGCTTCCTCCGAACCGGGCTCCCCCTTCTCCAGAACGTCGGCGTCCACCGACGGCAGCAGGATGACGTCCACCTTGCCGCGCCAGGTTCCTTGCCGGAGCGCGGCGTTGTCGAGGTTCTCGAACGGAAAGCGGTAGCTTTCCAAGAGGAAGCGGGTCCACCCCTCGTCAACGCTCGCCACCCAGGGCTTGAAGAGGCCGATCCGGGCGGAGCGCATCTTCCAAGACGGCCCTGAGGGCGTCTCGGCGAGGGGCTGGATCGCGACGCGGGCCTCGCGGGAGAGGCGGGAGAGCTCCTCCGGCGTCGCGGAACCCGCCGGAAGATAAAAATCGCCCGGCCCGCTCGCGGCGCCGAGGCCGGGGATCGGTTCTTTGAGCCAGCGGACCTCGTGCTTGCCCGCGAGCAGCCGGTTCACTGCCGTGGGCGCCGAGTCGGCGCGGTGCGAGATCCACCAGCCGCCGGGGCTCGACGCCACGTCGCCGCCGGGCCAGAGCACCTCGGTGATTTCCGGGAGCGCCGGAACCGCGGCGGTCTGCGGCGCGCCGCCATCCAGAGCGCGGAACGCTCCGTCGGTTTCCACCACGTCGAGCCCCAACGAAAGGGGCAGCGACCACGAGGTCACGTCGTACGGCGCGAGGATCTCGCCCCCCTCGGCGGCGGTGACTCGTGGGTAGCGTTGCGGCCGGAGCATGGTGAGCAGGAACTGCCGATACGGTTGCGCCGCGGGGATCACGTAGCTGCCCGCGGGGAAGATCTGCCGGCCGGCGACCACCGGCGCGCCGGCCCGCTCGACCCGGACCCCGTGTTGGATCAGCAGATCGGCGAGGAACGGCGCCATCGAAGGATCGTGCTGGTCGGACGAGATTACCCAGGCGCTCGGACTCTCGGTGCGTCCCCGCTCGGTCGCCTCGCGGGCCATCTGCCAGAAGTTGGTGAGAAGACCCTCGCGATGAACCGCCGCCGATTCGAGGAAGCTCTTGGTGGCGATCAGCTCGTATTCGACGATGTCGCGCAGGCGCCACCAGCCACCCGGCCAGGGGGAGGGGAAGTTGGAGGTGCGCTGGTACTCCACCAGGCCCTTGACCCCGCCGCGCAACTCGCCCGCCTCGATCCGGGTCGGGGTCGCGATATTGGCGCTCGCCACCTCGGTCAGCAGGCCGGTGACGTTCTTCCACCAGGCGGTGTTGCGGGTGCCGCCGGGCCAGTAGCTGTCGAAGATCATGTTGCTGCCGACCCCGAGCTTGCCCCCCTCTTCCAGGCGCAGGCTCATGTTGGTTCCCAGCAGGTCCGCCTGGCGGAAGATCAGCGAATGGACCTCCGGCGCGAGCGGGTCGGCCTGCGGCGGCACGAACATGCGCGGGCCGGTCGTTCCCATCTGGTGCTCGTCCACGAAGACCTGGGGAAACCACCGGTGGTAGAGCACGCCGTTGACCGCCTGGGTCTCCTTCTGGGTCAGCATGTAGTAGTCGCGGTTGTCGTCGTGTCCGACATAGGTGTGGTAGAGCCAGGGCATAGCTCCCCCCTCGAATGGGGTGCCCAGGTATTTGTTGTACCAATCGACCACCATCACCTGGCCGTCCGGGTTGATCGACGGCATGATCAGCAGGATCGCGTCCTTAAGCCAGGAGAGCATCCGCGGGTCTTCCGTGGTCGCCACGTCATGCACGAATTCCATCGCCATCTGGGTCGAGCCGACCTCGGTCGAATGGATCGTGCAGGTGACCAGCGCGATCGTCTTGCCCTCCGCGATCAGCGCTTTCGCCTCCGTTTCCGAGAGTCCGTCGGGGAACGCCAGCCGCCGGGCGATCTCGCGATAGCGGTCGAGATGCTTCTGGTTCTCCGCCGAGGTGAGGACGACCACCGGCATGTCGTTGCCGAGCGTCGAAGTGCCGGCCGATTCGATCGACACCCGGTCCGAGGCGGCATCCACCGCGCGCAGGTACTCGATCACCTTGGGCCAGGGCGCGAGCTTCTTATCCTCCCCGACCCGATGGCCCAGGAATGCCTCGGGCGAAGGGATCTCCGCGGCGCGGAGGGCGCTCGAACCGGCAAGGCAAGCGAGTGCAACGAGGGCGAACGTGCGGCGCATGGAGAGCCCCTTTCGAAGTGGGCGCGAGTGTAACCCGGCGGGGACCTCGATCCGCAACGCGGGGCTTCCAAGCTGGCGTCCGGCGCGGCGGAGCGCTCTACGCGGCGGCCGCGAGCGGGGGCTCGGTCTCCTGCTCCAGCATTTTCCGGACGGTGGTCCGGAGCTCGGCATAACCGTAGGGTTTCTGCAGGAACGCGGTCCGCGCTTCGAGCTTGACGTTTCTCCTGGCGGTTTCCTCGTTGTACCCGCTGGAGAGGATCACATTGAGGTCCTCGCGCAGAAGCCTCATCTCGCGCAAGGTCTGGGCGCCGTCGAGGTGAGGCATGGTGAGGTCCAGGACCACCAGCCGGACCTGATCCCGGTGCGAGCGTAGGGCTTCGATGCCTTCCCGTCCGTCATTGGCCAGCACGACGTCGAAGCCCATTTTGACCAGCATTCGGTGCACCAGCTGCTGCACCGGTTCCTCGTCATCGACCACGAGCGCGGTGCCGGTGGCCCGCCATGCCTCGTCCCAGAAAGGCGCTCCGCCGGCCGCCGCGGCGCGCGACGCGGTGGCTGGGAACACCACTTTGAACATCGTGCCCTTGCCCGGCGCGCTGGAGCTGAAGATGGTTCCGCGATGCCCGCGCATGATGCCGAGAACCGCCGCAAGGCCCAGCCCCCGGCCGGTGAACTTGGTCGTGAAGAACGGATCGAAGACCTTCCCTCGGGTTTCGTTCGACATGCCGACGCCGCTGTCCTTGACCTCCAGCCAGACGTATTCGCCTTCCGGTAGATCCGGGTCGAAATCGGCTCCGGCCAAAAGAGCGCGGTCAAAACGGCTGACGCCGGTGGCGACCTCGATTTCGCCGTCCTCGTCGCCCAAGGCTTCGGACGCGTTGATGATCAGGTTCATGACCACCTGCCGGACCTGGCTGGCGTCGGCCGCGATCGCGGGCAGGCTCTCTTTCAAGTTGCATCTCAGCTCGCATTTCTTGGAGACCGAGACCTGGATCAACTGGGCGGTGTTCTGCACCAGTGCCGACAGGTCGAGAGGCTCGACGACGAAAGTGCCGCGACCGGAATAGGCAAGCATCTGATGGGTCAGTTCCGTGGCGCGCCGCGCGGTGCTGAGCGCGGCGGAGATCGAGGCCCGAGCGGAGGATTCGGCCGGCAGCTCGATCAACGCCAAATCGGTATGGCCGACGATCACCGCGAGCAGGTTGTTGAAATCGTGGGCGATGCCCCCCGCGAGGATCCCCAGGCTTTCCAGCTTCTGCGTGTGTTGCAGCTGCAGCTCCACCCTGCGGCGCTCCTCTTCGGCACGCTTGCGCAGGGTGATGTCCGTATTCGTGCCGACCATGCGCGAGGGGCGTCCTTCGCTATCCCATTCCACCACCTTGCCGCGGCCGAGGTTGGGCCGATATTCGCCCGACTTTGCCCGCAGGCGGTTTTCGCACTCGTAGTTGGGGACGCTGCCGTCGAAATGGGCCGCCAGCGCCTCTTCCACCCGCGACAGATCGTCCGGGTGGGCCAACTGGCGCCAACCTTCACCCGTTCGTGGCACCTCGTCCGGCGAGTAGCCGAGCGATTCCCCCCAACGTGCGCTGAAGAGGACCCTGTCGGACTTGATGTCCCAGTCCCACACGCCGTCCGTCGCGGCATTCAGAACGTCTTGCAGATGTCGGTTATCGGCCTTTTTGCGCTCGGTGATGTCCATCACCATGCAGAGCGCGCCGATGGAATGACCCGTTCCGTCATGAAGCGGTGCCGCCGAAACGAGTGTCCACAGCTCTTCGCCATCGCGACGGAGGAAGCGGGACTCCTGGCTCACGGCGACGCCGTCGGACCGGTGCTCCAAATTCAACGTGGCTTGCGCGCGGCCTTCCGCGTCCGTGAAGTCATAGAAATATCGGCCGATCATCTCGTCCGGACCGTAGCCGAGCATCTCGTGCATCCGCCGGTTGACGTAGGTCGTGACCAGCTTTTCGTCGAGCATCCAAACCCCCTCGTGGGAGGTCTCGACGATGGTGCGATAACGCAGCTCGCTATCCCGGACCGCCTGCTCGGCCTGCTTGCGCTCGGTGATGTCGAGAGTGAATCCGATGAAGCGAACCGGTTGGCCGTTCTCATCCTCCACCGTCCGGCCGCAGGAGTGCAGCCAGCGCGTCTGGCCGTCGGGCCAGACGACGCGGAACTCATGATCCAACTCCGTTCGGGAGCCGATCGACCGCCCCAGATTTTGACTTACCTTTTCCCGATCCTCGTCATGGACGCGGCGGAGGAAGTTTTCCTGCGTGGGGGGCACCTCTCCCGGTTGAAAGCCGAGCCGCCGATAACCTTCCTCCGACCACACGGCGTCATAGTTCGAGAGGTCCAATTCCCAGGTACCGATCCGAGCGACGCGATGAGCCTCGGCGACGGCCCGCTCGATTCGCCTATCGGAAATGGAGGGCTCGTTGGAGACAGATCCGCTCCGCTGGGTGGGCATCGCTCGCTCCGTTCTTCTGCTCGCGGCCCTGAGAGCGTTCGCTCTTTCGGGACAGATCTCCTGCTTGCCATGAGCTTAGGGCCATAGGCCATTCAGCGCGCCCGGCCAAAACGCCGCTTTACCCTACCCTTTGAGTCCGAGGAGTCACGGAGAAATGGTGCGCAATGAAGCCACGCAAAAGCTGGTGAAGCCGTGCCTTTACGACGACTTGCGGGCGACGGTTGGACCGGCCGCCGCCCTTCCGGCGAAGAGGCTAGGCATTTTCCGTGGCGCAGCAGATCCTCACGCTGGTGGTCGCACAGTTGCAGCTGACGCAAAGAGTCTGACAGGAGAGGTCGCTACCCCCCGCGATCTTGCCCAGCTCGGTGTCCTGCAGCAGGTGTAGCGTCTCTTTCGACAGTTGGAGCTTCTTGGCTCTCGGCTTCATGGTTTAGATCTCCTTCGAGCGGAGTGCGGAAAACGATCCGCGGGTTCATCGAAGAGAGTACCGTGCGAAGCCGTTGCCCGCCGTAACATTTCGATACCTCCCTCGGAGCCAGCCGCGCGGTCGGCCTACGGCACCGCCCGCTCCGCCGCTTCGACGGAGAGGTCTTTGAGGAGAAAAGACCGCTCCGCGGGTCGGGCGGAGAGTTCTTTTGGGAAAAAAGACTCCTCCGCTCGTTTCACGGAACGGTCTTTCCACTAAAAAGACCATTCCACTGGCCCCGCGTAATGGCCTTTTGTGAAAAAAGACTCCTCCGCGACTCTGGCGTAGGAGTCTTTTGAAGAAAAAGACCCTTCCGCTGGCCCAGCGTAGGGGTCTTTTCCAAGAAAAGACCATTCCCCCGGTCCGGCGGAACGGTCTTTTGAAGGAGAAAATCCTTGGGTCTGTTCAGCAGAGCGGTAATCCGGACCCGAAGATCGAACTGCGTACTCGGCGGATCGGTCAGCTGACTCAGGAAATCTCGCGCGGCGTATCGGAGAGTCCAATCGGCCGTCCGCTCAGCAGCCGACCGCCCAGGCCGCCTGGTACGCGCTCAGATCGGTGCCGTCGCAGCAAGCTGCGCGGTCGACGAGGCATCCGCGCGAAGTCCCCTCGCGTGCGATCTGCGGTATCGAGTGTGTGTATACTTAGGCGTATGGCCCGCATGCAGGTTTACCTTCCCGACGAAATGTACGAGCAGGTGAAGGCCCGCGGTCTACCGGCCTCGGAGTTGCTTCAGAAGGCTGTTCGTGCGGAGCTGCGTCGGCTTGAGTTGCTCACCGAGACCGACCGCTACGTTGCGAATCTGATCGCCGAGGTGGGACCACCCGCCGCAGCAGAGCGTACGCGCGCCGCAGCGGTCGCGCAGCGGCTTTCCCGGCGCCCAGTCCGTAAAGCGGGCTGATTGTCGTGCTGGTGCTCGATTCAGGTGGAGTCAGCCGTCTGGCGGAGCGGTCACAGCAGGTAGCGGCGCTGATCTCGGCACTGCGCGAAGAGAATCTGTGGCCGCCCCTGGTTCCCTCCATCGTGCTGGTGGAGTGTTTGCAAGGGCATCCGGGTCGGGATGCTCTCCCCAACAGCTTTCTCAAAACGTGCGACATCGTGGAGGAGATCGGCGAACCGCTTGCACGGCGAGCCGCTTTGTTGCGGCGGCAGGCGCGGCGAGGCTCCGCCGTCGATGCGCTCGTAGTCGCCTTGGCCGAGCCCGGCGGAACGGTACTCACCTCGGATCCGGGCGACCTCGCCGCCCTCGCTCAATATGCTCACGACGTTATCGTCGAGAAGGTCTGATGGCGACAAGGAACAGCGAGCCTACGAACCCTTGGGCATGACGATCCAGTGGCTCAGCCGTCTCCTGGAGAACCGCGAGCAGGAGCTTGGCCCGACGGATCTCAGTCTCGGGAAGGTCGTCGGCCAGATGGTGAAGGCTGTCTCGCATCGTCATAGCCATCTCCTCGGCCTCTATTCTAACTTTAGCGCGGGCGCCTCCGCCTCACGTGGGAAGGATCTCTTTCGCCACCTCCGCCCCCGCCCCATGCCGAGCGGCCACCACCGCCGCGGTAAACATTCCGCAGACGGCGGCGAAGGTGATCAATGCCACGAGCGACATCCAGCCTTTCAGATCAACGGGCTGCAGGAACGTCAGCAGCTCCGCCATCGGCGCGAACGGTTTGCCGTCTTTCACCCCTTCGAGCGCGCGGAGCGTCGCCCGAATCAGCGCTCCGAACGCCAATCCTCCGATCGCTCCGAGCACGCCGCGGATCGCGAGCTGGGCGGCGGAGAGAGGTTCCTTGAATTTGGGCGGCTCGATCGAGAATTCCGGCTCGCGTTGGCCCCAAGGGACGAAGCGGGCGAGCAGGATCATGCCGGGGATGCCGGCGAAGATCGAGAACCAGAAGAAGCTGGTCCAGCCGATCGCGTGAACCAGGAAACCGGTGATTGGTCCCGAGAGCAGCCGCGGCAGGCCGAACAGGCTGGAGAAGAGGGCGTATTGCGTGGCCGAGAAACGTTTCTGCGTGAGGCGCAGCAGCAGCACGCCGTAAGCCCCGGTGCCCATGCCGGAAGCGAGGGTCTCGAACGCCATCGCGGCGTACATCAGCCAGCGGTTCGGTCCGGGCTGGACCGAGAGGATCACGTAGCCCAAATTCGAGAAGATCTGGAGGAACCCGAACAGCCAGAGCGAGCGACCGAGGCCGAGCGTGGTGGTGAGCGCTCCGCCGAAGAAGACGCCGATCAGATTGCCGAACAGGCCGACCGTCGCGAGCGCCACGCCGCGATCGAAGTCGCTGTAGCCGGCCTGCACCAGGAACGAACGTTGAAGCGTCTGCGCCAACTGGTCGGCGAACTTGTAAAACAGCACGAACGCCAGAATTTCGAGCGCCCGATGGCGGGAGAGAAAGCCGAGAAACGGAAGCCAGACCGCCTCGCGCAGCGTTTTCGGGGCCGGGGGTTGCCCTTCCGGTTCCGGCGCTTTCCAGGTGATCGCGATCAGCGGCAGGTAGCAGACGGCGAGCAGTACGAGGACCAACGGCCACGACGTCATCCCCGCGAGAGTGATCGAGAAACCGCCCGCGAGGTACATCGCCGCGCGGTAGATCGCGGTGCGGGCACCGACCGCCACGCCTTGTTCCTCGGGGCGCAGCACGTCCACCGCGTAGGCGTCGAGCGCGATGTCCTGGGTCGCTGCGGCAAGCGCCACCGCAAGCGCGAGGGCCCCGACCACCCAAGGGGCATCCGGATGCCCTCCGACTCCGGCAAGCGAAAGGGTCGTCGCAAAGAGTGCCACCTGCGCGATCGCGATCCACCCCCGCCGCCGGCCCAGCCTCTTGAGCGGGACATATCGGTCCATGAGCGGCGACCAGAGGAACTTGAACGTCCAAGGCGCCTGCGCGAGCGTAATCAGGCCGACGACCCGCAGATCGACGCCGATCTTGGTCATCCAATCCGGAATCGCGATCCACACTAGCCCGAGCGGCAGACCGGACGAGAACGACATCAAAGAGACCGAGGCGGTCCGCCAAGACGTCATGGCGCGGACCAGGGCTTGCCAGGTCGAAAGGCGCGGCTCAGGCTGTGGGGTCATGGCGGGGGAGTGTATCCGCAGAGGGGGCCAATGCGGCGGCGAGCGGTTATGATGATTCCCTCAAATGGCGGCGAGCTACGTGGTCTACGTTGACGAGTCCGGAGACGAAGGCTTCTCTTTCGAGGGAGGAGCCTCCCGGTGGTTCGTGCTTTCGGCCGTCGTGCTCCGCAAGAGCAACGAGCTCGAGACGGTGAAGTTGGTGGACGAGGTCAGGGCGTTGTTGGAACGCCACGAGAAGAAGCCGCTCCACTTCCGTGACCTGAGGCACGAGCACCGACTCCCCTTTCTGGAAAGGATCGCACGGTCGCCTTTACGGGCGATCACCGTACTCGTCCACAAACCCTCAATCCTCGAACCCGAGACCTTCCGCGAAGGCAACCGGCTCTATTTTTATGCGGTCCGCCTCCTACTGGAGCGTGTTTCGTGGCTCTGCCGCGACCGCCGACGTGATGGCGAGGGGGATGGTACGGCGGAGATCGTTTTCTCGAACCGTTCGGGGATGAGCTACGAAGAGCTGCGCGCTTACCTGAGGCTGATCGCGGCCCAGCCGACCAACGTGCATTGGGAGTCGTTGCGCTGCGATGAGATCGCCGCGTTCTCTGCGGGTCGTCGAATGGGACTCCAAATTGCCGACGCCCTGGCCAGCAGTTTTTTCAAGGCAGTGGAGCCCAGCCGGTTCGGGCACACAGAGGATCGCTATGTGAGGATGCTTCGCCCGGTGGTGTATCGGAGCCAAGGAATCTACCGAGGCTACGGAATCAAGATCTGGCCTCGGGAAGCCGAAAGCCATCTTCGCCCAGGCGAAGATCTTGGTGGCCTTCTGGTCCGGTAGGAGAGTAGAAAAAGAAGCGCAGGCCCCGGGCTCCAGGATCCCACCCGCTAGGGGCTGCCGCTCTGGTCGAGCGACCTGGCGTTGTTCCCGCGCTTGCCTGCGCTATTAGAATACTCCCCTCATAGCCGTCGGTCAAATAAACGGCCAACCACTAGCCGAACCCGGAGGCTCTGAACTGCGCGCCGAACGGATCTTCGAAACCTGCCTCTACACCTCCGACCTTGCCGCCACGGTCGATTTCTACCGCCGGGTCTTCGGGCTTGAGGTCCTCTCGGATTTCTCCCCTCGGGGCGTGGTGCTCCGCTGCGGCGCGGGGGCTCTATTGCTCTTCGATCCCGACGAGACGAAGAAGGCGCACCCCCGCATGCCCAGCCACGGTACGGAGGGGGTCGGCCATGTCGCGTTCCTTGCGGCCGAGGAAGAATTGCCCGCTTGGCGTGAGCACCTCGCGCAGAGCGGAGTCGAGATCGAGACCGAAGTCGCCTGGGAGGTTGGGGGAACGTCGATCTACTTCCGCGATCCGGGTGGCAACGTCGTCGAGCTGGCGCCGCCGACGCTTTGGGGCGGAGGTTGGTGATAAGGGATGGAGCGGACTTTCAGTCCTTTGCGACGAGGAGCCGGCCTGTAACCTGGGGCTTCACCCCAGGCTATTA
>DATMZU010000296.1:0-3390 GCA_035607435.1 Thermoanaerobaculia bacterium | reverse complement strand
CCGCGAGCAAACCTCTCCAGTAGCTGTTTCTCCTCGGGCGAAAGTAAGATCTCTGGCGCGACTCGCATCCTCAAATCCTCCCATAGGATTCTACGAATGAGAGTCGCTTAAGGTTCAACAAATTGGACGCACTACACTAGGGCGTTGCCCTAGGCTATTATTTTGCGGAACTTCGGTCCTCAAAAGCAGCGATTCGAAAGGTTATCCGAGACGAGTTTTTAAAGGGCCAAAGGCCCAATTTATAATAGCCTAGGGCAACGCCCTAGGTTCCCGGTCAATTTTTTCCGCTCCCCCTATAACACCTCATCAATCGTCACCACGTCCACCAACCCTAACGCCCCGAAGAGCGCCGGGATCAACTTCTCCGGCGGGTGCTTCCGCCGCAGGTCGGCCACCCGGTCGGTGCCCGCGCGGTAGGCGGGGAGATACATCCGACCGAGCAGCGGGTGGCGGCCCCAGGCTCCGGAGAGCTTGCCCGCGCGCTCTTCGGTGACCAGATAGTCCTTGCGCAGAAGGGTCGCCACCTCCGGCTGCGCCCACCCTTCCTTCCAGGTGAGATAGGACGACTGATTCTTCGCGTCGTCCTGGAGCAGGGCGAGTAGGAGGCCGATCTGCTGATCCTCATCCGGGAGCTCGGCCACTTCAACTACGCCGTGGGCCATGAGGAGGGCGTTGTTCGCGATCCCCTCGAACAGGGTCGCCGAGCGGGTGTTCATGGTCAGCACCGAGCCCTCGAAACCGACCTTGCCCTGCACGTAGAGCGCTTGGAGTAAGGCGAACGTCGCGACGTGGCCGGGCACCACCTCGTGGCTCACCAGCTGGGCGAATTCGGGCACCGAGATCTCGAGCTTCGCGTTGATCTCGTAGGTCGCCTCATATTCCGGCGAGCCGTCGCTTTTCCGTGCCCGGCCGAGGTAGTTCATCGAGCCGGAAAACCAGGCGTCTTCAATCGGCAGGAATTGAATGTTCGCCCGCGGCACGCCGCGCAGCGCTTCGGGAAGGAACGGCGCCACGTGCTTCTGGGTGAGCGCGTCCTGCTCGGCGATGAACGCGGCGCCGAGCGCGCGGATCGACTTTTTCGGCGCCAGCCGCTCGCGCCGCCAGGCGTCCACTTCGGCGTTCAAGTCCGTACCGCCGTACCCCGCTTTGGCGAGCAGCGCCGCCACCCGTTCGCGCTTCGCGGTGGGGGCCGATGGTTCGGGCAGCTTGCCCGTCGAGGCGACCACCGCCCGCTCGTAGGGGACCGGCTCGCCCCGTCCGAGCTGCTCCATCGCGAGATCCCACATGACTTCGAGGCAATCGCCCAAGGAGGCGAGGTAGCGTTCGCGGAGGGTGGACTTCGCGGCTCCCGCGGCCCTGACCTGATCGATCGCGCTACGCACGTCCACCGCGGCGAGATACGGATCGATCGCATGAATCGCCGCCTCTCGATCCTTGGCGGACACGCCCCCGATCTCGCGCACCGCGGCGGCCGTGTAGTTCGTGTAGGCGCGGGGCAAGGTCTGATCGGAAAACCAGGAGTCGGCGATGAACCGGCCGACCCCCGAAGGGTTCATCACATCGCCGCCCCAGAGCGTGTCGATCCCTAAAACCGCCTCCGCGATCGCGGCGGAGAGGGCGGCCTCCACCGGGTTTTCGATCATTGGGCCACCTTGCGTTCACGCACCGCGCTCACCCAGACGTAGACGCAGAGGGCAAGGAACAGCAGCGCCGAAACGGATTGCGATACCGGGTCGTTGTCGTAGAACGGCAGCTTGATCTTGTCTTCCGAGTACCAGGGGAACAGGCGGAACGCCGCGCCGAACACCCCGCCGAGTGCGCCTCCCGCCATGAGCCCTGAGGCGATGATCACGCCGCGCTCGCGCATCGACCGCCCGCTCTCGCCGCCCACGCCGCGCGAGCGCTTCTCGATGAAGTGGGCGAGGAAGCCGCCGACCAGGGCGGGGGAGTTCAGCTCCAGGGGCAGGTACATGCCGAGCGCGAAGATCAGCGCCGGGACGCCGAGCATCTCCATCACGAGCGCGATCATTGCGCCCGCGCCGAACAGGATGTAGGCGATCGGCTGATGGCTCATGAAGCCTTCGACCAGAGCCTTCATGATCGAGGCCTGCGGCGACGCGAGCACCTGGCGCGGATCGCCCGGGATCGCCTCGCCGAACTGGAACGCCTTGGCGAGCAGCATGATGGTCGCCGCGACGGTGATCGCTGAGACGAACACGCCCAGGAACTTCACCTTCTCTTGGGCGGAGGGGGTCGAGCCGAGCCAGTAGCCGGTCTTCAAGTCGGTAATCGTCTGTCCCGAGACCGAAAGTGCGGTACAGACGACGCCCGCGATCGCCATGACGAAGAACATGCCGGTGGTGCCGGTGAGGCCGAAGCGGAGCAGCACGACGGAGGAGATGATGATCGTCAGCATCGTCATGCCGGAGACCGGGTTGCGCGCCGTGGTCGCGATCGCGTTGGCCGCCACCGAGGCGAAGAAGAACGAGAAGAGGAGCGTGAGCCCGAGGCCGATCACCACGACCAACAGCGAGGCGCCGAGGGAGTTGAAGAAGATGCCCGCGGCGAGGGCGGAGAGGATCACTCCGCCGAGCATGATGCCCACCGAGATGTCGCGGTCGGTGCGCTCCTGGCTCGCATCCTCCCCCTTGCGGAACGCGCGCGCGGCGATCGAGAAAGAGCCCACCACGATCGGCAGCGACTTGATGATCCCGATGATCCCCGCGGTCGCGATCGCGCCGACCCCGATGAACCGTACGTAGCCGCGGAAGATCTCGTTGGCGGACATTGCGGCGATCGCCTTGGTCCCCGGATAGACCACGTCGGGGAAATGGCGGCCGATCATCCAGATCAACGGCACCAGCACCAGGTTCGAGAGCACGCCGCCCGCGCACAGGATCATCGACGAGCGCAGGCCCATCACGTAGCCGAGGCCGAGGATGAACGCGATCGCGTCGAACCGCAGCACCGCCTTGGCCTTGTCGCCGATCGACTTGACCACGCCGATGAACTGGAAGTCGATCGTCTCCTTCCACACCTGGAAGGTGGTGACGAAGAAGTCGTAGACCGCGGCGATTCCCGTCGCCTGGAGCAGCAGCGCCGCCTGGGAGCCTCCCTTCTCTCCGGTCACCAGCACCTCGGTGATCGCGGTCGCCTCCGGGTAGGGGAACTGGCCGTGCATCTCGCGCACGAAATAGCGTCGCAGAGGGATCAGGAACAGCACGCCGAGCGCGCCGCCCGCCAGGCAGATGAACGTCGTCTGTACCGGGTGGGGGTCGAGATTCAGGATGTAGAGGGCCGGCAGGGTGAAGATCGCGCCCGCGACCATCGCGCCCGAGGTGCCGCCTATCCCTGACAGAATGACGTTTTCCAGCACCGTGGATCGTCGCG
>DATMZU010000272.1:0-5303 GCA_035607435.1 Thermoanaerobaculia bacterium | reverse complement strand
GCATACAGGGTATGGAAGAGAATCCCCTGCTGAACCGGGGAGAGCGGGTAGATGTCCTCGATGTTGTCGGAGCGCATAGGTCAGCTCTTGGCCGTCAGCTCTTGGCCCGCGCCTGCCCGACTCGGCCCGCGATCTTTTCCAGTTGACTCTGATCCAGGCCGGCGAGAGGAAAATCCGACGGCGTGAAGCCGCCCTTCTCGCGCGACCGGCAGTGCTCGACCAACGCCCGCAGGGCGTTCAGATAGTCCTCCGCCAGCCGCTCGATCGTCGCCCGCTCGTGGAGATCCGCGCTGTAGCGCCAGGAGATCTGCAGCCGCGAATCGAGCACGCGGCCAACCACTTCGATCGGGCACCGGCGCGGCGCTCGCGCATCGCTCGACGGCCCGCTCGATTCGGGCGCCGGGGCGAAGGGCGAGTCCTCGGGAAAAGCCTGGTCGAGCTGCCCGAGGTAGTTGAAGGCCACCTGGGGCGGACGGGCGCCGCGCAGATCGCGCGCCGCATCCGCGCCGTCGCCGAGGTAGCGCAGGATGCCGTAGCCGATGCCGCGCGCCGGAACCTGGCGAAGCTGCTCTTTGACCGCGCGGATCGCCTCTCCCACCCCTTCGGTCTCGGTGAGGTCGAGGAGCACCGGAAAATGGGTGGTGAACCAGCCGACGGTCCGCGAGAGGTCCACGCCGTCGAAGAGATCCTCGCGCCCGTGGCCCTCCATGTCGATCAGCAGGCGCGGGCTTCCGGTCCAAATCTCGAACGCCTGGGCGAGCGCGGTCAGCAGCAGGTCGTTGATCTGCGTCCGGTAGGCCGCCGGAGCCTCCTGGAGAAGCGCCGCGGTCTCCTCGGCGTCGAGCCGGGTGAGCAGGCTCCGCTCGCGGGCGACCGTATCGGCGCCGCCTTTCCTGTCGAGCGGCAGCGGCTCGATGGCCGCCGCCACGCTCTCCCAGTGATCGGCCTCGGCGAGCAGCTCCGGCGACGCCGAATACCCGGCGAGGCGCTCGGCCCACTCGGCGAACGGAGTGCCCCGGGGCGCCGGCACCGCGGGCCGCCCGCCCGCCAAATCGCGATAGGCGGTGAGAAGGTCATCCAGCAGGATGCGCCACGAGACGCCGTCCACCACGAGGTGATGGGCGATCAGCAGCAGCCGGCCGGCATCGTCCGGCCCGAGGCGGAAGAGCGCCGCGCGAAAGAGCGGTCCGCGCGCGAGGCTCAAGGTGCGCTGGAACGCCGCCGCCCCCGCTTCGAGCGCCTGCCGCCGGACGGCCGCGGGAAGCGCCGCGAGATCGATGCGCGAAAGCGGCGCATCGCCCTCTTCGCGGCTCGCTCCGAGGGTCTGCCGCCAAGGACCTGAATCCTTGCCGAATCGCAGGCGCAGAGCGTCGTGCTGCTCGCCGAGCAGGCGGAGAGACCCTCGCAGCGACGGGACGTCCAGCGGTTCCAAAAGGCGCAGGAAGACCGCCTGGTTCCAATGGTCCGGGCAAGGGAGATCCTGTTCGAGCAGCCAGCTCTGGATCGGGGTCAAAGGCACCGGTCCGTTCTCCGGACGATCCGTTGCCGCGGCCGCCGCGCCCGGAGCGGCGCGCCCCGCCAGAGCGGCCAGCTCCGCCACCGTCTGGTGGTCGAAGAACTGCTTCGGCGTGAAGCCGAGCCCGTGCCGGGCGGCCTGCGCGATGACCTGGATCACCAGGATCGAGTCGCCGCCGAGCTCGAAGAAATTGTCGTGAATCCCCACCGTCTCGATGCGCAGCACCCGCGCCCAGATCGCCGCCAGGATCTCCTCGTCCCCGTTGCGCGGCGCCGCCGTAGCGCCGGGTTGGGTGCGCGCCCTCTCGGGCTCGGGCAGCGCCGCCCGGTCCAACTTGCCGTTCGCCGTCAAGGGGAGCGCGCGGAGGCTGACGAACGCGGCGGGGATCATGTATTCGGGCAGGCTCGCCTTGAGCAGCTCCCGCAGCTCGGCGGGGGTCACCGTCTCCCGGTCGCGGGGGACGACGTAGGCCACGAGCCGGAGATCCCCGGGGCGATCCTCGCGCGCCAGAACGACCGCCTGGCGCACCGCGGCGTGGCGCACGAGCGCCGTTTCGATCTCGCCGGTCTCGATGCGGAAGCCCCGCACCTTGACCTGAAAATCGATGCGGCCGAGGAACTCCAAGTTGCCGTCGGGCAGGAAGCGGGCGCGGTCGCCGGTGCGGTAGAGGCGCGCTCCCGGCTCGTCGCTCCAAGGATCGGGGAGGAACCGTTCGGCCGTCACGGCGGGCTGGTCGAGATAGCCGCGCGAGATGCCCGCGCCGCCCAAGAGCAACTCGCCGGGCGTTCCGGAAGGCACCGACCGCAGCGCCTGATCCGCCAGGTAGACCCGCTGGTTGGCCAGAGGGAGGCCAAGCGGAAGGGCCGGGAGAGCGTGCTCGTCGGCGCTTTGCCCGAGGCGATAGGTCGTGCTGCCTACCGTCGCCTCGGTCGGCCCGTAATGGTTCAGCACGATGCCGCCCGCGCCTTCCGCAACCAGGCGATCCACCAGGCTCTTCCGGCCGGCCTCGCCGCCGAGCACCAGGCGGCGCCGGGGAAGGATTCCGCCGCCGCCCTGCTCGGGCAGCATCGCCTCGAAGTGCGAGGGGACGATCTTCAGGCAATCGATCGGATGGCGCCGGAAGTACTCGGCGAGCGCCGCCGGATCGCTCACCCGCTCCTGGGCGATGACGTGCAGGCATCCGCCGCCGCACAGCGCCGGAAAGATCACCGTATTGCCGAGATCCGCGGCGAACGTGGAGACCGTGGCGTAGGCCGCCCCGGGCGGCAGGTCGAGCCGGGCGGAGACCCCGCGGACGTAGTTGAGCAGGTTTCGATGGGTGACGGCGACCCCCTTGGGGCGCCCCGTCGAGCCCGAGGTGAACAGCACGTAGACGAGGTTCAAAGCGGTCGCGGCCGGAGCCGGATCGGTGTCGGGGCAGCGGGCGATCGAGTCCCCGTCGCGATCGAGGCGGACGAGCGGCACGTTCGCCTCCGGCAGGAACGCGCTCAGCCGTTCGTCGGTCACCACGAGCCGCGCCCGCGCATCGGCGAGCATGCCGCGCAGACGCTCGGACGGGAGGGCCGGATCGAGCGGCAGATACGCCCCGCCGGCTTTGAGCACGCCTAAGAGAGCAACGATCAGCTCGGCCGACCGGTCGAGGCAGATCGCCACCCGGGTCTCCGGTCCCACCCCGCGTTCCCGCAGGAAATGGGCGAGACGGTTGGCTTGACGGTTCAGCTCCGCGTACGTGAGCTGCCGGCCCTCGTAGGCCACGGCGGGGCTTTCGGGAGTCCGCGCGGCCTGCCGCTCGAACAGGCGATGGACGGTCTCGTCCTCCGCGAAGGGGGTCGCCGTGTCGTTCGCCTCCACCAGCATCCGCTGCCGCTCGGCCGCTCCCAGCGTCGCGTAGCTCGCCAAGGACGCCGCGGGCCGAAAGATCGCCTCGCGAGCCAGAGCCTCGAAGCGCGCCGCCCAGCCGAGGGCCTCCCGGCGGGTGAGCCGCGCCGCGTCGTACCACAGCTCGGCGCGAACCTCGGTGGCGTGGCGGACGACGCTGAGCTTGATCCGGAACGGTTCGCTGCACGTGTACTGCCGGAGCGGACGGAAGACGACCCCGAGCGACGCCCTTTCGGCGCCGATCTCCGCGGTCTCGAACTGCAGAGGAAAAGCCGCCTGCTCGGGCTCCCAGGCCGCGTACTCCTGCCACTCGCGGGCCTCCGTCTCGGCCTGTTGAAGCTGGTCCCGCACCTCGCCGAGGCTCCAGGCGGAATCGAGCGGCAGACGTAGCGGCAGACACTTGGCGAACAGCCCGAGCGCCCCCTGAAGATCATCGAACTTCCGGCCGTCGAGCACCCGGCCGATCCCCGGATCGCGCCGCGCCTCCAGCCGTTCGAGCAGGATCGTCCAGAGGCCCGGCAGCAGGTCTTCCGGAAGCCCCTCGGGCAGCGCGAGGCCGAGGACGGCCGGCCGGAACGGCTCGGCCCGACCTTCCGAATTGCCGGCCGGGCCGGCGAGATCCTGGCGCGCCCAGAAAGCCCTGCCGGCCTCCGCGTGCTCGTCCGCTTCGCCGAGCAGCTCGTTCTGCCATTCCGAAAAATCGGCATACTGGAGCGGTTCGTCGTCTCCCCCCGCGCCGTCCGCGTAGGCCCGGACGATCAGATCGAGCAGATTGCCAAGGGTGCGGCGATCGGAACAGAGCGCCGGCAGCCGATAGAGCAGCAGGTGACGCCCGAGGTCCACGCGGACCAGGGCGACCGACAGGGGTGATCCTTCTTCGACGTCGGTCGGACGGCAAAGCTCCTGCTCGAACAGCGTCTCCCAGGACCGCCCCGCGGAATCCAGCTCCCGCCACCGCGCCACGCCCTCGGCGAGGATCGTCTGCGTGGGGACTTTGATTCCCACCGGGCGGCGAAACGCGGTGCGCAGGATCTCGTGTCCGGCGACGACCCGCTCCACCGCGCGGCGCAGGGCGGCGACGTCGAGATCGCCTTCGATCGACACGGCGCATTGGGCGGCGAAAGCCGCGCTCTGGCCGTCGTGGAGCCAAAGGCGCCGCTGCTGGGGCGAAAGCCGGACCTGCTGAACGTTCTCGTTCTCGATGGCGGGGGTCATGGGAATCTGCTGCCTTTAAGCGAGAACGGCACGCCGGTGGCGGATGTTCTTGAGTTTTCCAAGGGAGGATTCGTCGCGTTCCTGGCGCTTCCGCTCCTGCAGCTCGCGCTCTGGCCCGGAGAGCATCTCGATCTCGCTCAACCGCGCATCCGGCCGCTCCGCGGCGCTCGCCAGGAGATTCATGAGATGTCCGGTCGCCCGGGCGATGGTGTCCGGCCGAAAGAGGTCCGTGCTGTAGTGCCAGCTCCCGACCAGGCCCTCGCGGCGCTCGACCAGGAAGAGCGCGAGATCGAACTTGGACATGCCGAAATCGATCTCGACCGGGCGCAGGTCCAGCCCCGAAAAACGCAGCGGCGGCGCCGGGGCGTTCTGGAGGACGAACAGGACCTGAAAGAGCGGCGTCTGGCCCAGGTTCCGCCGCGAGCGGAAAGCCTTGACCAGTTGATCGAACGGCAGATCCTGGTGGGCATAGGCGCCGAGGGTCATCTCGCGCACCCGCCGCAGCAGCTCGCGGAAACTGGGATTGCCGGACAGGTCGATGCGCAGCACCAGGTTGTTGACGAAGAAGCCGATGAGCCCTTCGAGCTCGATGCGGTTCCGGTTCGCGATGTCCGTGCCGACCACCACGTCCTCCTCGCCGCCGTAGCGCGAGAGCAGGAGCGAGAAGCCGGCGAGCAGGGTCATGAACAGCGTC